>CALEBT010000011.1 GCA_937942875.1 uncultured Ignavibacterium sp. | reverse complement strand
TATGAGTGATGGCGAGTATCTTTTTTGTTACTTCGATAAGAATGGATACAACGGTTTAAGTTATGTACAAAGAAAAACACCCTTTTCATATATTAGGTTACTTGATGAAGACTATGAGATTAATTTAGCTGAAGAAAAATCCCCATTTCAGTCAGGTTATATAATTGCTTCACATCCTTTGACAGATGAGAACTGGTTAAAATTTGAACCGGGTAAGCTAAAGGTATTTAAAGGAGGAGAGATAGTTTATTCCTGAGTTTACGCTTAAAACTAAAAATTATTTACCTTATTGATGTTAATAATATTATGAATTGTTGATCTACTATTTAGAAACTACACTTTGGCAGGATTTTATTCTATCTTAAATAATAAAATTCGATAACTTGATTTAACAAAATTTTTATAAGTTTCATTTAACTTTAATAGAAAATTAAATAGCAATCAAGCCGTTAATTTATCATTAGTTTCAGATTGATAATTTTTCGTTATTTCTCTAACTTTACTCGCCAAAAATTATAATTTAATCAAGGAGACAAAATATGCCCGTTAAAGTAGCAATCAATGGATTCGGTAGAATCGGAAGACTAATTTTAAGAGTGTTAGCAGATAAAAATTTACTCGGAAAAGAAGTTGATTTAGTTGCAGTTGTGGATGTAAGCAACGATGCAAAATATTTTGCATATCAACTTAAATACGATTCTGTTCACGGAAAATTTAATGGTGAAATTTACTCTAAGAAAAGTAAACCAGATTTGGAAGTAGAGGACACTCTGGTGATAAATGGTGAAGAGACTCTTTGTTTACTGGCTACTAAAGAACCTTCACAACTTCCATGGAAAGAACTGGGTGTTGATTACGTATTTGAAGCTACAGGATTATTTTCAGATTCTGAAAAAGCAAAAGGACATTTAACCGCTGGTGCAAAAAAAGTCATTATTACTGCTCCGGGTAAGGGAGATGTTAAAACTGTGGTTATAGGAGTTAATGATGATGAACTAAAACCAGAACACACTATTATTTCAAATGCTTCCTGCACTACAAACTGTTTAGCTCCGGTTGTGCACGTTTTATTGAAAGAAGGGATTGGTATCGAAACTGGTTTAATGACCACTATTCACGCTTATACAGCAACTCAAAAAACAGTAGATGGTCCTTCGAAAAAAGACTGGCGAGGCGGCAGAGCTGCTGCTATCAATATTATTCCATCAACCACAGGTGCTGCAAAGGCGGTTGGAGAAGTTCTTCCTGCAGTAAAAGGTAAATTAACCGGAATGTCATTCAGAGTGCCAACTGCAAATGTTTCTGTTGTAGATCTTACTTTCAGAACTGTTAAAGAAACTTCAATTAAAGAAATTGATGCTTTGTTGAAAAATGCTTCTGAATCTTACTTAAAAGGAATACTTGGTTATTGTAATGAAGAATTAGTTTCTACTGATTTCAATCATGATGAAAGATCCTCCATTTATGATTCTCTGGCAACTCTTCAAAATAATTTCAAGGATGAGAAGAGGTTCTTCAAAATTGTATCATGGTATGATAATGAGTGGGGTTATTCACACAGATGTGTTGACCTTTTAATGAAATTATCTAAAATGTAAACTTTACTCAGAGAGTATTGTGAAAGCTTTACTCTCTGAAGTCTTTATTCTTAAACAAATTACAGGATTATGTATGAATAAATTAAGCATTGATAAGATAAATCTTAAAAGCAAAAGAGTATTTGTCCGGGTTGATTTTAATGTCCCTTTAGATGAAAACCTGAATGTAACTGATGATATCAGAATAGTTGAATCTCTTCCTACGATTAAAAAAATTATTAGTGATGGTGGAAAAGCAATTCTGGCAAGTCATTTAGGAAGACCAAAAGGTGGACCAAATCCTAAATACAGTTTAAAACCTGCTGCGTTGAGATTATCAGAATTATTAGGCAAAGAAGTAAAACTGGCTCCTGATTGTATCGGAGATGATGTAAAAGCAATGGTAGATCAAATGCAGGATGGTGATGTATTATTACTTGAAAATGTCAGGTTCCATCCTGAAGAAGAAAAGAATGATCCTGAGTTTGCGAAAAAATTATCTGAATTGGCTGATATCTACGTAAACGATGCATTTGGCAGTGCTCATCGTGCTCACGCATCAACAGAGGGTATTACAAAATATGTCTCAACTTCTGTTGCAGGATACTTAATGCAGAAAGAACTTGACTATTTAGGTTCAGCTATTGCTAATCCGAAAAGACCATTCACGGCAATTCTTGGTGGTGCTAAAATTTCAGGCAAGATTGATGTGATCAACAATTTAATTGATAAAGTTGATACTCTGATTATTGGTGGCGGTATGGCTTTCACTTTTTTTAAGGCTCAGGGAAAAGAAATTGGTAAATCGCTGTTAGAAGAAGATAAAATTGAGCTGGCGAAAGAAATTTTAGAAAAGGTTCAAAACTCGAGTGTAAAATTTTTACTTCCTGTTGACATTGTTGTCGCAACTGAATTTAATAATGATTCTCCATCAGAGGTTGTTAAAGTTGATAATATACCTGCAGATAAAATGGGATTAGATATTGGACCTGAAACAGTTAAATTATTCAGGGATGAAATTCTGAAATCAAAAACTATTGTATGGAATGGACCAATGGGTGTTTTTGAGATGGATAATTTTGCTAAAGGGACTTTTGAAATTGCAAGAAGTTTAGCAGAAGCAACGGCAGATGGTGCTATAACCGTCATCGGTGGCGGTGATTCTGCTGCTGCAATTGCTAAAGCCGGATTGAAAGAAAAAGTTTCTCACGTTTCTACCGGTGGCGGAGCTTCTTTAGAATTTCTTGAAGGCAAAATCCTTCCGGGTGTTGCAGCATTAAATGATGAATAAATAAAGGATAAAATTTGAGTAATTATTATCAACCAAGGGGATTATTCGGATTTAATTTGTTTCCGCCGGTAATCAAAAATCTTTTGATTATCAACGCAGCAGTTTTCTTTGTTCAAATCATAATGCAGAATATTGTATTTAATGGTTTACCTGCTGTTTATATCCTGAACAGATGGTTCGCTCTAAATCCAATCTTAGTTGGCGATTTTCCAGGGAATCCGTTTAATTTTCAGATTTGGCAATTAATTACTTATCAGTTTATGCACGGAAATTTTAGCCATATTCTGTTTAATATGTTTGGTCTTTGGATGTTTGGCGCTGAGATAGAAAATATTTTTGGTTCAAAGAAATTTTTGATTTTTTATTTATTAGCTGGTGTTTCTGCAGGATTACTTCACCTATTCGTATCTCCACTTTTGGGAAGTACTCCTGCAGTTACTATTGGCGCATCAGGTTCAGTTTTTGGTGTTTTGGTAGCCTTTGCACTACTATTTCCTGATAGATATATCTTCCTTTATTTCCTTATCCCTGTAAAAGCCAAATATTTAATTGGCTTTCTGATTGTTTTCGAATTTTTAGCAATAAATTCAGTTGAAAGTAATGTAGCGCATTTAGCTCATTTGGGCGGAGCATTGTTCGGATTTTTATATCTGCTTTTTGATAAAAATTTCAATATTGAATTAAAGAATGTTTTCAGAAAAGAGTACTTTTATAAGAAAAGTTATAAAAATCAATACGAAGATTTTTATACACCATCCTCAACCAGAAGAAGAAACGATGACCTTGATGAGATTAAATACAGAGACATTGAAGAAGAAGATATTATAACTCAGCAGGAAATAGACGAAATCCTTGATAAGATAAGCAGAACTGGTTACCAAAATCTAACCGAAAGAGAAAAACGAATCCTTTTCGAAGCAAGTAAAAGAATGAAGTAGATTGAAATATTTTTTAATAATCCTTTCGTTACTAATATTTCTCTTTTCCTGTAAAGAAAAACCTCCCGTTGATGAAGATAAATTTATGCTCGTTTATATAGATTTAATTTCATTTCCCGACTCTCTGCATAATCATTCTGAAATGCTTGAAGAATATAAAAATAATGTTTTCAAACAACACGGAATTAAAAGAGAAGATTATCAGAAGATGATCGAATACTATAATTCTAAACCTGAGTTATGGGAACAATTTTTCCAAAAAGCAATAAAATACGTTGAATCAAAACCTGATTCCTCATTTCTTAATTAGAAAGTTCTTTTCTTATCCAAGCAAGTGCAATTCTAATCTCTGAAATATTACATTCCAAATTCATTTCTTCAAATATTTTCTTTTTAATCATTTTCAAGTCTCTGATTCCCTCATTATAAAATCTTTTAACTGCATCAATTTTCTTTTTGGAAATTATTTTTTCTAATTCCAAATCCGTATTGATTGAAATAAGTGTTTCAATCTGCATTGAAATTATTGCTTCGTCAAGACTTCTTAATTTTGAAATTTCTTTGAGACTATAACCTTTTTTTATCAGATTATAAGTCTCAATTATGTTATCAGGAATTTTTCTTTCTGTTGGAGTTTTATTTGATTCAAGATAGTCTTTGATTTCCTGAAGTATTTCTTCACCAATTTTATTGAACATTCTTAAGTTAAAACCTTCAATTGTCATCAACTTCAGTTTATTATCCGGCTTTAGTTTTGAAATTCTTGATAGTACAAAATCAGGACAAATCATATTTGGAGTTTGCATAAGTTTTTTAGCTACTTTTAATCTTAGCTGAACGAGTCTGTTATATAGTTCAAGATGTTCAAAAACTTCTTCATTACTTTCATTTATTTCTTTTTCACTTTCAGTAAATTCTAAAAGGTCAATTTTTGTTGAGCCAATTTTATTGCAATTATCGCACTTTCCGCAATAATAATTTTCTGTATTCTGCCCGAAATAATTCAGAATGTACTTAAATCTGCAATCGTTTATAAAAACCAGGTTTTTCATCTTTTCTAATTTAGCTGAAGCCATTAAATAGAATTTACTAATCTGGGCGTAATCAAGCTTTAAATTTTCTTTTGTCACTCGTGGTTTTAATAAAGTAACAGTTTCTTTGCCTTCAAATTGATAATAATCAATTATTCCGAAATCTTTTAAAAAATTTAAATGAAGTTTCTGCGCTTCAGCACTCAAACCAGTGTTTGTTTCGATTGAATTATAATCAATTCTGACTTTTGAACTGAAAATTTTATTCCCGTAAGTTCTTACCAGAAATAAAATCAGTAATTTTAATTCCGGATTTGAAACACTTTTTACAAATTTCTTTACTTTCTCAGGAGTCTCAAGAAAAATCATAGAATCAGAGGTCATTAAACCAGAGTTAATTTTAAGATATTCTGCCTTTTCTAAATATTTTAATGAAGAATGAATTAGTGCCTGAGTAATCTTTTTATTGACGTAACTTTTAAGATAATCATAGTTAACTGGAATTTCGGTAGTCAAGATATTTCCAACTGCAAGTTGAACAGAGTCACAGATACCATTATAAACGCTTTGAATTATTTCTTTGGTCGGATAAGAATTATTAATAAAATATTTATGAACATCTGTATCTCTTTCTTTAAAGAGAAGAAAAACGTTTGCTTGTTTTCCATCTCTTCCTGCTCTTCCGAATTCCTGATAATAACTTTCAATAGAAGAGGGAATGTCATAATGTATTACCGTACGAATATCGCTTTTATCTATTCCCATCCCAAAAGCATTAGTGGCAACAATAATCGGAATATTACCTTCGATAAACTCCTCCTGGATTTTTTTTCTGATTATCGGGTTTAGCCCTGCGTGATAAAACTCTGAATTGAATTTATTAAGATTCAAAAATTGATTTATCAATTCCGCTTTACGTCTTACTGAGGTGTAAATAAGAGCGGGAGTTGGATTAACATTTAATATTTCTAACAGTTTTTCTTTCTTTTTTGAAGTGTTAAAAATATTGATTGAAATATTATCTCTTTCGAAACCCTTAACTATAATTGTCGGATTCTTCAAACTCAGTTGTTCAATAATATCTGAAATCACTTCTGGAGTAGCTGTTGCAGTGAAGGCAGAAACTTTATTAATTCCAAGATAATCTATAAAGTTTTTTAACTTGGTATAACTTGGTCTGAAATTGTGTCCCCATTCACTGATGCAATGTGCTTCATCAATAAACAGGTAATCAGGATTCAGTGTTTTTAATCTTTCGGCAAATTCTTTTGATTCAAGCCTTTCAGGAGCAAGGTAAAGAAGTTTTATTTTTTTGCTGTTTAACTTTTGAAAGACTTTTTCAATTTCAAACCATTCAAGTGTGCTGTTTATAAATGCTGCAACTTCTTGATTTTTATTTAATGAGTCTACCTGATCTTTCATCAGAGCAATTAATGGTGAAACTATAATCGAAAAATTATCTGACATTAATGCAGGAATTTGATAGCAAATTGATTTGCCAGCACCTGTTGGCATAACAGCCAGGACATTCTGAGAATCAGTAATTTTTTCTATGATTTCTTTTTGCGAGGGACGAAATTCATTGAAACCAAAGAATTTTTTTAATGTGTTTTCCGCTTTTTTAATCGATTCAATCATTTATAAAAATTAGTAAATTTTTTCTTTCAGATATAAAAAACATTTTCTATTAAATATTATTCATTGAAATATAATACTTTGAGATAATTTAGTTCTCTTGTTATTCCATTATCAGATAGATATATTTTCAATTATGAATTCGACTATTATAAAATTTATTATATCTATAACACTTGCTCTAATTCTTTCAGGCTGT
The DNA here is from genome assembly GCA_937942875.1 of uncultured Ignavibacterium sp. Taxonomy (GTDB): domain Bacteria; phylum Bacteroidota; class Ignavibacteria; order Ignavibacteriales; family Ignavibacteriaceae; genus Ignavibacterium. The sequence goes on along the minus strand of CALEBT010000011.1, from coordinate 93,713 downwards.
GCTTCTTCTTCTGAAAATATAGTCAAAAAAGAGGATAGCTTCGGTAATTACTTATCTGAAAAGGAAAGGAAAAGATTAGCTCTGGAAAATGTGATTGATGGAAACATATTATTGGCAAAAGGAGACTATAGTTTAGCATTAAAGAAATTTGAAACAGCGATTTTATATGATACTTCTGCAGGTATTTATTTTTCGCTTGCCAAAGCTAATTTGTACAATAATAAATTAAATTTAGCACTTCAATTTGCAAATAAAGCTATTGAATTAGATTCAACTGTTGCAGACTATTTTATTCTTCTCTCTGATATTTACAATTTGGGTAATCAGAAAAAATCAGCAGTAGAAGTTTTAGAAACTGCAGTCGAAAAATTTCCAAATAATTATCAGTTACAATACAAACTTGCTGTCTTTCTTGAACAAGATCGTCCATTAAGTGCAATAGAATTATATGAAAAGTTGTTGAAAATGATTGGCTCAGACTGGAGTATATTAGCAAGAATGTCAGATTTGCACCGAAGACTTGGAAATATTAGTGATGAAATCATAACTCTTGAAAGATTACTTAAAATTGATCCCGGTAATAAATCAATTATAAAAAATCTGATTGACTTGTACTTGATTCAGAATAGAAATTCTGAAGCAATTGTTATGATAGATGAACTTCTTGAACTAAATCCAGATGATATTTCTTCAAGACAAAGGAAAATAGAGTTATACCTAACTGAAAAGAATTGGGAAAAAGTTTATAATGAAATTGAATTAATTATTGATTCCAAAGAGCTTGATTTCCAATCAAAGATGGACATTGGATATTTCTTTTTCGAAAAATCATTTCGTGATTCTTCTGCATTACCAATTTCAAAAATGATTTTCAATAAATTAGATAAAGATTCCAGCTATTGGCAGATTAAGTTAGTTTTGGGGGCAATCGCTATAAATCAACGTGAAAATAACAAAGCAATAGAATACTTTAAATATGTAACCGAAAATGCTAACTGGAGTGTTGATTCTTGGGTTAGATTAGGCGCTCTTCACTTCGATAATAAAAAATATTACGAAGCTGAAAAAATAATGTTAGAGGCAATAGAGCTTTTCCCAAATGAATATTATATAAATTTCATTCTGGGATTGTCTTTAGCTCAATTGGGTAAAAACGATTCAGCGGCTAAATACCTAAAAAGATCAGTTGATCTTAATCCGCGGGATGTAAATACAATTAGTGCTTATGCTTACACATTAAGCCAATTAAAAGAGCAAGACTCTGCAATAATTTATTTGGAAAGAGCATTATCTTTAAGCCCTGATGAAGTTAATGTTTTAGGCACGTTAGCTATGATTTATAACGAAAAACGTTTTTATGATAAAAGTGATAGTCTTTATGAAAGAGCTTTGTCTATTAGCCCTGATGATGCAATAATAAATAATAATTATGCATATTCTCTTTCAACAAGAGGAATACAACTCGAACGTGCTTTGGATATGGTCAATATCGCTTTAGATAAAGACTCATTGAGTTCCGCATTTTTAGATACAAAAGGTTGGATATTATATAAACTCGGAAGATATAGTGAAGCAAAATATTTTGTTGAAAAAGCTATTGAAGTTGGAAGTGAAAGTGCTGTAATTACTGATCATTTAGGTGATATAGAGTTCAAATTGGGCAATAAAACTAGAGCTGTTGAATTATGGAAAAAAGCTTTAGAAATTGACCCTACCAAAACAGATATTGAACAAAAAATAATCAAAGGTGAAATTTGAAATCGATTTATCTTTTCAGAGTAATCCTCTTTCTGACTGTAACAGTTACTTTTTTGAGTTGTGTCCCTTCAAGACCAGATGACGATGTAGAAATATTATCTGTAGATAGGTTAATTAATAAATTAGAAGCTAATAGAAGAAGAATTAAAAATTTTGAGGGAAATGGTACTTTGGTGGTTAACACCCCCACTTTGGAAAATTCAGCAAATTTCAGAGTTGTTTTGGTTAAACCGGATTCTATTCTCCTGAATATTTTAGGTCCTTTTGGAATTGAGCTTGGTCAGGCTTTAGTAACCAATAAAAATTTTATTTTTTATGATGCATTATCAAACACTGCTTACACAGGCGAGATTGATAGCGAAGTGCTTCAAAATATTTTTCGTATTGATTTGCCATTTAAAGATATTATTGATGTATTAACTGGATCAGTAAATCTTACAAATCAGTTGTACAAATCACCGGATGAGTTCAATGTAATTTATGATAAATATCATCTTTCTTATATTGATTCTCTAACTGGCTTGATTACAAATTATAAAATTGATGTCAGAAGATTAGGAATTACTGATTATGAATTAAAATCTGCTGATTCAAAGTTTGAAATTTTAGGTGCTTTCTCACAATTTGAATTAATGGAAAATGTAGCAGTCCCATACAGGATAATAATAATAAATAAATCCTCGAAACAGCGAATTGAAATAAATTACAAGAAAATTTATGTTAATAAAAAAAACTTATCGATAGATTTTAATTTGCCAGATGATGCTGATATAATTAAATGGTAAAGATTCTTTACATAGTTTTATTCATAATTTCAACAGATTTCGTAATACTCTCCCAGAATAAAGAAATCGAAGAGGAGACTAAAAGACTTGATGATTTGAGGAATCAGATAAGAAATCTTGAGCGGGAGCTTGAAATCAATCAAAAGAAAGAGAAGAATTCTTACTCAAATTATGCAAACCTTAATAAACAAAAATTTTATTTTGAGAAAATTGTAAGTGCCCTCAGAAGCGAAGAAAATACAAAGTCTCATCAAATTGATAAAATAAAAGAAGAAATAAAACTAAAAGAAAATCAGATCAATCAGATTAAATCAGATTATTCAAAGTATGCAGTATATAATTATAAGTATGGCAGAATCTCAGAGCTTGAATCAATTATAAATTCAAAAAATATGAGACAAGCAATTCTAAGAATTAAATATTTACGTGATTTTTCAAACCGGCAGCAAAATAAAATTAAAGATTTGAATACAAAGATTGCCGAATTGAATATTATGCAGAATAAACTTGCAAAAGAAATTGAAGAAAAGCGATTATTAACCGCTGAAAAGAATAAAGAACTATCATTATTGAAAGATAAATTAAACTCGGAAGAAAAATTACTGAATGAATTAAGAAAAGACAGAACAGTTTTATCCAAACAGATTGCTGATAAAAAGAAATCTGAGATAGCTATTAAGAATTTAATTGAAAAGCTTATTTCAGAAGCTCAGAAACCCAGGCAAATTGCAAAAAAAAATACTGAAAAGATTGAAACGAAAAATGATATTGTTGAGGAAAAAATATTTGATAATGAATTCCTGACGAGTTCTGTATCATTTAGCGAATTAAAAGGCAGATTAGCTTTTCCTGTCAGCAGAGGCAAGATTATTTCAGATTTTGGTTCTAAACAAAATATGAAGTTAAAAACTATCTCGGTTAATTATGGAATTGATATTTTATGCACAGATCCTGTGGTCAAATCAGTGTCTGATGGAATTGTAAGCGCAATAGAGTGGCTACCAGGTTATGGGACGGTAGTTATAATTACACACAAAGGCAATTATAGAACGGTTTATGGTCATCTTGAAAATATTCAAGTATCTGAAAACCAAAAAGTCAATGCCGGCAGTGTGATTGGATACGTTAGTAATGGTCTTGAAGGGAGAGTTCTTCATTTTCAGATTTGGAACGGACGTCAAAGTGTTGATCCTAATTCCTGGCTAAAAAATTAAACATCTGTGGTAAATCTCAGAGAAAAAATACAGAATAATAAAGTTTTATTATCAAATATTGGTTCACTTTCAGTTGTCCAGTTTATAAACTATTTAATCCCACTTATTACTTTACCTTATGTAGTTAGAGTATTGGGACCTGCTAACTATGGAATTATAAGTTTTGCTTTAGCAATTATAAATTATTTTATTATTATAACCGATTATGGATTTAATTTAACTGCAGTTCGTGAGGTATCTGTTAACAGAAATAATACTGCTTTTTTATCTAAAACTTTCTTCTCGGTTCTTTACAGCAAACTTATTTTACTTCTTTTATCCGGAATAATTTTTTTGACAATTATTTTATTTATTAGTTCACTAAAAAACTATTTGACTTTAATTATAATACTGTTTCTATTTGTTCTGGGTAATATATTCTACGTTCAATGGTTTTATCAAGGACTGGAGAAAACAAAGCTACTGGCATTAATTAATTTAGTTCCTAAATCAACGGGAGTTATTTTAATTTTCATTTTTGTAAAATGTTCATCCGATTTAATATTATATGCTTTAATAATAAGTTTTGTTCAATTATTAGTTGGAATGCTTTCATTTTATTATGGATTTAAGCTTGCCAGGATTTCAATAACTACGGTTAATTTATCAGATATATTCAATCAGTTAAAAGTAGGATGGAAATTATTTTTATCAACATTATCTATAAATTTTTACACAACTACAAATATTATAATTCTTGGAGCATTGACAAATGAAACCCTGGTTGGTATCTACTCAGCTGCGGATAAGATTAGATATGCCATACAGGGGCTATTGAATCCAATATCTCAAAGCGTTTTCCCCAGAATGAATTACTTATATAATCATTCATCTGAATCTTTTCTTATTTTCAAAAAAAAGTTAATTAAATTTCAAATTATACCGATGTTTTCAATTTCATTATTTGCATTCATATTTGCTAAAGAAATAGTAATGATTATTCTGGGTGAACAGTATGCTGAAACTGTGGTGATCCTAAAAATATTGAGCTGGCTTCCTTTTATAATTTCAATAAGTAATATTTATGGAATTCAGTTTTTATTAACTATGAAAGAAGATAATAAATTTTTATTTGTGGTTGTTACTTCAGCATTTCTTAGTTTAATAGTAGTTTATAATCTAACAAGTTTATTTAAAGAAATAGGAACAGCAGTTGGAACATTATCAATTGAAATTTATGTAAGTTTTTTAATGTATATATTTTATAAAAAATCTTTTAAGAAAAATGAAATGTGATTATTTGATAGTTGGTGCAGGTTTTGCAGGTTCTGTGCTTGCTGAACGAATAGCTTCACAGTTAAACAAAAAAGTTATTATTGTTGAAAAAAGAAAGCATATTGCAGGTAATGCCTATGATGAATATGATGAATACGGAATTTTAGTTCACAGATACGGACCGCATATTTTTCATACTAATAGCAAAGAGGTTTTCGATTACCTATCTCAATTTACAGAATGGATACCTTATGAGCATAAAGTATTGGCTAAAATAGGAGATGAATATTATCCAATTCCAATAAACAGAATTACTTTAAACAAACTATACAATCTTGATCTAAAAACAGACGAAGAGGTTGCAGCTTTTTATGAAAAGGTAAGAGAAAGAAGATATCCTATAAAAAATTCAGAAGATATAATTGTTAATCAGGTTGGTTTAGATTTATTTGAAAAATTCTTCAGGCATTATACAAAAAAGCAATGGAATCTTGAACCAAGAGAATTGTCGCCATCCGTATGTGGAAGAATACCTGTAAGGACGAATGATGATTGCCGTTACTTTACTGATAAATATCAATTTATGCCGAAAGAAGGATATACAAAAATCTTTGAAAAGATGCTCAGTCATAAAAACATTGAGATAGTATTAAACACAGATTATAAAAAAGTTGTCAATGAAATTAAATACGATAAAATGATTTATACTGGTCCGATAGATTATTTTTTTGATTATAAATATGGACGATTAAGTTACAGATCAATAAATTTTATATACAAAAACTTTAAAGTTGAATCTTATCAACCAGTTTCAGTAGTTAATTACGTTGAACCAGGAACAGATTTTACAAGAGTAACGGAATACAAAAAAATCACTTCACAGGATTCAGATTTTACAACAGTTTCATTTGAATATTCTGTGAAAGATGGAGACCCTTATTATCCAATTATAACCGATTCTAATATGGAGTTGTTTAAAAAGTATAATCAAGAAGCAAATAAAATTGATAATTTGATATTATGCGGGCGATTAGCCGAATTTAAATATTACGATATGCATCATGTCATTGCTCGTTCATTAAAAATATTTGAATTACTTTCCAAAAATTTAATATGAAGAAATTACTTTTTACTTCTTTATCAGGTGTGCCAAATGAAAATTCTGGCGGTCCCAATAAAATAATTCACGAAATTATCAGGGCTATAAGCAAAAATGATTTTTATATCTTTTTCCTGTCGAAAAACGGCTTAATGGATTTTACTAAACTCAGAATGAGAAATTTACTCCTCGAGAAGAAAATTTCTTTAACGCAAGCTATATTTAATAAAATTAAATTATACAGAAGTTTTTTTACAGCAACGATATATTTAAAGTATTTTTTCAATGAAGCAATAAATAAAATCACCCGCGAGATTTCTAATTCACAATACGATATTATTCATTCACACGATATAAGGACTCTATTCAAATTGCATAAAAAACCTCATAGCACAAAAAAACTTATTCTTTCTTTACATTCGAAAGGTTCAATAGTAAATGATATGATTCAGTTTTATGGGAAAAGGAGACCTTTATTAAATCTTTATGAAAGATATAATAATTTAGAAAAAAGAACACTTGAGATTGTAGATATAATTACATTTCCAAGTATTTCGGCAAAAGATTTATTTTTTGAAGATTTAAATATGAACAGTTACAATTATCAAATAAAGATTATACATAACGGGATTAACATTAATTTAATTAACAACATAGAAATTGATGATGAATTTTCAGTAAAATGGGGTTGGTTAAATAATTTTGAGTTTAGGTTAATTACTGTTGGTTCACATATTAAGGTAAAGAATATTGATTTAATATTAAAAGTATTTTCTAATTTGTGTAAATTAAGAAAGGATAAGTGCGTGTTAATCTGTATAGGTTCAGGAAATAAAACAAATGAACTAATAAAGTTAGCAGACACTTTAAGAATAGGTAAATATGTTCACTTTATCAGCTATCTTCCAAACATTGATATAATTAAGTTAATGAAAATGTGTAATATTTACATTTCATTGTCAGAAAGAGTTATTTTCGATATGGTAATCTTGGAGGCTCTTGCTTGCGGTTTGAATGTTTTTGCAAGTAATGATGGAGGTAATCGAGAGGTTATTGATAATACGAATGGAACTCTTGTTGATATAAATGACCTTGATGATATATCTCATAAATTATTGAATTCAAACTTGAGCATAAATGAAAAAGCGAAAAATTCAGTTAATAAATTTTCTTTAGAATTTATGGTTAAAAATTACACTGAACTCTATAATGAATAAAGAAGTAATTATTTTTCATTTCGCTCAAAATATTACAGGAAAGTCTGATGGGGTATTTAATCATCTTCTTATGATATTTAAAAATGTAAATGAAAATGTTAAAAACATAATATATTTTGATGGAGGGGAAGAAGCGGTAAAAAAGTTGAATCACTTACAAATTGAATATTATTTAAGCAAAGACATAAATAAAAAATTTCCTGTAAGATTTATGTTCAATGCGATAAAACTAATAAGAAAATATAATCCAGATATTATTCAGACTCATTCTACTAAATGTTATATAACAATTGGGCTATTAAATATTTTTTTTAGAAAAAAGCATATCTTCAATTATCACGGAACATTTATTTTTAATATTTATTATAACTTAATAGAAAAAATAATTCTTTACATTTTTCATTTAATTATTTTTTACTTTAAAGGTTGCAACAAGGTAATTGCTCCATCAAAAAATAATATTGAAGAATTAAAGAGAGAATCCCAACTTTTTCGTAGTTTTTCCTATTATTACAATACCGCAATAGATGATACTGAAACGGAAATAGATGAAAACATCGAAAAAATAATCCTTTCTAAAAAACAATCACATTTTCTGATAGGAATGATTACTCGAAATGAAAAAACTAAAAGAGTTGATATTTCTTTGAGTGTCTTAAAATATTTATTGGATAAATCTTATGAAAATATTTATATGTTCATATTTGGCGATGGTCCTTTATTAGGTGATATGAAAGCATTTGCTAAGAAATTGAAAGTTAATAATAATGTTAAATTTCTTAACTATGTACCTAATACAAAATATTATTTAAAGCATTTTGATCTGGTGCTGTACACTTCTTTATCAGAGGGCTTACCTCTTTCAATCTGGGAGTCTATGAAACAAGGTGTGCCAATTGTATCAAGCGATGTTGGAGGTATTAGAGAAATAATTGAACAGGAAAATTGCGGATATGTATATCCATTTGGTGATATTGAGAAATGTGCAAAATTAATAATGGATTTATACAACAATCCTGAAAAAGCCAAAAAACTTGGTAATAACGGCAAAAATGCAATAGAAAATAAGTATAGTAAAAGAATTTTTATCAACTTTTTTAAACAACTTTACTTTGAATTGACAAGTGAAAAAAAAAATTAATTTATTACACATCTCTCCTGATTTTAATTACACCTGCGGCGTTAGTAAGTATATTGTTATCGTTTTATCAGAATTACAATCTTATTCAGATTTTAATTTATTTTTCCTGACTAACAAAGGCGATAGCTTAACAAGATTAGAGAATATCAAAGTAAATGTCTCTTTAATGAATTTTGAAAAAGGATTCAAAAATATTTTTTTTATAAAGGAAAATTTAAAGCAATTAAAAGAGTTTTGTATTAAAAATTCTATTGATATTATCCACACGCATCACCGGTATCCAGAATTACTATCAAATTTAATTAAAAACCAGATTGGTGTTAAAACAATAACTACTGTTCACAGCTTGGTAAAAGGCTTTAAATTATTAAGTTTCAGGTCTGATAAAATAATTGCGGTAAGTAAAGCAGTAGCTGACAATATAATTCATAATTATAAAGTTGATTCATATAGGATTATTCAAATTTACAATCCTGTAAAAATAAGTCCTGATGATAATAAAAATTTTGACAGATGTTCTTTTGGAATAAGCAAATATGATAAAGTTTTCCTGTTCGTAGGCAGGTGGAACAAGGTTAAAGGTGTTGATATAATGATAAAAGTTTTCAAGAAATTGTTTTCTGAATATAATTTTATAAAACTAATTCTCATTACAGACATATCAGATGCAGAAAGAGAGAGAATATCAAAATTCAGTAAAAATTTCATATTCATTAAGCCCCTGGAGGAAATTAGTTGTTTTTACAGAATATCGGATTATGTAATATTACCTTCAAAATTAGAGTCTTTCCCTTTTGTAATGTTAGAATCAGGAATCTATAATACTCTGTTCATTGGTTCAAATGTAGGTGGAATTAGTGAGTTCATTGATGATGGGAGCAATGGCTTATTATTTAATTATGGAGAAAAAAATCTTAATGAAGTTATCAAAAAGGTATTATCATTGGATGAAAAAACAGAGAAATTAATATCAAAAAATCTAAGTGATAAAGTAGCTAACTTAATGAGCCCAGAATTATATACGAAAAATTTAATAGAAATCTATAAAAGTTTACTTTAACTATGGCATATGTAAATATATATATTATAATTTTGATATTGATTTGGTTTTTCGCTCCAATTGAGTATTTAATTAAATACACAAGTGATGATTCATATTTTTATCTAAAAACAGCTTTGAATTTAGCAAAAGGGTATGGTTCAACATTTGACGGAATAAATTTAACAAATGGTTATCATCCTTTATGGACATTATTACTTTGGATGGTCTTTAAAGTATCGTTATTCTTTAATAAAGAGCCAGAATTTCTGCTAAGAATAGTTTTTATATTAAATACATTAATTAGTTACCTATGCTTATATACTATATTCAGATTTAATAAAATATATTCAATCTCAAAGAATAATTATTTCTCATTTACATTATTGTTGATTCCATTCGTTTTTATTTATCTAATCGGCTTAGAAGTTCAGATATTTTTATTTTTTTTAACTTTAACTTTATTATTTATTGAAAAATTGTTATCCCATCAATTCAACAGAATAGATTATTTTTATTTATCAATATCATTATCATTATTGTTTCTTGCAAGAATTGATTTGTTCTTTTATTCTTTTATTGCTATAGTGGTGTTTATTTATACTTATGATAAAAAATTATTAACACATTTTTATAAACTAATAATTATACCTTTCCTCTCAGTAATAATTTATTTGATTATAAATAAAATAGTTTTTGGGGAATTCTTTTTGATATCTGGTAAATACAAATTATCTGAGAACATAATTAGTAATTTAAAGTTTTTCCCAACGCCTTTTGGCAATCCTATTGATTTTATAATTCTCGCACTAATTATTGTAAGTGGTGCATTATACTATATTTTCAAAGGTAAAATTAAACTATGTAAGGAATTCAATCTGATATTAAACATTTATTATAGCAGTATTATTTTCTTAATTGTGAATTTTGTTTTTAATCATAATGGAGCGAGAGAGTGGTACTATACATACTCTTTATTTCCCGCTCTGCTTTTGGTTTACACAGTCTTAAAATATTTAATTAAAACAAAGTATTTAGTTGCAATTTTAATTTTTATGAACTTGTTTTACTTATTGGTGTTCAGAAATAATTACTACAATCATGAGTCTGCTTTAGAATTTGCAAAGAGAATAAATCAATCAACTTCTTCAGATGATGTAATTTATCAGGTTGACTATAGTGGTTTAGTATCTTTCTTCTCAGATAGAAGAATTATTAACGGTGATGGACTTATAAACAGTTATGAATATTATAAATATGTTAAATCCGGCAATTTGAAAGAATATCTTGATAAAAAAAATCCTAAGTATTTGAGTTTTTATTCTTTTGAAAATCCTATTAAAAATGACTCAATATTTTATAGATTCAGATTGTTTAAAGACTATTTTATCAAAGAAAAAGATTCTAATATTATTTTGGTGTCTCCATTTATTTATGGAGGAATATTTAGAAAAAAAACTGGTAATTTCTACTTAGTAAAAATTGACGAATGGAATGTATCAGCTAATTGAAAAGCTTATTAAAAAAAAGGCTGAAATAATCAATTCTTATTTAGATATGTATGAAAGTGGCAAAGGAGGTGTATTTGTTTACTTTAATCAGAATTCTTTCAATAATTTTTACAAAAATCCCCCTTTAATTGAACTTACTAATGAATTTATGTTTTATCAAGAGGGAATAGGATTGTACATTTTACTTAAGTTATTTAATAAGTGGGAATTTGAAAGAATTGACTCAACTGAAATACACGAGAATTTTATCAGCATTTTGATTCAGAAAAAAAATTCAGTTGTATTTGTTGGTGGAGATTTTAATAAAGAAGAATTCTTGTTACGATGTCGTAAGAAAAAATTACTTGTTGAAGCTGTTTTCAATGGTTTTTCTGATGTAGAAAATAGAGACTATTTGATCAAAAAAATAAAAATTTGTAATTCAAGGTATATTTTTCTAGGTCTTGGTACTCCAAAACAGGAATTACTTGCTTTTGAACTTAAAAAATATCTGCCAGATAGAGTATTTATATGTGTTGGTAACTTTATGAATTTTTTCCTAAATTATCAAAGAAGAGCACCTAAAATTTTAAGAAAATTAAATCTCGAATGGTTTTTTAGATTTTTGCTTGAGCCGAGGCGTCTGTTTAATAGATATATTATTGGAGGCCCTCTATTTTTTTTTAGGATACTATATCTAAAATTTAATCCAAGACAATAAAAATTTTGTTAAAAATTATATTCGATTATTTATGAGAAATTTTATTTTATTTTTTTTAGCTTTATCGACAACTTCGATATTTGCACAAACATTTATAAAAAAAAATGAAAATGAGTTCCTAATAAATTATAAGAGAACACCTGATTTATTCACAACCAAAACTGTTGGAAGTTATCAACTAATTGATTTTATTGAAGCAATTGATGAATCAAAACCAGGCTTATTGAAATTGCCTTCAAAAACTTTCTTTTTAGCTATTCCTCCTGAATCCAAAGTTAATGTTTCTTTAGATAATATTTCTAAAGCAATTATGGAAAAAGTCCTGATTGAAAAAAATCCAGAAGTTTTTCTGGAGGCTGATTCGATTATTTCATACAGAGAAGTTGATTATGATAAAACTTTATCCAATATGTTTATTTATCCAGAGCAACAAATAGAAATTTTAGGATATACCTGGATCAGAGATTTTTATGTGGTTGCTATCAAGTTAAATTCTCATCAATATTCATTTCAAGAACGCTCTTTGTACTTGATTGATTCCTGCGATATAAAAGTAAATATTATAAAAAGCAGTAATAATTATGCAGTGAATAATCTTCCTTTATCTATTTATGATGAAGTACTTAAAGAATTCATAATAAATTATGATGAGGCACTAAATTATCGCTCATTTAATCCAAATATTGCACTTAGTGATACAGCTGGTCAATGGATTGATTATTCAAGGGAATATGTTAAACTTGCAATACCTAATGACAATATTTACAAAATTACATACGGTAATTTGTTATCTTACGGAGTTAACCCAAACCTGATCAATCCAAAAACATTCAAGATATTCTTTAAAGGGAAGGAATTGCCAATATTTGTTTATGGTGAGGATGATAATGTTTTTGACTCTACTGATTATATTGAATTCTATTCGGAAAAGAATTACACCTATCAGAATTACAGAAATATAGTTTCTATTGGTCAGGACTATATACAATATTTAAATCGCTATAATGATACCTCTGTAGTGTGGTTAACTTGGGACGGTTCTAATGGAACAAGACTGCAGTTAATTAATCAAAATCCATCATCAACAAGTGATACTCTTAAATCACATATTGCAAAATTACATCTTGAAAAAGATGTTAGATTATGGTATTATGATCCGGTTACGCCAAGAGTTCAGTTACCTTTCTGGCAGGAGAATAAAACATTTACGTGGTTAACTATTGGAAGTAGCGGTTCGCAATCTTTTACATTTCAAGCAAATAATTTTGTTCCATCATCTCCTGTAAATGTAATTGTAAGATTGATTAGTTATGCTTCAAATGTTAACTCAAACGCTCATAAGCACGGATTAAGTTTAAATAGCTCAACTCCTCAGGATACAGTTACTTATAATTACAAACAAACTATTAATCTCACAGGTAACTACAATTCATCTCAACTGATATCAGGAAATAACACTGTTAGAGTGTTCGGATTACCTTCAACTGCAAATTTTCATCAATCCTTGATTGATTGGGTTGACATTGATTATTATCGGTATAATGTAGCTATAAATGACTCGATTAAAATAATAGTACCGGATAGTTTAGCACAAAACATCAGAATAGTAAAGATTGACAATATCTCTTCTCCAAATAATTTGATTATTTACAAAATCAAACCAACTTTAAAGAAAGTGATAAATTTTACCACCTCTGGTTCAGGTCCTTATCAAATCTTTTTCATTGACACAGTACAAGGCGGTGATCAATATTATATAACTTCTGTATCAAAAGTTTCTAATCCAATTTTTAAGCAAAAAAAATTTTTTGTAAATCTTAGAAACCAAAGCAGGGGTGCGGATTATATTATATTAACAAACAAGATATTAGAAAGCTCTTCTTTACAATACAAAAACTTTATTCAAAATAATTATGCTGTTCGCACTGAACTAATTTTTGATGAGGATATATATGATGAATTTTCATATGGAATGATGGAAGCAGAGACAATCAGGCAATTCTTAAAGGTAGCATCAAATAACTGGGTGCAGCCAAAACCATCTTATCTGACTATTATAGGTGATGCTAATTATGATTATAAGGATGTAGTTACACCCGCTCCAACTCCAAGGAAGAAAAATGTAGTTACATCTTTTGGCAATCCCGTCAGTGATGTTTGGTATGTAATGTGGGATAATAGCAACATAAATATTCCCCAAATGTATATAGGAAGAATACCTGCAAATAATAATGAGCAAGTGCTCCATTATTTACAGAAGCATCAAAAGTATCTTCAAAAAAAATATGATTATTTCAACAAGTCCTTTATATTTTTCAGTGGTGGAGATGCAACAAAACCTAACGAGCTATCACAGATAATCGCCGCCAACAATTTTGTAATGAATAATTACGTTAAAACACCAACATTATTTGGTAATGCAACTCATTTTTACAAGACAATTAACCCTCCTTCAAATTTTGGCCCTTATACTTTGGAAGAAGTTCAAAGAGTAATTGATGAAGGAGGATTGTTTATCTCATATATTGGTCATAGTGGAACAAGAACGTGGGATAATTCAATAAGTGAAGTAGAACACATTAAAAATAAATACAATGACAGATTACCATTAATTAGTGATTTTGGGTGCTCTACTGCAAAATTTGCTGAACCTGATGTGGATGCATTTGGAGAGTTATTTGTTTCACAATCTAATAGTGGTCAGGCTATACATTATTTAGGTAATTCGAGTTTTGGATTTTTATCTACATCCTTGAATTTCCCGAAATTATTTTATCAGAATCTTATTCAGGATAGTGTCAAAGGAATTGGATACATTCATTTGTTATCAAAAATTCAGCAATTAAATCAATCTGGAATTAACGATGTAACTCGATTATTTACATATTGTAATTTGTTGTTCGGTGATCCAATAATCGGACTAAGACTACCAGAAAAACCTAATTTTATAGTTTCTTCTTCTAATATTAATTTACTTACTGAACAACCGAATGATTTAGTTGATACCTTAAAGTTTAAATGTATAATAAGTAATTATGGAATTGTTACTGCGGATTCGTTGGAATTATTAGTTGAAGATTTTCAAAATGATATTTTGACATTTTCAGATTCACTAACAATACCGGTAGTTAAATTTCAGGATACAATTATCATTAACATTCCCGTTAATAACTTTATTGGAAATAGAAAATTAGTAATTAGATTAGACCCAAATAATTTGATTAGTGAAATATATGAAGATGACAACATAGCTGAATTCAATTATATTGTTAATAGTACTTCTCTAAGTTTAATTGAAGTATCAAATTTATTTAATACATCAAAGAACAAAATTGAGGTGCTCAATCCTCTTATAAAAATTCCAGAAAAGCCTGAAAAAATAAAGCTTGAAATATCCCTTGATGAACAGTTTACTCAATATGATAGCTTTACGGCAAACTTTGAAGAACTTAAGACTCAAATTCAATTATTAAATTTATTAGAAAATAAAAGATATTATTTTCGAATTAAAATCGATGACAGCAGTTCTTTTTATAATCAGACACATTCATTTATACAAAAAAAACCTCAATACCAGATTTTTATTGACAGTCCCTTAAGTGAAGACAATAAATTCATATATGAAAGAACATTATTTGATACGATCACAAACAGCTGGAAGATATCCAAGGAAAATTTAATACTAAAAATTCAATCAGCTGGGGGTCACGATGGTGCATTTGGCTCTATTCTTAGAAATGGAATTGAAATATTGCCGAATACTTTCTATTGGGGAATTGCAACTGCAATAATAGATTCAATTGATTTAAGTATTTCTAACATTCGTTACTTTCTAGTTCCTGAGCCTGGTGTCAGCGATTCATTAAAAAATTATATAAACAACTTACCTAATGGAACTTTAATTGCGATGACAATTTCCGCTGATGCTGCACAAAATATTCTTGGTTACAGTGGTAATACTCCTCCCAGAAATGCAATAAAAACCCTCGGCTCTGTTTATATAGATAGTATTAGATATCGTGAAGGCTGGTGTATTTTAGGAAGAAAAGGAGCTGAAATAGGCACTGTGCCTGAAGATTATCGTAAATTATTTGCCGGAGTTGCAACAGTTGAAATGTCTAAGGTCGTGACTTATGATACTGGTTATGTGGTTTTTCCAGAGATGAAATTCGCAAAGAATTGGAATTACGCAAAATTTGAAACAAGCAAACCAAATAACTCATCCATTACTTTTATACCGTTAGGGATAAAATCAAATGGGCAAATTGATACATTGTTTAATCTTTCTACACAATCTGATTCGTTAGATTTATCAGCCATAGATGCAAGGGTTTATCCAGCAATCAAAATTTTTGCTAAACTTACCGCAAATGAAATTAAAGAATCGCCCGAAATTTTCAGCCTTGGGGCAAGTTTTGATGTTGTTCCGGAATTAGCAGTGAATTACCAAACTGTAATCACTAACAAAGATACCATAATGCAGGGTCAGTCTATAAATGTTAATGCTAAAATATTTAATGTTGGTAAATCAGATGCAGATAGTTTTAATGTTAAAATTGATTTATTAAAAAGTGATAATTCATCAGTTAAACTTATAGACTCTTTAGTTACAAAGTTGCAACCTGATAGTTCAATTTCTTTTGGCTATTCATATTTGAACACTATTTATGACGGATATGGAAATTTCAATTTTAGAGTTTCTATTGATTCATCTAATATTGTAAATGAATTTTTTGAATCAAATAATATTTTTCTAAAACCTTTTTATGTTAAAAGAGATACTTCAACTTCTGTATCAAATTCTTCTGTGTGGGTAAAATTTAATGGTCAGGAAATATCTGATTGGGATTATGTCGAGCCTGATTCCAAAGTAAATATTGAAATTCAATATCCGGTTTGGTTTTCAGTAGATGATACCTCTGCTATTCAAATATATCTTAATGGTTTTAGAAAATATGCTTATCAGTTAAATTATGATTATGATACCATAGAAAGAAAAATAAATATTTATTTTGAAACAAGCCTTCCATCAGGCGAACACAATTTAAGAGTTTTTCTCAAAGATATTTATGGAAGGATACCTAATCAGCCATTAGTTGAAAGATTCTTTAAAGTTTCTCAGGAAGTGGAACTGTTAGAAGTATATAATTATCCCAACCCATTTAAAGATGACACGTATTTTACTTTTATCTTAACGCAATTACCAGAAGAAGCATACATAAAAATCTTTACAATTGCAGGAAGATTAATAAAAGAAATTAAAATATTACCTTCTCAATTAAATACTAATTTTAATAAGATATATTGGGATGGAAAGGATGAAGATGGTGATTTGATTAGTAATGGTGTATATATATATAAATTTGTGGTTAAAAAAGATTCAAAGGTCAAAACAACAACCCAAAAACTTGCAGTTTTAAGATGAAAAAATTATTAATATTAATATTTTATTTGCTAAGTCTTTTCGTAAATGATTTTAACGCTCAAACAGAAGATATATTACCGGTTGAATTAATTTATTTTGAGGCGTTAATTCTTTCAAACGGTGTACTTTTAAGGTGGGGAACTGCAACTGAAGTAAATAATTTTGGCTTTGAAGTTCAACGGGCAGATACGCCATATCAATTTTTGGGACTTGACTTTGTTCCAGGAAATGGGAATTCTAATTCGCCAAAACATTATATGTTTGTTGACACTACATTGCCGAATTATGGAATCTATTATTACCGATTAAAACAAATTGACAATGATGGTACATTCCATTATAGTGACACACTTACAGTAAATTATTTCCCTATCTCGGTTGATACATACAGGCAAGAGAATGCTAAAAATTTGGTGGTATATCATATTCCGGAGACCAACCAACTTAATATTTATCTCTCTGATAATACAATAAATGAAGTTGTATCTTCAATTTTCTCAATTACAGGTGAAAAAGTTGAAGAATTTATTGTATCCAATCCTCCTAATGAATTTAATATTCGATATAAAAATCTGCCCTCCGGAATTTATATTATTCTATTGAGTTCGAGGACGAAATTCTTACATTCTCAAAAGTTTGTTATAGTAAAATAATTATATCTAATTTTTTTCAGAGGCTTATCTTTCCAAATAGTTTACTATTTTTGGCTATTAAAAAAAGCGTATAAAAATGAAAATAAAATTTATTATTCTGTTATCTATAATTTCTTTCCAACTCTTTCCACAAACATTTAATTATCCTAAACCTGATGAAGGAAATATTACAGGTGGATTTGGACTTAATTGGATTGATGGAAAACCTCATTACAGATTTGGCTTCCAACCAGAAATTTCTTTTATGAACTTCGGAGTTGGTCTGGATTTAATTCTTGATTTTGAACCTTCGGGAAAATTAAGGAAAGAGAATTTTAATGAATTCTCAGATTATTTAAGCATAATAAGATATCTTAGATATGGAATGAAAGATGAACCGGTTTATATAAGACTTGGCTCATTAGGTTATTATTCTCTTGGACACGGAACCATAATGAATAATTATAATAATAGTCCTACTTTTGATAACAGACGCATTGGTTTAATAGCAGATATAAATTTTGGAAAATTTGGATTTGAGTCAATTTATGGCTCCTTCGGACAAGCTGGTATTTTGGGAGTTCGTGGATATGTGCTTCCGATTCAATTTACTTCGGCTTCGAATTTGCCAATAATAAGTAATTTAGAATTAGGACTAACTCTGATTTCAGATTTTAACAGTTTAGCCAGAGTAGATAGCGGTAAATTTGATTCGAACGGAGAGTTTAAAGTTCTAAAAGATGGTGGGGATGTTTCATTTATTGGTTTTGATGTTGGTCTTCCATTAATGAAGACTGCATCAACAAAAATTTTACTTTATTTTGATTACAATAAAATGATAGATTTTGGTAGTGGAATTGCTACTGGTGTTCAATTTAATTTTAATGGTCCTGGTTTGTTATCGTTATCCTCAAAACTTGAAAGAAGAATCAATAACGGAAAGTATTTGGGAGCATACTTTAATTCTTTGTATGAAATTGAAAGATTTAAGGGCAATGCTGAATCAAATTCTTACATTACTAAAGTTGATCTTGTTAACTCAATTACAGAAAACCAAAACGGTTATTACGGAGAACTTTTAATCAGAGTGTTAAATCTTTTTGATATTCTTGGAAGCTACCAGAGATTGGATAAAGCTCCGAATAGTGGAATATTAAACCTTCGGACATCAATTGAACCAGAGAATGTTTCGTTTGTTTTAAGAGCTGGTTATGACAAAATTAACATCAGAGATGAAAAAGATATATTCAAACTTGATGATCGTTCTTATTTATTTACTGAATTAGGATATAAACCGATAGAGTACATACTTGTTTCTGTTGTATATAATTGGACTTTTACTCCAATAAGAGATAGTAATAATAATATAATTTCTTTCGAACCACAGAAAAGGATTGAGCCAAGAATATCTTTTGTTTATCCATTCAAGTTTTAGTTCAATAATTAAATCAGATAAACAGGAATTCTCTTAATTCTTTAACTGTTGAAAAACAATTTTCAGGATTCATTGCTTTAACTTTTTCAGATGAATAACTGTCCCAGATTACTGAAGCAATTTCTACTCCCGCATCGTGAGCTGCTTTTATATCCGAGGGAGCATCACCAATCATAATTACTTCTTTTTTATCTAATCCAAATTCATTTATAAACTTAATAATTCCTTCCGGTGATGGCTTATGATTTTCCACATCATCTCCGGTAACTATTAAATCAAATAATTCACGAACACCGAGAAAGTTTAATGTAATTAAAGAGGAAGTTCTTCCTTTCCCAGTGTAAATTCCAAGAATACAGTTGGCATTCTTTAAATCAATTAAAAGTTCTTTTATGCCATCATATAACAAAGCAATTTTATGATTTTGATGGTAATATTCGTAATAATCTTTTTTGACTTGTTCAAATTGTGTTGGGAAAAGCTGTTTGAAAATTACATCTTCGGTTGGTCCGAAAAGTGCAATTACTTCTTCATTTGAATAAGGTTTGCCAAGGTACTTCTGGGTAATATAATTGAATGAATCAAAAATTAGTTGATTAGTAAAGGTCAGAGTCCCGTCTATATCGAAAATTACCCCTTTGAATTTTGGTTTCATATTTTTTTGGAGTTTTTTTTCAAAAATACAAAGCAGAATTATGAATCTTGCTCAGAGTTTGTAACATATTTAAGTTTGCAGCCGTCAAAAAAAGCAAAAATTAAGAGGTTTAAATTGGATATTTCAGCATTAAATGAAAAAATCAAACAGGAAAGTGCATTTATAGACACTCTGTTTCTTGAAATTTCAAAAGTTATTGTTGGTCAGAAGCAAATGATTGAAAGATTGGTTATTGGACTTTTAGCCAATGGTCACATTCTTCTTGAAGGAGTTCCGGGACTTGCTAAAACCCTTGCCATTAAAACACTTGCGTCCGCAATGAAATCTAAGTTTCAGAGAATTCAATTCACACCTGACTTGCTTCCTGCAGATTTGATTGGAACACAAATTTATAATCAAAAAGACGGAAATTTTTTGATAAAGAAGGGTCCAATATTTTCAAATTTTATTTTAGCTGATGAAATCAACAGAGCCCCGGCTAAGGTGCAGTCAGCTTTACTTGAGGCTATGCAGGAACGACAGGTAACAATCGGAGAACATACCTTTAGATTAGAAGAGCCGTTTTTAGTACTTGCAACACAGAATCCCATTGAGCAGGAAGGAACTTATCCTCTTCCGGAAGCTCAGGTTGACAGATTTATGCTTAAAGTCAAGATTGATTATCCTTCTCGTGAAGAAGAGCAAAAAATTATGAAGCAAAATGTAAGTGGTGAGACTATTCAAGTGAACCAGATAATTTCTCCTAACGAGATCATCAATGCAAGAAGTATTATTCACGAAGTTTATCTTGATGAAAAAATTGAAAAATATATTCTTGATATTGTGTTTGCTACAAGACAACCTGAAAAATTTAATCTTAAAGATTTGACTCATTTAATCAACTACGGAGCTTCTCCACGTGCAACAATAAACCTTGCATTAGGGGCAAAAGCTATGGCATTTATTAAAAGAAGAGGTTATGTGATTCCTGAGGATGTACGTGCAATTTGTTATGATGTTCTAAGACACAGAGTTGCAATTTCTTATGAAGCCGAGGCAGAGGAGTTAACCAGCGAAGATATAATAAAAGAAATTCTAAACAGAGTTGAAGTTCCTTAATAATGATAGATAAAGAATTACTAAAGCAGGTTCGTGAAATTGAAATCAGAACTAAAGGACTTGTAAATCAGGTCTTTTCAGGAGAATATCATTCCGTCTTTAAAGGAAAAGGAATGGAGTTTTCTGAGGTTCGTGAATATCAGTTTGGTGATGATATAAGAAATATTGACTGGAATGTTACTGCAAGATTTGGACATCCGTTTATTAAAGTCTTTGAGGAGGAAAGAGAATTAACCGTTATTCTGATGATAGATTTGAGCGGCTCACTTTCCTTTGGTACTAAACAAAAAACCAAACAAAAAGTTGCTGCAGAAATAAGTGCAATACTTTCTTTCTCAGCACTAAAGAATAATGATAAAGTTGGTTTGATTCTTTTTACTGATAAAATTGAAAAATTTGTCCCTCCTAGAAAAGGAAGAAAACACGTTCTACGAATCGTTCGAGAAATCTTATCCTTTAAACCGGAAGGAAATAAAACTAACCTTCAAAATGCAATGGAGTACTTGAATCACACAATAAAAAAACGCTCTATAGTTTTCTTTCTTTCTGATTTTATTGATACTGGCTATGAAAAAATTTTAAGTGTAGTAAGTAAAAAACACGATTTTATTGCGTTATCTATTGAGGATAAAAGAGAACGTGAGTTAGTTAATGTAGGCTTAGTAAAATTTCTTGATGCCGAAACTGGCAAAGAATTTTTGATTGATACTTCAAGTAAAAGTTTTTTGGATTATTATAAAAAGAGAAAAATTGAAGATTCCAACAAAAGAAAGTACCTTTTCAGATTAAATAAAATTGATAATATAAGTATCATTTCAGGTGAGGATTATATTAAACCTCTCGTTCAGTTTTTTAAGATAAGAGAAAAGCGATGGTAATTAAGAAAATTTTGATTTTATTTCTATTGATATGCTTTAATTCACTTCCACAATTGAAAGTTGAGGTGAAAACCGATTCGACTGATTATTTAATTGGTGATTTCATATATCTTCAAATAAAAGCAGTATATTCCAAAGGATTCATTTTACAGGAACCTTTTTTCAGGGAGAATCTTAAACAGTTTGAAATAATTAATGAAAATCCGGTTAAATCAGATACGATGGAAAATAAAATAACTTATAGTAAAGAGTTTACTCTATCTTATTATGATTCAGCAGAGGTTTATATACCTTCATTTTTATTTGTTTTAGCTCGTCAGGGAGATACATCTAAAATTTATTTTTCATCCGATTCAGTTGCTATAAAAATTCACTCAATTGAAGTTAAAGCTGAAGAAGATGTTAAAGATATAAAAGCTCCGATAAAAATTCCTTTGAACATTTTAGAAATTATCTTGTGGATTTTATCAGGACTTCTTGTATTGGCTATTCTTTATTTTATCTTCAAAAAAATCTTAAAGCGAAAGGATGTTGAATCTGAAAAACCTGAAATAATTATTCCTCCTCATATTGTTGCATTAACAAAACTTGAAGAACTTGAAAAAGAAAAACTTTGGCAAAATGGTAAAGTGAAAGAATATCATTCCAGAATAACTGAAATTATTCGTGAATACTTTGAAAAAAGATTTTCGTTTCCAGCACTTGAGCTTACTTCTTCAGAACAAATTCAGTTATTGACAAGTATTAAAGAAGCTGAAAAAATTGTAAAAATAACAGAGGAATTCTTTACTAATGCTGATCTTGTGAAATTTGCAAAATTCAATCCGATACCTGATTTGAATTCAATTATGATGAATCAGGCAAAAGAAATAGTTAATTCTACAGTACCTTCAGATTTTACTGATTATGAAAAAAATATAAACCCAGAGGTGAATAATGTTTAATGGTGTAGTTTTTCTATATCCCTGGGTATTATTCTTTTTAATTATCATTCCAATTTTAACTTTAATATATTTTTATCGCATAAGAGAAAGACTGACTTCCATAAAAATCTCCGATTCCAAAATATTTGAAGAATCAGGGAGTTCATTAAGAGTCAAGCTATTTCATCTGCCTTTTACTCTCAAAATGTTGAGTTTACTTTTGCTTATCATTGCCCTGGCACGACCTCAGTCTTTCAGCACAGGAACAAATGTAAATACAGAAGGAATTGACATTGCAATTGTTTTGGATATTTCAGGTAGTATGCTGGCAGAGGATTTCAAACCCAACAGGTTGGAAGCAGCAAAAAAAATTACTGATAAGTTTATTGAAGGTCGTGTTTCAGACAGAATTGGACTTGTAATTTTTTCCAGAGTTGCCTTTACACAATGTCCTTTGACTATTGATTATTCAGTATTAAGAAATTTACTAAAAGATATAAAAAGTGGAATGCTTGATGACGGAACAGCCATCGGAAATGCGATTGCTAATGGTGTTAACAGATTAAAAAACAGTGATGCAAAAAGTAAGGTAATAATTTTATTAACTGATGGCGTTAATAATGCAGGAGAGATTGACCCGCTTTCAGCTTCAGAAATTGCAAAAGCTTATGGTGTGAGAATTTATTCAATCGGAGTTGGTACTCGTGGCGAAGCGCCTTATCCGATTCAGACACCATTTGGAACAAGATATCAAATGGTTCCTGTAGAAATTGATGAGCCACTGTTAAAAAGAATTTCAGAAAACACCGACGGAAAATATTTCAGAGCTACTAATAACAAAGCTCTTGAGGAGATCTATCAGATTATCGATAAAATGGAAAAATCAAAAGTTGAAATTACATCATACAGAACAGCAGCAGAATTATATTCTAAGTTAATGTTACCAGCATTGATTCTGTTTTTACTTGACTTCTTATTGAGTAAAACTATTTTCAGGAAATTACCATAATGTTCAGATTTGAAAATTCAGAATATCTTTTGTTGCTTTGGCTGATTCCAATATTCATTTTAATGTTCGTCTTTATTGTAAAAAGAAGGAATGAGCTTCTGAAAAAATTTGCAGATGTAAATCTCCATTCATTTTTATTGCCTGATTATAGTTCTACAAAGAATACTATCAGATTTGTTTTACAAATGATAATTTTCTCACTGTTGGTTTTCGCTTTTGCAAATCCGCAGGTTGGTACAAAACTTCAGGAAGTTAAGCAAACAGGAATTGATGTTTTTATTTGTTTGGATGTTTCGCTTAGTATGAGCGCAGAGGATATCAAACCAAACAGATTAGAAAAAGCAAAGTATCAAATATCAAGTCTGATTCAGAAGCTTCAGGGTGATAGAATTGGTTTAGTAGTATTTGCCGGGAATGCTTACCTGCAATTTCCATTAACAATTGATTATTCAGCTGCTAATTTATTTTTATCAGCAGTTGACTTTAATACAATTCCTCAACCGGGAACAGCAATCGCTTCTGCGATTCAGATGGCTGTTCAGTCTTTTGATACTTCATCAACAAAGAAAGCTATTGTAATAATTACAGATGGTGAAGACCACGAAGGAGATATTGATAAGGCAATAAAACTTGCCAATGAGAAAGAAATAAAAATCTACACCATTGGTCTTGGTTCGCCTGATGGAACTCCAATCCCAGTTTATGATTCACAAGGCATCAGAATAGGATATAAATCGGATAAAGATGGTAATACTGTATTGACAAAACTGAATGAAGAAGTTCTTATAGAAATTGCTGAAAAATCCGGAGCTAAATATTTCAGAGGAAATAATTATGAAGATCATCTTCAGAAAATTTACGAGGATCTTGAAAGTCTTGAGAAGACAGAGTTTGGTACAAAGAGAATATCAGATTATGAAACGAGATATTATTATTTTCTCATTCCGGCTGTTCTGCTAATGATTATTGAGATATTTGTAACTGACAGAAAATCAAGATTATTCAAAAAACTGAATGAAAAAATAGGATTTGAAAAATGAGAAGAATTTGTTTAATCATAATTACAGTGTTTTTTGCAGATATTTATTTATTCAGTCAGTCTGAGAGGAAATTAAATAATGACGGTGTTGATTTATATAATCAGAAAAAATATTCTGAGGCAGAACTGAATTTCAGAAAAGCAATTGAGAAAAATCCTAATTCTGTTCCTTCAAAATTTAATTTAGGTAACTCATATTATAAACAAGAGAAGTTTGATGAATCTGCAAAAAATTATCAGGAACTCCTACAAAAAACAGAAGACAAAGAACTGAAGTCAAAGATTTATCATAACATTGGAAATTCTCTTTTAAAGTCTAACAAAATCGAACAAAGTGTGGAAGCATACAAAAATGCCTTGAAGTTAAATCCAAATGATTTAGATACAAAGTATAATTTATCATACGCTTTATCTCTGCTAAAAAATAATCAGCAAAATCAAAATCAGCAGAATCAAAACAATAAAAACCAGGATAAGAATAAGGAACAGCAACAACAGCAAAATCAGAATCAGAACGAAGAAAATAAGGATAAGGAAAAACAACAAAATCAAAATGAACAGCAGCAAAATCAGCAGCAACAAGAGAAACAGCAGCAGCAAAGTGAAGCAAAAATTTCCAAAGATCAAGCTGAAAAAATTCTTGAAGCTTTGAGAAATAATGAAAAGGATTTGCAAAAAGAATTGCGAAAACAAAAAGGCAGAGTATTAAAAAAAGATAAAGATTGGTGATGAAAAAGATTATATTATTATTGCTTTTATTTATTGGTATAGTTTATCCTCAGACTTTTACAGCTTCGGTTAATAATACAACTGTAGCTGAAGGTGAAACTTTTGAAATAAGTTTTACTTTTCAGGGAACTGATATTAATTCTCTAAGTAATTTTGTCCCTCCTAATTTTAGTGGATTAAAACTAATCTCAGGGCCTAATCAATCTACCAGTATGCAAATTATAAATGGAAACGTAAGTGCTTCGAAAACATTCTCATATATTCTTATAGCTACGTCTTTAGGCAAATATACAATTGGTAGTGCTTCAATAGAGTTCAAAGGAGAAAAATTAAAAACTGATCCGATTCAGATTTCAGTTATTAAAGGAAGTCCAAGACAAAAAGAAGAAAAACAAAGTACAGAAATAAATACAAGGGAAATATCCGAAAATCTTTTTATCAGAGCGGTTGTTGATAAAAACAAAGCATACATTGGAGAGCAGGTAACAGTAACATATAAACTCTATACCAGATTAAATATTGCTGCACAAATGTCAATCAGTAAGCTTCCTCAGTATGTAGGTTTTTGGGCTGAGGAAATTGAAACAGCACGAACTTTATCTTTCACCACAGAAGTTATAGATGGCAAAAGATTTAATGTTGCAGTTTTAAAAAAAGCTGCTTTGTTTCCAACTCAAAGTGGTGTTTTGGAAGTTTCTCCTTTCGAATTAACAGTTCCAATAGCAGTTAGAAAAAATCGTAATCTTGATAATTTCTGGGACAGTTTTTTTAATGATCCATTTAATCGTCAGGAAATTTATGAATATCAGGCAAAATCAAATGTAGTCAGAGTTAATGTTTTTTCTTTACCAGAAGATGATAAGCCAGCAAATTTTAATGGAGCAGTAGGTAAGTTTAATATTTCAGCTTCGATTGATAAAGAGGAATTAAAAGTTAATGAACCTTTTAATCTGACAGTAAAAATTTCAGGAACAGGGAATATTACTCTTTTACAAATGCCGGCGTTGGAACTCCCTTCCGGTATTGAAAAATATGAACCAAAACTCAATGAAGTAGTTAACAGAGGAGCCATAGTTTCAGGTACTAAAACTTATGAATATCTTTTAATTCCGAGAGCAGCTGGTAGCAGGGAAATTAAACCTATAGAATTCTCTTATTTCGATCCAGAAATAAAAAAATATTTTACAATCCGAACATCCGGCTTTAATATTAAAATTGAGCAGAATGATTCTTTATTAACCATCTTCAATAGTGATAAAGAAAATATAAAATCAATAGGATCAGATATTCGTTCAATCAAAACTGAATTAGGATATATAACCAAAGAAAAGAATTATTTAGTAAATAACCTTTATTTCTGGTTGTTTGTAATATTACCAGTTTTGGGTTTTGTAGGAGTAATTTATTGGAATAATTATAATAAAAAAATTAAATCTGATGTTAAAACATTCAACTATTTAAGAGCTGAAAAAATTGCAAAGAAAAGATTAAAAAAATCTTTACAATATCTGAATGAGAATAAAGTTCAGGAATTTTATACAGAGATTGCAATGGCTTTTTATGGCTATCTCGAAAATAAACTCGATATAAGTAAATCTGATTTTACATTGGATTTAGCCTTTGATAAGCTTAAAGAACTCGGCGTTGATGAATCAATATCAGCATCGATGAAAAATACAGGACAGAAATGTGAGTATATCAGATTTGCTCCAAACGCTGCATCAAATGCTTCAATGAAAGAATTCTATGATGAAGTTATGAAAGTGATTATTGATATTGAAAGGGAGTTAAATGATTAAGAGTAAGAATAAGAGTAAGAGTAAGATTAAGAGTAAGATTGAGAGCAAGAGAAGGGCACAATTAGTTTTGATTTTCTTGATAATTTTTTTATTCAGTTCTACTTATGCCTCATCAGATGTTGGGAAAATTTTTAAGGAAGCTAATTATCAATTTCTTTCTGGAGATTATCAAAAATCTATTGAATCATACGAAAAATTGCTCTCTGAGGGATATTCCGGTGCTTCAATACATTATAATCTTGCGAATGCTTATTACAGAATTGGTAAAATTGGTTTAGCAATTCTTCATTATGAAAAAGCTAAAAAGTTTCTTCCAAAGGATGAAGACATAAATCATAATCTAAATTTTGTCAAGCTCCAGACAAAAGATAAAGTTGAAAAATTACCTGAATTTTTTGTTTTTGAATTATGGGAAAATGCTTTGGCTATTTTTAATGCTAATCAACTTACAATAATTAGTTATGTTTTCTTTTTAATAATTCTTATTTCTTTCCTTACCTATATTATTTCAAAAGATTATAATACCAGAAGGATAAGTTTTTATTCGATGTTTATTGCATTGATAATTTTTGTTTTTTCAACAGTTCTTTTAGCAGTTAGATTAAATCGGGATTACAATGTAAAATATGGAGTAATTTTATCAGCTTCTGTTGTTGTCAAGTCATCTCCGGATCCATTCAGTAAAGATTCTTTTGTTATTCACGAAGGTTTGAAAGTTAAGATTGAAGATAAGATTGATAATTGGTTGAAAATCAGACTTGAAGATGGAAAAGTCGGTTGGTTAGAAAAGAAATCTCTCGGTGTAATTTAGATTTTTGAACTATTGCTGACGGATTCTGAGCCATTTTATTTTGAAAATATAACTAAATTTTGCTTACATAATCCCTTGTTCTTATTTTTCAATTATGGATGTTAAGAAATATAACAGAATAAAACTGTGGCTTGGTATTTTAAGCAGTGCCATTTTTATTACGACTATTATATTGATTTTAATTACAGGTTTTGGAAAGAGTCTTGAAAATTTCATTAGAGAATATGTTAGTTCAGATTACCTTGTTTTTATAATTTTTGTCATTTCAATATCAATAATCACTTCTTTAATAACATTCCCAATTAACTTTTATTCGGGCTATATCCTTGAGCATAAATATCATCTTTCGAATCAAACCTTAATTAAATATTTAATTGATAAACTAAAGTCCTTAATTGTATCTTTAGTAATTGGAGTTCCGGTTTTACTTTTATTTTTCTATTTAATTAAAAATTATCCTGAGACCTGGTGGCTGTTTTTTTCAATTACAATGTTTTTTATCTCAGTGGTTTTAGCTCAGATTTTTCCGATACTGATATTTCCTTTATTCTACAAACTTAAGCCACTTGAAGATGAAGAATTAACAGGAGCGTTAAAAGATTTAGCCGAAAGAAGTAATTTCAAATTTTCAAAAATCTATTCATTTGATTTAAGTTCTAAAACAAAAAAAGCTAATGCAGCTTTGACAGGAATTGGAAAAACAAAAAAAATAATTCTTGGCGATACTTTACTTAATCTTCTCAATATTGATGAAATCAAAACTGTTCTCGCTCACGAAATTGGTCATTACAAGTTAAAGCATATACCAAAGAATTTGTTATTATCTACTATACAAAGTTTTATAATATTTTATCTGATTTCTGTTATCTACAAAAATTCTGTAAATTATTTTGGATTTGATTCGGTATCACAAATTTCAGCTTTACCTCTTTTGATAATCTGGGGATTTATTATTGGATTATTTGTAACCCCAATCTCAAATATCATCTCCAGAAAATTTGAATATGAAGCTGATACATTTGCTGTAAAATCTACTGATTTATCTGATTCATTCAAATCTGCACTGACTAAATTATTTGAAAAAAATCTTTCAGATAAAGATCCGCATCCTTTTGTTGAATGGTATTTTTACAGCCATCCATCTTATAAAAAAAGAATCCAAAACATTGACAAATACCTTTTATCTAAAGAAAACTTTAAAGAGTTGTAAATTGATTACAATTATAAAACTAATACTAATTGGTATTTATACTTTAATTCTTTCAATACTTGCTTTGATTTCAATTATTGTTGACCGCTCCTTTATTTCTTATCATTATTTGTCAAAAATATTTTCGGGTGGAATATTATTTATATCAGGGGTTAGAGTTAAGATATTTGGAATAGACAAAATTGATAAAAATGCTACTTATGTTTTTGTCTCTAATCACGCAAGCCAGTTTGATATTACAGTTCTGCAATGGGGTGTTCCAAACAGATTAGCTATGATATTCAAAAAAGAACTTTCTAGAATTCCTTTTTTTGGTTGGCAGTTAAAATTTGGTCCTTATATAATGGTTGACAGAAAAAGTCCGGAAAGCGGAATGAAAAGTATTGAAGAGGCAAAAGAGTTAATGAAGAATAAGGGTATTTCAGTATTGGTATTTCCCGAAGGAACAAGAAGTAAAACAGGTGAATTATTACCCTTTAAAAGAGGAGCTTTTCATTTAGCTGCAAAAGTTGGTTATCCTGTTGTTCCGGTTACTATCGTTGATTCTGATAAGATAATGCCCAAAGGTTCTTTCAAATTAAAAAAAGGAACTGTTAAATTAATTTTTGATAGTCCAATTAATACTGACAATATAAAAAGCAAAGTTGATGAACTTCAACTAATGGATAATATCAAAAAAATTATTCAAAACAATAAGGAAAAATTTTTATGAGCGTTGATAAAAAAGAAATAATAAAAATTGCAAAACTTGCTAAACTAAATTTCAGTGAAGAAGAAATTGAAAAGTTTACAAGTCAGTTTAATGACATTTTGGAGTATATGAACAAATTAAATGAAATAAATACCGATGATGTGCAACCACTTTCTCATCCTTTGGAAGTAACTAATGTGATGCGTGATGATAAATTAAAAACTTCCATAGAAACCAAAGATGCTTTATTAAATGCACCTGAAAAGGATGAACAATATTTCAGAGTTCCAAAAGTAATAAAAGATAAATGAACGAAAAGAAAACTAAAACAGAAAGGCCAATAATTGTAGGAATAATCCCAGCCAGATATGCCTCGCAGAGACTTCCTGGAAAGTTAACCCTTGAAATAGGTGAAAAATCTATTCTTCAGCATACTTATGAAAATGCTTGTAAATCAAAATTAGTTGATGAAATAATCATCGCAGTTGATGATCAAAAAATCGCAGAACTTTGTGAGAATTTTGGAGCAAAATATTTTTTGACGCCATCCGATATTAATTCTGGTTCGGATAGAGTAGCTTATGTTGTTAAGAATTTTATTAATGCTGAAATTATAGTAAACATTCAGGGCGATGAGCCTTTTATTAACTATAAGACCATTGATCTTTCAATAGAACCCCTGTTATTTGATTCAAAAGTGGAAGTATCAACTATTATGACTCCGATATTGGATTACAAAGAATTAGATAATCCATCAGTTGTCAAAGTTGTATTTGATTATGAAAATTATGCTCTGTATTTCTCTCGTTCAAAAATTCCATATATTAGAGAATTAAAGACTCAGAGGCAGCTTATTAATTCCGGTTTATATTTTAAGCACATTGGATTATATGCATATCGGAAAAATGCTCTTTTAAAATTTACTTCATTTAAACAAACTGATTTAGAAAAAGCTGAAAAACTTGAACAACTTCGTATGCTTGAGATGGGAATGAAAATTAAAATGGTACAGACTGATTATTCCTCAATATCTATAGATACCCCTGAGGACTTAAAACTTGCCAGAAAATTTTATTATAAATTTAAAGATTCACTATGAAATCAATAAACAAAATTAATCTTGCTTTAATTCCAACTCCTCTCGAAATCTGCAATTTTGAAAACAAAAAGTTTATTATTAAAAGAGATGATTTAACAGGTTGTGAGTTATCTGGAAATAAAATCAGAAAACTTGAATATTTACTACACGATGCAAAAAAGAAAAAAGCCGATATAATTTTTACTTGCGGCGGTGAACAATCAAATCACGCCCGTGCAGTTACTTTAGCTGCAAAAAGACTCGGATTAAATACAAAACTTTTTTTATGGGGTAAAGAAAAGTCAAACTATAGTGGAAATCTTTTCCTGAGCAAAATGTGTGGTGCTGAAATAAAATTTCTTAATAAGAGAGAATTTGATAATGTAAATGAAATAATGTTTAAAGATTCTCAACTTCTCAAAAAGAGAAATGGATTAAATGCTTATGTAATTCCCGAAGGAGGAGCAAATGTAATTGGCAGTTATGGCTATTTTAATTTTGTCTCTGAGTTATCTTCACAAACTGATTTGAATAAATTAGATGGTATTGTAGTTGCAGCAGGTTCTGGTGGAACTGCTGCAGGAATTTTAGCAGCCCTTTCCAAATCTAATTATAAGACAAAAGTGATAGTTGTTAATGTTTTATATGATGCCGAAACAATAAGAAATAAAATCTTGAATCTCGCAAAGGCTCTAATTAACGAATTTAATATTGATGTACATTTATCAGTTGATAAATTGATTGTCCTGGATGGATATTCAACAGAGGGATATAAAAAAATCAATCAGGATAAAATTAAACTAATTAAAAAGTTTGCATCTGAATCAGGAATTTTATTCGATCCTGCATATACAGGTAAAGCATTTTATGCGTACTATCATAACTTTTTGAAAAAAGATTTGGGGATGAAATATTTATTTGTTCACACCGGCGGATTATTCGGAATATTTGGCAGAGAAAAAGAATATATTTTATAGCGTCCAAATCTTTTAACAGAAATTATTTTTGATTAATTTTAATATAACAATAAGAGGTCACTTATGGATTGCATTTTTTGTGACATCATTAAAAAAGAAGCTCCATCAGAAATAATATATGAAGATGAAGATATCATCGCCTTTCTGGATATCAATCCTATCAATTACGGGCACTTGCTGGTTCTTACCAAACAGCACTATGATAACTTCCTGACAGTTCCGGAAGATATGCTTCATAAACTAATTTCCCGTGTTCAATTCCTTGCCGGAATTGTTAAACGAGCCACATCAGCAGATGGATTCAATACAATGTCGAATAACGGAGTAGCAGCAGGACAGCGTATTTTTCATTTTCATTTCCACATTATTCCAAGATTTGAAAATGACTTCAAATTCAATTTGATCTCTAAATCATATAATGAAAATGAACTGAAGACCATTTCAGCAAAAATGAAAGAATTCATTGAAATATACAGCGGGCAGTTAAATGGATAAAAAAATCAGAGTACTGGTAGCCAAGGCAGGACTTGATGGCCACGACAGAGGTGCAAAAGTTATTGCTGCTGCTTTAAGAGATGCGGGTATGGAAGTTATTTATACAGGACTGCGTCAAACTCCTGAGATGATTGTAGAAGCAGCCATTCAGGAAGACGTTGATGTTATCGGGGTTAGTATTCTCTCAGGTGCACATATGACAATTTTCCCCAGAATTATCAATTTATTAAAGGAAAGAGGAGTTAGTGATATTCTTGTTACAGGCGGAGGTATTATTGCTGATGAAGATATTCAAAAATTAAAATCTATGGGTGTGGGTGAAATATTTACTCCCGGTGCATCCACTCAGCTTATTGTAGATTATATAAAAAATTTTGTTAAAGAAAATCCAAGAAAATAAAAGGGAGATACTATGAAAAGAATTTTAATGCTTTTAATCGTTATCAATTATTTGTTTTTTCCGCAGACTTTAGTTCAAACAGTTAATTTACCCTCTGGAGCATTTTACAGCAACGGTTATGGATTAGTTTATGCTAATGGTAATTATTGGATTTCATCAAGTTCTTCTACAGATGGTAAAGGTATTTTAAATGCTGTTAACAGCAGCGGCACACAGGTACAGCAGATAGTTATCAATTATCCTTCGATAAGAGAATCTCAAGGTCTTGCTTTTGACGGCACTAATTTCTGGTATGTTGAAAGAAAAACTGCACGTTGCGATTTATTCAAAGTAAGTCCAACCGGAGTAGTTCTTGATTCAATTCTTTCAACAACTATTTTTGGATCAAGTTTTTATTTTGGCGGTGCAGCCTGGGATGGAACAGGTTTATGGGTCTCTGTTTATTCGCCAGATTCCAGAGTTGGACTTTATAAAATTAATCCTACAACAAAACAAATAGTTGATTCGATAGCAACACGTTTAACATTTCCGGCTCAATTACAACCACAAGGAATTGCAGTTAAAGGAGATACTCTCTTTTGGGTGAACGATGGTTTTCAGGGAGTTGATAAAATTTATGCAGTGAAGATTTCCACTAAGGATACTTTATTTTCTTTCAACCCTCCGGAAATACCTGGGCAAAGACAAAACCCACGAGGTTTAGCCTGGGATGGAAATCATTTCTGGTTATTGGCTGAACCAGTTGGTGCTTCTTCAGGGAGAAAATTATTTAAGTATGATTTATCAGGCTCCGGAACTCCCGGAATTAACTTGATTACTACAACTTTGAATTTTGGCAATATCATAATTGGCAACTCGTCTGAACAAAATATTTTGATTAGAAACTATGGTAATGCAAATCTGGTTATAGACTCTTCTAAAATCAGTAATTCAGTTTTTACTTTAGTAACTACACTTCCAAAAGTAATTCTTCCTGGGAATACTGATACGTTTAAAGTTGCTTTTACTCCAACAGCTAATCAAATCTATCAGGATTCGGTTATGTTTTATCATAATGATATCAATTTCCCATATTCCAGAACCTTATTAAATGGAAGTGGAGTTTACGGAGCAGCTCATATTTTATTTGATCCTACATCAATTAATTTTGGTCAAAAGAGAACTAATTCTACTTCGTACAGAGAGCTTAAAATTACAAATGCAGGGACATCAACTTTAACCATTGATTCATTAAGACTTAAATCAAATCGTTTTTACTTACAAGGAATTACGACACCTATAAACATAAATGGACTGGCAAGTTATACTTTCAGAGTTTGGTTTAATCCAAATGAGGTTCAGAATTTTTCAGATTCATTACTTGTATATTCTAATGCATCAAATGGAAATGTTAAATTTGTGTATCTGCAGGGTTCGGGAGTAAATCCACAACGTGAGTTTGGAAATATTTACTGGCAAGGTCAGATTCCAGATAATCCGGGTACAACGTTTCAGCAATATCATCCAAGGTCTATGAAAAAGATTCAAGATATAAATGGTGATGGTGTTATGGATATGGCAATAGCAACTCAGAATTATTGGACTATGGTTTTTAATGGTAATAGTTCTGGTTGGGGAGATATTCTCTGGACTTATTCTACTTATTTTGGTTCAATCAACACTGGTGCTGTTGAACAAGAACAGTGCTTGCAAATAGCATCAGACTTAAATGGCGATGGTTTTCAGGATGTTATTATTGGTACAGCTGGCGGAAATGAATTTGTTTATGCTTTAAATGGTAGAACAGGAGCAGTTCTTTGGGCATTTGGCAATCCTTCCACTACCGATGATGGAGATATTATGGGATTAGATGTAAAAAGAGATTTCACTGGGGATGGGATACCTGATGTTTTAGTCTCTGCAAGTGGAAATGAATCAACCGGTGCAGGTAGATTTTCAGTTTATTTGTTGAATGGTGCTAATGGTTCGCAGATTTGGAGAATTGATCAATCTGCTCAACAAAAATTAAAATATATGGTTACTTCAACTGATGCCGGTGGTGCGGTAGGTTCTCGTGTTGGGACATTAAATGAAGTTATGGGATTTAACGCAAGTGGAAATCCTATTTGGACTTTTAATACCAATGGAGCACCTTGGACTGTTAAGGAAATTCCTAATATTGGTGGAAGCTCAAGTTCTGATGTTTTGGTTGGAACAATTAACGGAAATATCTATGTAATTGATGGTTTAAATGGCTCTCTTATCTGGTCAACTAATATTGGCAGTGTATTTATTGAGGATCTGAGAGTTGTTCCTGATGTTAATAATTCTGGTAAGCCTGATATTTTAGCAAGTGGTATAAGTCAAACAGTATTTATGCTTGAAGGTCTTAATGGAAGTATAATCTGGCAGAATTCAACCGGAGGAAATATACTTGGGAAAGATGTTCTAAGTGACTTTGATGGAGATGGAATTCCGGAAGTTGGAACAGCATCCTTAAATAATCTCGTGCACATTTTTGATGGTGTCAGTGGTCAAAATAAATTCAATTATGCTTTCGGTTCTGGGGGCAATTCTACTGCTGCTGAGCACGTTGTTGATTTAGCAGATATCGACGGCAATTTTAGCAGAGAATTTGTCGCTGGCTCGAGAGACGGTCGAATAGTTTGTTTCTCCGGAGGTGAAAATATTATTCCAGTTGAACTATCTGGATTAACAGCAAAAGTTAATGGAAATAATGTAATCCTTAATTGGACAACCATTACAGAATTAAACAATAAAGGTTTTGAAATTGAAAGAAGAACTTCTGATGATATTAAAAACGATTGGAAATCTATAGGATTTGTATCGGGAAACGGTACTACCTCTCAGATGTCTTTCTACAGTTTCACTGATAAAAATCTAATTAACGGAGAATATATTTATAGAATAAAGCAAATTGATTTTGATGGAACTTATAAATTTTATGGTGAGGTTAAAGCTTTTGTAGGAATACCAGATCAATTTACTTTGGAACAAAATTATCCAAATCCATTTAATCCGACTACAAAAATTAAATTTAGCATTCCTGAAATTGGTTTAAGTAATGAAAAATCAGTTAAATTAACTGTTTTTGATGTTCTCGGTAGAGAAGTAGCCTCTTTGATTAATGAAAATAAAAATGCAGGAAATTATGAAATTCTTTTTAACCCTTCAGAATATAATTTAGCGAGTGGAACATATTTTTATCAATTATCAGTAAGTGAAGTTAACTCTGAAGGAGTATTGTTTAAACAAACTAAAAAACTTGTTTATCTGAAATGATTTTTTTCTAATTCGACATTTTATATAAATTTAATGAAAAACTTGAAAAATCCTAATAAATATAACGTTTAATTTAAAATAATTTTATTGACTTTGAATAATTAAATCTTTATTGTAGTGCCAACATTTTTTTGAAATGTTGCAAATAAGAAATCAAACAAAAACTATAATCATATACATTTAGGAGGATATCTTTTATGGATATTTTTGCAAACATCTCATCGATATTTAATGTTGTGGCTCAAGCTTCAAATCAAGGCGGTGCATTGAATTGGTTAGTAGAAAAATTTAATGCTGGTGGTGGATTTATGTGGCCAATTCTTGCCAGTTTAATAATTGGCTTAGCATTCTCATTTGAAAGATTCTGGTCTTTAACTAGAGCAAGAGTTAACACCAAAGATTTTATCATTAAAATTAAGAAGGCACTTGACGAAGGTGGAGTAGAAGCTGCAAAAAAAGTTTGCGAAAATACTCGCGGACCTGTTGCTTCAGTTTTTTATGCTGGTCTCCTAAGATATAATGAAGGACTCGATGCCGCAGAAAAAGCTATTATGGCCTACGGTGCAGTTGAAATGGGATTCTTAGAAAGAGGACTCATTTGGATTTCAACATTTATTACAATTGCACCAATGCTTGGATTTACCGGAACAGTTCAAGGTATGATTGAAGCATTTGATGCTATTAAGGAAGCTGCTCAGATTTCTCCCGCAATCGTTGCATCTGGTATCTCTGTAGCGTTATTAACCACATTATTCGGACTTGTTGTAGCTATGATTCTCCAGATATTCTACAATTATTTCGTTTCAAGAATTGACAGATTAGTAGGAGATATGGAACAAAGCTCAATTGAATTGATTGATGCTCTTTATGAATTAAAAAAATAATTTATCGAGTTTAATGATATATGCTTAAAAAGAAAAAAATTCCAGAAGCTGCTATCCCAACTTCATCAATGGCGGACATAGCATTTCTCTTGTTATTGTTCTTTCTTGTTGCAACAGTTATTGATGTTGATACTGGTTTGGGATTAACCCTTCCTGAATATGTTCCACCTGAAGAAATGGTTACCGTTAAAGTCGATCCCGATAGAATGGCATCAGTTTTAATAAACGAAAATGGTGATGTTCTTATTGATGGTGATTTTGTATCTATTCTTCAAATTAAAAACACAATTAAGCCTAGGATAGAGAAAAAAATCGGTCTGCCTTCTAACAAAAAAATGATAGTCTCATTAAAGACCGATAGGAAAACAGTATATAAACAATATATTGCTGCTCTTGATCAGATTAAATTAGCTTTTTTTGAAGTTAGAGACGAGCTGTCAAATTCCAGATTCGGGAAGAAATTTATTGACTTGAATGCTGAACAACAGGAAGTGATCAAAGAAGAGGTTCCAATTATTATTTCACTTGCTGAACCTGAAGTAGTTAAATAATCAGAAGGATTCAATATGCATTTTGAAAAAAGAAGAGCTAGTACAAAACAAGAAATTCCAACTTCATCAATGCCTGATATAGTTTTTATGTTGCTTTTGTTTTTTATGGTGACTACAACCTTAAGGGAAGTTGAAGTTTATGTTGATTATAAACTACCTGAAGCACAGGCAATTGAAAAGATTGAGAACAAAAGGTTGATTTCTTACATTTGGGTTGGTAGAGATAAAAGAATTCAGATTAATGATAGTATTGTTCAGTTTGATGAAATTGAAAAAATTATGTATTCAAAAAGACAAGCTTTACCTAATGTGATTGTTTCTCTCAGAATCGATCAGGGTATCGATATGGGCTTAGTTACTGATATACAGCAGGCCTTGCGTAAAGCCTATTGCCTTAGAATTAACTACTCTGCCACACTTCGAATATAAATTATCTTCAGTAATTACATTTTCAGGCAGGTCTGTTTCAGTAACTAACCTGCCTTTTCATTTTATGGAGGAATACAATGAACTTAAAAGAAAAAATAAATCAGGATTTGAAAGAGGCAATGAAATCCGGTGACAAGGATAGACTAAATACTATCAGATCAATCAGAGCTTTGATTCTGGAATTTGAAAAAAGTGGCTCAGGAAAAGAAATTGCTGAGAGTGATGAACTTAATATATTGAATGCAGCTGCAAAGAAAAGAAAAGAATCTATTGAGCAATTCAAAAATGCCGGTAGATTGGATTTGGCTGAAAAAGAAGAAAAAGAATTGCAGATAATTATGGAATATTTGCCCAAACAATTAACTGAGGAAGAGATTGAAGTTGAAGTAAAAAAGATTATTTCAGAACTCAATGCAAAAGGTAAAGAAGATTTCTCTAAAGTGATGCCAACTGCTGCAAAAACACTGAAGGGGAAAGCTGATGGTAGCGTGATAAGAAAAATTGTTGAAAAACTTTTAATATAAAATTGAATATAATAGATATTTTAATAGTTGTTGCATTACTAATCGGTTTTATTCTTGGTTATAAAGATGGCTTCCTACGTAAGCTAATTGGATTTGTTGGCTTTATCCTTGCTATAGTTTTTGCCGCTTTGTTTAAAGATAATTTTGGATTATTTATTGAAAAGCATTTTGATATAGAATATTATTTTGCTGAAATATTAGCCGGCATTCTGATATTCTTTACAACAATTTTAATCTTTTCAATCCTGAAAAGGATTATTCATCCTTTTGATAAAATAAATTCTCTTCTCAATAAATTAGTTGGTGGTTTTATCGGCGGACTTCAAATTTTGTTTTTTGTAAGTGCAATTTTTCTCTTTCTTGATATCTTTGACTTTCCTGAAGAAAAAACTAAGAAGAATTCTGTTTTTTATGAGCAGACTTATTCTGTAGTCCCTTCAACTTTTAACTTAATTAAAGGTTATACACCTGATACAGAAAAAATTATCAAAGATTTTATTAACGAAAAAGACTCTACTCAATGATTAGTAATGATGTATTAGAAAAATTAGAGTTCAGTAAAATATTGAAATTTATCTCTAATTATGCAATTACTGAAGGTGGAAAAATTTTAATTGAGTCATTAAAACCTTTAACTGAAAGAGCGGACATAATCTTAAATTGTAAATTAGTTGATGAGGCAAAAGATTTTATCATAAAAAAAGGGAATCCACCATTAGAGTTTATTCCGGATATTAAAGATGACTTATTTAAAAGCAGAATAGAAGGCTCAATACTTAGCACAAAGAAAATTCTAGATATAAAAAAATTAGCTGCCGTATCAAGAGTAATTCGAAACTTATTCTATAAAGAAGAAAACTACTTTCTTCTTAAAGAAATCGTAAAAGATTTAGTCACTGATAGAAATTTAGAAAATCAAATTGATAAAATACTAACTTCAGAAGGCGAGGTAAGGGAAAGTGCAAGCACTGAACTACGCAGAATCAGAAAAGAAATAATCATAAAAAAAGATGAATTGACTAAATCAATTAGTAAAATAATAAAACGACTTAAAGATGAAGATTTCGTAAGGGAAGATTATCTTACACTCAGAGATGGTCGTATGGTTATTCCCGTTAAAGTTGAACACAAAAGACACATTAGGGGATTTATACATTCAGAATCATCAACAGGACAAACTGTTTATATAGAACCTGAAGAAACTCTCGAACTCAATAATGAAATTGTATCTCTTTCATTCGCAGAGCAGCGTGAAGTAGAAAGAATTCTGAGAGAATTGACAAAAATAATTGGTGATAAAAGTGAAGAATTACTTTACTCTTACGGCATTATAACTAAAGTTGATTTTATCTTTGCCAAAGCGAACTACTCCATTGAAATTATGGGTTGTCTTCCAAATATTGACGAGAGTAAAAGTTTAGAAATTCTTGATGGAAGACATCCGTTATTACTAAAAAAATTAGGCCGCAGTTCGACCGTTCCTTTAAGTTTCAAATTAGAGAATGAAAAAGTTGTAATCATTACCGGACCAAATGCGGGTGGAAAAACTGTAGTCTTAAAAACAATTGGTCTGCTTTGTTTAATGCTGCAGTCCGGCATACATATTCCTGTAAGTCCAGACTCTAATTTCCTTATTTTTGAAAAAATATTGCTGGATATTGGAGATCAGCAATCAATTGAAGATGATTTATCTACTTTTAGTTCACATTTAAAGAATCTTAAAATGATTTCAGAAGCAGCAGATTCAGAAAGTTTAGTTTTGCTTGATGAGATTGGAACGGGAACAGACCCAATAGAAGGTTCTGCTTTAGCTGCTGCAATTCTTAAAAAATTATTATCAAAATCTGCTTTGACTTTTGCGACAACCCATCACGGTAATCTGAAGATTTTTGCTTTCGAGGTTGAAGGAATTATAAATGCTTCAATGCAGTTTGATCATAATTCACTTTCACCTACTTATAAGTTTAAGCTTGGTGTTCCGGGAAGCAGTTATGCATTTGAGATTGCAGAAAAAAGTGGTCTATCGTTGAATATAATTCAGGATGCAAGGTCTTTCATTGATTCGGAAAAACTTAATCTGGAAAAATTTATTTCTGAAGTTGAAGCAAAATCTTTTGACCTTGAAAAGAAATTGAATGAAATTGAGTTAGAAAATTTAAGATTAAAAAGTTTGTCAAATCTCTATAAAAATAGCTATGAAAAACTTGAAAAAGAGAAAAGAGAAATAATCAAAAAGACAAAAGAAGACGCCGAAAAGTTGTTATCGGAGTTAAATAAAAAGTTTGAACTTACCGTAAAACAAATCAGAGAATCCGGAGCAGATAAATTTACTTTAAAGGAAAGCAGAAAAGTTATAGAAGAAATTCATTCCAAAGTTGAATCTTTATCTAAAGAAATTGAAAAAGAATCAGAATTAAATGAAAATTTCAAAATTGGAGATTATGTATCAATAAATAATTCTAATTCTGTTGGAAAAATTATCGAAATCAATAACGAAAAGAAGAAAGCGACTATTTTAATTGGTAGTATAAAAGTCTTAGCAAATCTGAGTGACCTCAAACATTCAAAGCAGATCAAAGAAGAAGCTGAAAGTAAATTTCTTGATTTTGTAAAAACTCCGAATACAAATTACAGACTTGATATTAGAGGTAAAAGAGCGAATGATGCCGAATTTGAAATTATTAAATTCATTGACGACTCTTACCAATTAGGATATGAGCGTGTTGAAATACTTCACGGAAAGGGAACAGGCGTATTGAAAAAATTAGTAAACGAAATTTTATCTTCGCATACAGGTATCAAACAGTTCTATTATGCTCCTGTAGATTTCGGCGGAGATGGTATTACAATTGTAGAATTTAAATGAGAGTTAAAATGTTTAGAAAAATTCTAATAGCAAACAGAGGTGAAATTGCTTTGCGGGTTATCAGAGCTTGCAAAGAAATGGGAATCATATCAGTTTCGGTTTTCTCCGAGGCTGATAGAAATTCCTTACACACTCATTTTGCTGATGAAACATATTTTATCGGGCCTGCGATAGCTTCGGAATCTTATCTCAACAAACAAAAAATTATTGATCTTGCTCTGAAAGTAGGAGCTGATGCAATTCATCCCGGTTATGGATTCCTTTCGGAAAATGCTGACTTTATTGAAATGGTAGAAAAATCAGGAATTAAGTTTATCGGACCTACATCAAAATCTGTAAGAATGATGGGTTCAAAAACTGCTGCACGTGAACTGATGAAAAAAAATAATGTCCCGATTGTACCAGGAACTGTAAAACCTATAAGTAATTATGACGAAGGTATAGAAATATCAAGACAAATTGGCTTTCCCGTTCTTTTAAAGGCTTCAGCCGGCGGTGGCGGCAAAGGTATGAAGATAGTCAGGAATGAAGAGGAATTTATCCCGGCTTTTGAATCTGCCAGAAGAGAATCACAAAAATCTTTCGCAAGTGATGAGATTTATGCGGAGAAGTTGATTGAAAATCCAAAGCATATTGAAGTGCAGATTATTGCTGATGAATATGGTAATTATCGTCATTTATTTGAAAGAGAATGCTCAATTCAAAGGCGACATCAAAAAATTATCGAAGAATCTCCATCTTTTTCAATTACTCCTGAATTAAGAGAAAAAGTTGCTGCCATCGCATTAAATGCTGCAAAATCTTGTAATTATACAAACGCCGGCACAGTAGAACTTCTTAAAGATGAGGAAGATAATTTTTACTTTTTGGAGATGAATACAAGATTACAGGTTGAACATCCGGTAACTGAATTAGTTACCGGAATAGATTTGGTTAAAGAACAAATTAACATTGCATCAGGTAATAAAATTTCCTTTGAACAATCAGAAATTAAACAAAAAGGTTATGCCATTGAATGTAGAATTTATGCTGAAGACTCAAATAATGGTTTTTTACCGAGCACGGGGAAAATAATTTTCTATCGTGAACCCGGAGGATATGGTGTTCGAATTGATTCGGGAGTAAATGAAAACTCTGAAATTACAATAAACTATGATTCAATGCTCTCAAAACTTATTTGCTGGGGTAGTAACAGGGATGAAGCTATCAGGAGATTACAAAGAGCTTTGAATGAGTATTTAATAGCAGGTGTTGAAACGAATATTAGTTTCCTGAAATTTATACTTCAATCAGAAACGTTTATAAAAGGAAAACATAATATAAACACCGTTGAATCCGCTCTACTGAATCAATTTTTCTTGGAAAAAGAAAAACAAAATAACCAAGAGGAAATCGAAGTTGTCTCTATCCTGGCTTCATTTTTAAGGAAGAATTCAAAAACTATATCCAAAAGTCCTTCGAAAGATTTAACTAATAACTGGCTCAGGCAGAATTATGAATGAATTTTACTCACTGGTAAATGGGAAAAAGTTTCAGGTGAAATTTATAAGCGAAAATTCAGTTTCTGTGAATGACAAAATCGATTCAATTTCATTCATAAAAGTTGATAAAACTAATTATAATATAAAATATGGTAATAAAATTTTTATTTGTAAAATTATAGAAATGAATAACAGCTTATTTGAAATCTTTCTTAATAATTCACGTTATCAGGTCGATTGCAAAACTAAAATAGAATTTTTAGCTAAAGAGATCACTTCAGTCAGGAATTCAGAAAAAAAAGTAAATGTTAAGGTATTTGCTCCTATGTCCGGTTTAGTATTAAAAATTATTAAGAAAAATGGAGATTTGATAAAAAAGGGTGAACCGGTGATAATTTTGGAGGCTATGAAAATGGAAAACGAAATACTTGCACCAAATGATGGTAAAATAGTCTTATGTGGAGTAAAAGAAGGGGATACAATAGAAAAAAACACTAAACTTTTTGAAATCAACTAATTTGTTATTTAAAAAAAAATACTAATTTTTGTTTGTTAACAAACTAATTATTAGGAGGAGATACCTTGAGAAAAATTACTTTATTTGCATTAATGCTTTGCTTTACCTCTGTGGCCTTTGCTGGTGGTTTTCAGCTAAATCAACACGGAGCAAAAGCATCCGGGATGAGCGGGGCATTTACAGCAGTTGCCAACGATCCAAGTGCAGTATATTGGAACCCTGCCGGATTGTCATTTATCAAAGGCACTCATTTTATGTTGAGTTCACATTTTGTATCACCATCATCTGGATTCCGCGGTATAAGTCCGAATGTTGAGGAATTCAAAGTTGCTAAAAGGACATTTTATCCTTCTAACTTTTTTGCTTCTCATAGTTTTGATGAAAACTGGGCTGCTGGTATTGGTTTTACCGTTCCTTTTGGTTTGGGAACCAAATGGGAAGATAATTGGATTGGGAGATATTTAGCTCTTGAAACAGAATTACAAATTTTTACTCTCACTCCAACTGTTTCTTACAGAATTACAGAAGATCTTTCTATTGGTGCTGGTTTCGTATTTAGTTTTGCAAATGTTCTTATCAAACAAAAAACTCCACAAACACCATTTGAAGGAGATGCTAAAATCTCATTGGAAGGAAAAGATAAGTCAGCTTTTGGTTTCAGTTTTGGAGTTATGTATAAAGCCACCGAGGATTTGACCTTAGGTGCAGCTTTCCAAAGTAATATTGATTATGATTTCAGTGGTACTGCAACAACTGAAGGAGCTAAGCAATTACTGGATGCAAAAAGACTTCCGATGGGAGATGTAGTAGCAAAATTGAAAACACCTTTTAATCTTGCTGTTGGTGCTGCTTATCAATTGACGGAAAATTGGTTAATTAGTACCGATTTTCAATATGTTGGTTGGTCAAGTTATGATACTTTAAAGGTAGATTTTGTTGATCCAGCTTATACAGATATTGCAAGTCCAAGATCTTATAATAACAGTTTTGTGATAAGATTAGGTACAGATTATAAATTATCAGAAGATTTTTCAGTTCGTGGTGGTGTATATTATGATAAAAAACCTGTTGATGACGATATGGTTGCTCCATCATTACCGGAAACAGATAGAATTGGTTTGACAATTGGTGCTGAATACAAGTTAATGAATAATCTTTCAGTAAGAGGTTCATTCCTTTATATCCGTGGAAATGAACTTAAAGTTGAAAATTCCAAACAATTTATAACCGG
Source organism: uncultured Ignavibacterium sp. (assembly GCA_937942875.1). Lineage (GTDB taxonomy): Bacteria > Bacteroidota > Ignavibacteria > Ignavibacteriales > Ignavibacteriaceae > Ignavibacterium. The sequence continues at coordinate 48,946 of CALEBT010000011.1, read as the reverse complement.
TAATACACCATTTAATGGGGTTTATAATATTAGTGCCACTGTTTTATCAATCGGTTTATTATATAGCTTATAGGAGGAGAAGAAGAAATGAAAAAATTACTAGCATTATTTGTTTTATCTGTTTCTTTCTTTTTAGTTTTTAATGGTTGTGAAGACAGATCAGATTTAACAGCTCCTCCATCTTTGGGTGGAAAAAGTGGAGATGCTGATTTATCAAAAATGGTTTCACTAGGTAATAGCTTAACTGCGGGATATCAGAACGGAACTATTTATATTTCTGCTACTCAGTATGCTTATCCATATTTAATTGCAAAACAAGCTGGTGTAGAAATTTCTGGTTTAGCCGTTAGTGATCCCGGTCTCGGTGGAAGATTGGAAATAAAATCTTTATCTCCGTTTACTTTGTTTACAAACACTAAGCAAGGCTCTATAATAAACTTAAACTATCCATTACCATTTCAAAACTTAGGAGTTCCTGGTGCTTTAGCTTACGATGTGGTTTCAGCAACAAGTTCTACTAATTGTGCCTCTGCACTTTTTGGTGGTACTCCAAATCCATATTTTGATATTATTTTAAGAAATGGTACAACTGGAACAAAAACTCCAATTCAGTTAGCATTAGAACAGAATCCAACTTTTATAACATTATGGATTGGCAATAATGATGTTTTAGGATATGCAACCAGTGGAGGAGTTTCACCGTCCGCTCCAACTCCAGTTCCGAATTTTCAGGCAATATATGGAGCAATTGCTAATGCTATAACGGCGGCGGGGAAACAAGGTAAAGGAATTGTTGCAAATATTCCTGACGTTACTTCAATTCCATTTTTTAATACAGTGGGTCCTCAAATAGCTTTATCAACCCCTTGGTATCAATTACAAGCATTAGGTGTAAACGGATTAGTTTATCAAAAATCAAGCGGTATTGGAATTGCTGATTCTGTCAGTTTGTTAAGAGGCACAAATTTGGTGACATTGAGAGGTTCTTCTTATGCCCCGTTGCTTGGACAACCTACAGGTAAATATTATCGTGACTTAGGAATTTCTGTCCCTGCTGGAATTGATACTGCAAAACCTTTTGGATTCCATCCACAAAATCCCTGGCCAAATCCTTTGATTCTTGATTCTGATGAAATTCAAACAGCAACTACTGCCATTAATAATTTTAATACAATAATTTCAAACTTTGCAACTGCGGTAAATTTTGGATTAGTTGACATAAATAAGTTATTTAAAGAGATTCGCCAAAATGATTTTACTGGCGGCACTGTTTTCAATGGCAGAGTGTTTACAACTACATTTGTAACGGGTGGGTTATTTAGTTTAGACGGTGTTCATCCAACAAGCCAGGGACAAGGCATTATTGCAAATGAGTTTATTAAAGTTATAAATTCAAAGTTTAATGCTAAATTCCCATTAGTAGATGTATCAGCAATTCCGGGAAGCTTGATATTCTCTGCTAAACTTAGTTATCAAAATGGTTATCCTATTATCCCGATAGAAGTATTTAATCGTCTTTTATTCTAATTGTTAAATGGGTTGCCTTTTAGTCAGGCAGCCCTGTATTATTATGAAGAAGATAACCATATTATTTTATATTCTGTTTTTAATTGGCTGCTCTTCAAAAGAAGTAACGCAGGAGAAGAATGATTACGTTTTTGATAAAGTTGAACTGGATTCAATTGAAGTTGATCAAAATTTGAATTCTTTTGTCTCAGAACCGGTAGAAGAATTTGTTCCGGAAAAATCTTTCTATGTTGTTCAAATCGGAGCTTTTACTACTGAACAAAGAGCAAAAAGATTTGCTGATAAAAGTAAAAAGATGCTTAATGAAGAAGTGGTCATCTCATTTAGTGACAGAGTGAATCTCTATTTGGTTCAATTAGAAAAAAGATTTAATAATAAGTCTGATGCTGAGATTGTCAGAGATAATCTGAAATTGTTCCCGGAATTTCAGGACGCCTGGGTTGTTACAATTAAAAATTAAAAATTAACAATTAACAATTTTTTTAAGTGAGGTTATATGGCATTTTCATTAAATAAAATTATGCTTATAGGTAATCTTGGGAAAGATGCAGAAAACAGATTTACTACTGATAATCTCTCGATTACAAGTTTTTCAGTCGCTACTAATTTCAGGTATAAAAATAAAAACAACGAATGGACTGATGAAACAACCTGGCATAATATAGTTGCTTTTAACTTATCGGATTTCTTTAAGGATTACCTTAAAAAAGGCAAAAAAGTTTATGTTGAAGGTCGTCTTGTTTCAAGAAGTTATGAAGATAAAGATAAGATTAAACGAACTGTATTTGAAGTTAGAGCTGATAAGATAATTCCATTAGAATCAAATGCTGAGATTTCTAAAGAACCTTCTGAAAATTATGGGTCTGATTCTGTTGATTCCGGAGAAGTTGAATCTAATGACGACTTACCATTTTAAAGTTTAAATAATTTTTATAAAGACAAACTTTGGAAATTGAGCGGTTAGTTTATTTAATCCTTTTAATAGTTTTATTATTTTTTTCTGCCTTCTTTTCTGGTTCAGAGGTAGCCCTTTTTGGATTAGATAAGAAAAAAGTAACTAATTATTTTTCATATAATAATACCGTTCAAAGATATTTGAATAGTTTATTATCTTCTCCAAGAAGGCTACTTATTTCCATTCTGATTGGTAATAATCTTGTAAATGTTGCGATTTCTATTATTTCAGTAATTCTTGTTACTGAAATATCCTTGATATATCATCTTGATATAAATTTAATGATTGGAATTCAAATAATTATTATCAGTACACTGATATTAATTTTCGGTGAACTGATACCTAAAATGATTGCAACAAATTATCAGATTCCTTTACTTAAAGTTATAATAGTTCCACTTTACTTTTTTACCGTAATTATTTACCCAATTTCAGAAATAATTTCCGAATTTATACGTTTCGCAACTTCAAAATTTGAATTTAACAGAAAAAAATTTGCTGTCAATCCAGAAGAACTTGCTGACATTTCATTACTTGCAAATGATAAAATCAATCTCAATCAAAGTGAAAAAGAAATTCTTGAGAGTCTTACAGATTTCAAAGATATCTCTGTGTTTGAAATAATGACCCCGAGAGTTGATATCATAGCGTTATCATTGAAGGATAACATAGATAAAGCAATAGATGTAGTTACAGAATCTGGTCATTCCAGAATTCCGGTATATGAAAATAGTATTGATAATATTGTCGGTATATTACACGCTAAAGATTTATTAAAATTTAATATAAATCCAAAACTTAAAAATGGTGCTGATTTAAAGTCATTAATGAAACGTCCTCTTTTTGTTCCTGAAACAAAAAAAATTGATGATTTACTGAATGAATTTCAATTAAAGAAAAATCATATAGCAATTGTAGTAGATGAATATGGCGGAACAGCCGGTATTATCACCTTAGAGGATATTATAGAAGAAGTTTTAGGTGATATTTGGGATGAATTTGACAGAAGCGAATTGAATATAAATGCCATTTCTGAAAACATTTTCGTTGTTAATGCCAATTTAACTTTTTCAGAATTTGAAGCAGAAACTAAATTAAAGGTTAAACTGGATGAAAAAATCAAAGATTATTCTATAGCTTCTTTTTTATTGGACCATTTTGGAGAAATACCTTCAGAAAAAGTTACTCTCGATATTTCAAATATGAAATTGACAATTATTGAGTTAGCTAAAAAGAGAATAAAAAAAGTTCAAATAGAAATACTGAATAATTAAATTTAGGTAATAGATTGAGAATATTATGAAAGAACAACGTAAAACAGAAATTAAGGTGGGTTTAACAGTTATTATTGGAATAATACTTTTCCTTTGGATTTTTGGTTGGGCTAAAAATTTATCAATACGGAGTTCCGAAAATTTTATCAAGATAAAATTCAAAAATGTTTCTGGATTGGAAATCGGAGATCCGGTAACTATAAACGGCTTTCGCAAAGGTTATGTCAATGATATAATTATTAGAAATAATGATTTAATTGTTGAAGCTGCAATTGACAACGATGTAAAAATTAAAGAGGACGCAAAATTCTCAATAGTAATGCTTGATTTAATGGGTGGTAAAAAAGTAGATATTGAACCCGGATTTTCTGAAAATGAGATTGACTTCAGTAAAATTCAAACCGGAGTATTCCAAGCAGATATTCCTTCAGTTATGGCTTTACTTGGTTCAGTACAGGATGATCTTGTTACTGTCCTAAAAGATGTCAAAACAGTTTTGTCATCATTGAATAAAATGGTATCGGATGAAAGTTTTATTAAGGAATTGAAAATTCTTGTGAACAATATGAATGATTTATCAAATCAGATGAATAATGTCATTTCAGAAAATAGAGCAGATATAAATAAATTGACTCAAAATGCTGTCGAATTAACAGAAAATACAAATAATCTGATTAAAGATAACAGAGAGTCAGTTGAAGAACTTATAAACAATTTTAATGTTCTTAGTAAAGAAACAAAAGATTTGGTACAGAAAATAAATTCTTTCACTGATGAGATTAATAAACGTGAAAATAATTTAGGTAAAATACTTTATGATGATGAGTTGCTTGGAAACTTAAAATCATCAATAAAACAACTTGAAACTTTAACAAAGATTTTGGTAGATCAATTAAACTCAAAAGGGATAAAAGTAGATGCGTATATTTTTTAGGGGAATTCATTTTGCTCTTCTTGTTTCAGTATTAACTTTTGCTCAGAATCCTGATCCGGTAAGAGGGAAAAATGGGATGGTAGTATCAGCCAGTAAAATAGCATCTGAGGTTGGTATTCAAATACTTAAAAAGGGAGGAAATGCTATAGATGCAGCAGTAGCAGTTGGATTTGCCTTAGCTGTTACCTATCCTGCAGCAGGGAATATTGGTGGCGGTGGTTTTATGGTTATCCATTTCAATGATGGTAGAAATACTTCGATAGATTATCGAGAAAAAGCCCCAATGTATGCCAATGAAACAATGTATCTGGATTCAAACGGAAATTTCTTGCCAAATTTAAGTCAGGAAGGTGAGATATCTTCAGGTGTTCCGGGAAGTGTTGCGGGTTTAACATATGCTCTTGAAAAATATGGAACGTTGCCGCTTAAAGACGTTATCAAACCGGCAATTAAATTAGCAGAAAAGGGTTTTATCCTCGATTACAAACTGGTACATTCCATAAATGCTTTTTATTCAGACTTTATGAAATATCCATCATCAATGAAAATTTTTACTAAAAATGGCAAACCTTTCGAAGAAGGAGATAAATTTGTTCAAAAAGATTTAGCCAAAACTTTGAAATTAATTTCTGCTAAAGGGAGAGATGGTTTTTACAAAGGTAAAGTAGCTGATAAAATTGTTAATCAGATGCGAAATACAGGTGGTTTAATCACTTATGAAGATTTAGAAAATTATAAAGCCGTTGAAAGAGATCCAATTATTTCTACCTTTAAAGGTTATAAAGTTATTACTATGGGACCTCCAAGCGGAGGTGGAGTAATTCTTCTTCAGTCTTTAAATGTGCTTGAAAATTTTGAATTTAATAAAGATGAATGGAATAGTTCGGAATATATTCATAAATTGGTAGAAACTTTCAAATATGCTTATGCTGATCGCTCAAAGCATTTAGGAGACTCAGATTTTTATCCTGTTCCATTGGTTGAATTATTGAATAAAGACTATTCTCAAAGAATTTTTACACAGATAGGTTATAATGCTACTCCATCATCAGAAATATCTCCAGGTGAGTTTCCAAAATATGATGAAAGTCAAGAGACAACTCATTACTCAGTTGTTGATAAATTTGGTAATGCTGTTAGTGTAACCACTACAATTAATTCTTCATACGGTGCCAAAGTTGTAGTTGAGGGAGCAGGATTTTTGTTAAACAATGAGATGGATGATTTCAGTGCTAAACCAGGAGAACCAAATCAATTTGGATTGACTGGTAGCGAGGCAAATAAAATTGAACCGGGTAAGAGAATGTTGAGTTCTATGACTCCAACAATTATACTTAAAGATGAAAAGCCAATACTAATACTAGGCTCTCCGGGCGGCTCAACAATTCCAACTGCAGTCCTTCAGGTTATTATGAATTATCTGATTTTTGGAATGCAGGTACAGGCAGCAGTTAATTCACCAAGAATTCATCATCAATGGTTACCTGATAGAATTGACTATGAAAACAGGGCGATTCTAAATGATGTAAAGGAAAATTTAATAAAAAGGAATCACATTTTAGGTGAATTACGAACTCTTGGCAGAGTTGAAGCTATTGCAATTGAAAATGGAATGTTATTCGGAGCTACTGATCCGAGAGGTTATGGAGGAGCTGTAGGCTACTAATATGATTTTAGGAATTGGTGTTGATATAATTGAAATTGATAGAATAAAAAGTGTCATAGACAGATTTGACAGAAGATTTCTTAATAAAATTTATACGGAAAATGAAATAGATTACTGTATCAATAAAGCAAACAAATATCAGCATTTTGCGGCAAGATTTGCTGCCAAAGAAGCAATATATAAAGCTCTGAGCGAAGCTGAACAGAAAATAGCAAGCTGGAAAAATATTGAAGTATTCAATCAGAATAATGGATTACCAATTGTTAAAACTTATGGAAAATTAAAAGAGTACCTGTCAGATGATAAGGAAATTAAGTTATCCATAAGTCACTCAGAGAACTATGTGGTTTGCTTTGCAGTTATAAATAAAATCTAACTTTATAATATTTTATACATTGCAATACTAAAAATGTATTGATAAGTTAGCATTAAGGGTAAAAATGAATCAATTATGGTATAAATATTTTAATTACGGAACTATTTTATTAGTCGCCGTTTTTGCAATACTAATTTTTACAAAATCAGTAAGCACCGGGTATTACAAGATATTTTTATACATAACTATATTTGTATTTATTTTAAGAATAATAATCAGAGCTTTACTAATCAGTAAATATAAAAATAAGGAGTAAATCTTCGAACGAAAAATTTCTATTAATGGAAAATTAAATGCTAAAGTCTTGGTTCTTAATCAAAGTTATGAACCCCTTACTATTTGTACTCTGAAAAAAGCAGTGTTATTAATTTTTTTAGGGAAAGCAGAGATAGTTCATAAAGATGAAAAGAAGTCTATCAGAACGGTAAAGATGAATTTCCCCTGGCCAAGTGTTATAAGAATAAGTAAGTTTATTAAAGTACCCTATAAAAAAGTAATTTTAACAAGAAAGAATATTTTAAGAAGAGATAATTATAAATGTGCATATTGTGGAAGATCAGACCTTATGCTGACAGTTGATCATATTATCCCAAAAGCAAGAGGTGGTAGTGATTCTTGGGAAAATCTTATTACGGCTTGCACTAAATGTAACAATTTAAAGGGCGATAGAACACCTGAAGAAGCTAATATGAAATTACTCACAAGACCATATAAACCCAGTCACGTAATCTTTATAAAAAACATCGTCAGCAAAATTGATGAAAAATGGAAACCCTATCTTTATTTATCTTAATTTAAACATAACCCTTTTCAAAATCTTATGAGTCAAAAGAGAATTTTAAGTGGAATGCGACCAACAGGAAGATTACATATTGGTCATTATGTTGGTGCTTTGGAAAACTGGGTTCAGCTTCAAAATAATTTTGATTGTTATTTTCTTATTGCTGATTATCACGTTTTGACAACAGATTTAAACACAAAAGATATTTATAATAATTCTGTTCAAATGTTAATTGATTGGCTTTCTGCCGGGTTAGATCCAAAAAAATGTTTGATGTTTCGTCAATCAAAGATAAAACAGCACGCTGAGTTATTTTTAATTTTCAGTATGCTTATTACTTCTAACAGACTTGAGAGAAATCCAACACTAAAGGATCAGGTTAGAGATTTAAATCTTGATAATTTGATTTATGGCCATCTTGGTTATCCTGTGCTTCAAACTGCTGATATTTTACTTTATAAAGGTAATTATGTCCCTGTTGGTGAAGATCAGGTGCCTCACGTAGAAATCTCAAGGGAGATTGCCAGAAGGTTTAATAATCAATATGGATTTGTTTTTCCTGAACCAGAGCCTCTGCTAACTACTTTTCCAAGGCTTCCGGGCTTGGATGGTAATGCTAAAATGAGTAAATCATTAAATAACACAATCTTATTATCTGATAGTCCCGATGAAATTAAATCAAAGATTCGTAAAGCGGTGACTGATCCAAACAAGATAAGAAAAGGCGATCCCGGTAATCCCGACATTTGTTTGATTTATTCATATCATAAAAAATTTAATTTTCAGGAAACTGAAGAAATTTATCATAATTGTAAAAGCGGTGCTTTAGGATGTGTAGATTGTAAATTAAAATGCACTGATAAAATCTCTGAATTTTTCTCACCACTGAGAGAAAAAAGGGCTTATTATGAAGAACATTATAATGAAGTTCTGGATATTTTGGCTAATGGTGAAATCGCCGCAAAATCTGCTGCTGAAGAAACTATGAATGAAGTTCATCAAAAAATGAATTTGGGCTGATGTATAAAATTAAATTAGAACATTTTGAAGGTCCGCTTGATTTATTACTCTTTTTTATAAAAAGAGATGAAATAAATATTTATGATATTCCTATTTCAAAAATCACAAAAGAATTTTTGGATTATGTGAATCTTATAAAATTCCTTGACCTTGAAACCGCAGGCGAATTTATTCTGATGGCTTCTACACTTATGCACATTAAAGCCAGAATGTTACTTCCTAAGGAATATGATGAGAAAGGTGAGGTAATTGATCCGCGAGCTGATTTAGTTAAAGCATTGTTGGAATATAAGAGATATAAAGAAATGTCTGAAGAGCTTTCTTTCTTTGAATCAGCTCAAAGAAAGATAAGTTTCAGAGGTAATTTTTCACAGGATGTTAGTAATCCACCTGATGATTTTGAAACTCTTTTAGGAAATGTTTCTGTTTATGATTTAGCAAAAGTTTTTAAGAGAGTTATTGAAGGAATAAAAAATAAACCTGTTCATCAGGTTAAAAAAATTAGTGTGTCAATTTCTGAGCAGATTGATTTTATCTTTAAGAAATTGGAAGATATTCATCAGATACATTTTATATCGCTTATTGAAGGAATAAAACAAAAAATTATAGTAGTTGTTACTTTTATTGCCATTCTTGAATTAGTTAAATCAAAAAGAATAAAAATTCAGTCGTCTGATAATTATAACGATTTTCTAATAATTAAAACATAATGAGTAATTTTTATAAAAGTGTTATCGAAGCACTAATATTTTCATCTGATGAACCTTTAAGCGATTCTGAAATTATCAGAACAATCAAAGGTATAGATGGAGAAGATGCAGAAATAAGCAATCAAAATGTTTCTGACATAATTGCTGAATTAAATACTGAATATTCAGATTCTGGTCGATCAATTAGAATAGTTAATATTGCCGGCGGATATCTTTTTGCAACAAAAGAAGAATATTCCAAATATCTTGGCTTTTTATCAAATGAAAAATCAAAACGAAGATTAAGTCAGGCTGCATTAGAAACTCTTGCTATAATAGCTTATAAACAGCCCATTACTAAACCTGAAATCGAGTCAATTCGTGGAGTTAATTCTGATTACATTATAGCTTCTTTACTAGATAAAAAGCTTATAACCATCAGCGGCAGAGCAGAAACTATTGGAAGACCTTTACTTTATTCAACAACAAAAGAATTTTTAATCTATTTTGGATTAAGCAATATCAAAGATCTACCCAAACCAAGAGAAATTGAAGAAATTATGCAGGACGAAGATTTTATTGAACAGAAAAACCGAATTATGATGAATGCAATTGAAGAATTAGTTGAGAAAGAAGATCAAGAGAATGGCTCAGAAAATAAGAATTAATAAAGCTATCTCGGATTGTGGTTTCTGCTCCAGACGAAAAGCAGAGGAACTAATTGGTCAGAAAAGAGTTACAATCAATAACAAAACTGTTGAATCTTTTTCTACACTTGTTGACCTTGATAATGATGTTGTTGAAGTTGATGGTGAAGTTCTTAAGCTAAAAACAAAAATTTATATTTTATTAAATAAACCTTCCGGTTACGTTTCAACAACAAGTGATGAAAAAAACAGAAAGACTGTTTTAGATTTAATCAAAATTAAACAAAGAATTTATCCTGTTGGTCGTTTGGATTACGATACTACCGGAGTTCTTTTATTAACTAATGATGGTGATTTTGCAAATTTATTACTTCATCCAAAAAATAAAATACCAAGAGTTTACAAAGTGAGATTAAACAAAGAAGCCGATTTAGATATTTTGAAACAACTTGAACGAGGAATAAATTTAGATAACAAAAAAGCAAGATTCGAGAAAATTTCTCCGGTTTCGAAATCAGATAGGACTAATTTTTTTGTTGAGTGTATAGAAGGAAGAAATCACTTTGTAAAGAATATGTTTCAAAAAATCGGATATAGAGTTATTAAACTTCATAGAGAAAGTTTTTCAATATTCAGAGATGATATTCCGATTGGCACTTATAGATATGTTACAGAAAATGAAGTCCGAAAAGTAAAATCATTATATGAATAAACTCATTTCTTTTTTTATAATATCAATTTCTTTTACTGTTTTTGCTCAGGATACTATCAGAGTTATTCAACCTGACACTACGCAGAAAATAAAAACTTATTCCGTTTCAGAATTCAAAAAAGAAACTAATAAGTTAGTTCAGGATAAGAATTTCCTGACTGCTAACATCGGATTAGTCGTAAAATCACTTCAAAATGGTGAAGTCCTTTATTCAACGAATGAAAATAAATTATTCGTTCCTGCTTCAAATATGAAATTATTCACAACTGCTGCAGGTTTGGAAATATTAGGCAGTAAATACAGATTTATTACCAGCCTTTATGTAAATGGAGAAATTAGTTATTCTACTATATATGGTGATTTGGTAATTAAAGGTAGCGGAGACCCTACTTTCTCTGGAAGATTTTATGATGGAAACATTTTCAAAGCATTTGATAACTGGGTTGATTCGTTAATTGATTTGGGAATTACGAGTATCAGGGGAAATATTGTGGGCGATGATAATCTTTTTGATGACAATAATTATGGAATTGGATGGTCAAGAGATTATGAGAGTTATTGGTATGCTGCACCTTCCGGAGCATTATCTTTTAATGATAACTGTGTTGATATAACTTTATTTTACAATAAAGAACTCGACTCTGTTATTGTTCGGCACACACCTGAAATCAGAGGTATAATTATCATCAACGAAGTTATACCGGTCTCGCCAGGTGAGGCTGCAACTAACATTGATATTTTCAGAGAACCAAATTCTAATAAAATCAAGGTTTTTGGAACTTTTAGCAGAACAAGTGATACATTGAAAACTTATGCTTCAGTTTATAATCCAACTTATTTCTTTTTAAATGTCTTTAAAAACAGACTGGAATCAAGAGGGATTAAAGTTATAGGATATGCTGTAGATATTGATGATTATAATAAAAGCATTGATTACGATAGTGCAATTCATCTTTTTAATTATCCATCTCCTTATCTATATGAAATAATCAAAGTTATCAACAAAGGCTCGCAAAATTTTTATGCTGAACAGCTTTTGCGAGGATTAGGAGCAGAGAAAAAAGGTTTTGGCAGTATTGAAAATGGAGTTAATGCCTGTGAAGAATGGTATTCTTTAGTAGGACTAAACCCGGAGCATATTTTAATGTACGATGGTAGTGGATTATCACCATTAAACAAAGTAACACCTAATCAGATTATAAAATTACTTGAAGTAATGTATAAGTCGAAGAATTTTCCTTTCTTCGTTAATTCATTACCGATTGCGGGTATTGATGGAACCCTTTCTCGAAGAATGAAAAATTCTGTCGCGGAATACAAAGTAAGAGCTAAAACTGGTTTTATTTCTTTTGCAAGAAATTTAAGTGGATATGCAAAAACTCAGGATAATGAAGATATTGCATTCAGCATATTAGTAAATAATTTTAATGTACCTGTAAAGCTTGTTGAAAATTTGCAGGATAATATTTGTAACTTAATTGCAAGTATAAGTAGAAAGGAATAATTAATGGATAATTTGCCGTTTGATGATATAAATGATTTGATAAAAAGAAGATTTGAAGAATTAGAAGAACTTAAATCAAGAGGTATAAATCCGTTTGCATATGAGTTTGATGTCAATTCTGACTCTGAGACTATCAAATCCAATTTCGGAAATCTTGAAAACCAGACAGTTAGTATTGCTGGGCGTATTATGGCTATCAGAAGAATGGGTAAGGCATCCTTTGCACATATTCAGGACCATAAAGGAAGAATTCAGATTTATCTGAAGAAAGATGAGTTGGGAGATAGTTATGATATTTTCAGACTTTTAGATATTGGAGATATTATCGGAGTAGTAGGTTTTGTATTCAAAACTAAAACTGGTGAAATCTCCGTTCACACTCAAAAATTTGAACTTCTTGCAAAAGGATTAAGACCTATTCCAATACCGAAAGAAGTTGTTGATGAAAATGGAAATAAAATAATTTATGATCAGTTCGTTGATAAAGAATTAAGATACAGACAGAGATATGTTGACCTTATTGTTAATCCTGATATAAAGGATGTTTTTATTAAAAGATCTAAAATAATTTCAACTATCAGAGAGTTTTTAGATTCCAAAAATTATTTGGAAGTTGAAACCCCGATATTGCAACCTATTTATGGTGGAGCTGCAGCAAGACCATTTATAACTCATCACAATACCCTTGATATGGATTTGTATTTGAGAATTGCAGATGAATTATATTTAAAGAGGCTGATTGTTGGCGGATTTAACGGAGTTTATGAAATATCCAAAGATTTTAGAAATGAAGGAATGGACCGGTCGCATAATCCGGAATTTACAATGCTTGAACTTTACGTTCCGTATAAAGATTATAATTGGATGATGAACTTTGTAGAAGACTTATTTGAATATGTTTGTCTTAAAGTTTTTAATACTCTTGAGTTCGAATTTGAGAACAATAAAATAAACTTTACAAAGCCCTGGAAGAGAATATCAATGGTAGAAAAGATTCAGGAGAAAACCGGATTAAATGTAATTGAAGCATCAATTGAACAACTCACCGAAGTTGCTAAAAAACTGCATCTTGATTTATCAAAACTTAACAGTAAAGCAAAAATTATTGACGAGATTTTTTCTGCCTCAGTTGAATCAGAATTAATTCAACCAACTTTTGTTATTGACTATCCCGTCGAACTTTCTCCGTTAGCTAAAAAACATAGAACCAAAATTGGTGTAGTTGAAAGATTTGAAGCTTATGTAGTTGGGAAAGAAATTTGTAATGCTTTCTCTGAATTAAACGATCCGATAGATCAGCGTGAGAGGTTTGAAGAGCAATTGAAAATGAAAGAATTAGGTGATGAAGAAGCACATCAGATTGATGATGACTTTCTTAGAGCTTTGGAATACGGGATGCCTCCTACTGCTGGCTTGGGAATTGGCATTGACAGACTTACAATGATTTTAACTAACCAGTCATCAATCAGGGATGTAATATTTTTCCCTCAAATGAAACCTGAAATCACTAAGCTCTGATTTTAATTTGGAGACTAAATGAAAAGCCGGATAAACATACCCTTATTTGCCTTGCTTCTGATAATTGGTGTTGTTATCGGAATTCAGGTTGAGAAAATTTTTTCAGGAGATAATCTCAGAGAAAGCATCAGGAAATTTAGTGATGTTATTTCTCTGACAGGGAAATATTATATCGAAGAAGTTGATTCTCAAAAACTGGTTGAATCAGCTATTAAAGGAATGATGGATGAGCTAGACCCTCATTCTGTTTATATTTCTGCGAAAGAATTTGTTCAGGTTGAAGAATCCTTCAGAGGTGATTTTGAAGGAATCGGAATTGAATTTCAGGTTGTCAATGATACTCTTACAGTTGTATCACCAATATCAGGTGGACCAAGCGAGCAATTGGGAATATTACCAGGTGACAGAATTATTGAAATTGAAAATAAATCTGTTATTGGAATTACAAACGATGAGGTCAGACAAAAATTACGAGGTAAAGCTGGTACTAAAGTTTCAATAACCATCATAAGACCGGGTTCTGGTAGGAAAATTAGTTATCAGATAACTCGGGATAAAATTCCAATTTATTCTGTCGATGCTTCGTTTATGGTTGATAAAACGGTTGGTTACATCAGTATTTCTCGTTTTTCAGAGACAACATATGATGAAGTTTTGCAGGCATTAAATAAACTCAGTAAAAACGGGATGAAAAAGATTCTAATTGATTTTCGTGGAAATCCCGGTGGATATTTAAACCAGGCAGTAAAAATTTCAGATTTGTTTTTAGATGGCAAAAAGAAAATAGTATATACTGTAGGAAGAATAAAAGACTTTGACGAAGAATATTTTGCTTCTGAATCATATCCTTATGAAAAAATTCCAGTAATAATTCTAATTAACCGAGGCAGTGCTTCAGCAAGCGAAATAGTTGCCGGAGCAATACAGGATTGGGACAGAGGTCTAATAGTTGGTGAAACATCTTTTGGAAAAGGCTTGGTTCAAAGACAATTCGAATTACATGATAACTCTGCTTTGAGATTGACAATTTCAGAATACTTCACTCCTTCCGGAAGAAATATTCAAAGACCTTTTGATAATAAAAAAAGTAAAAAAGATTATTTCTCCGAGACTCTTAAAATTGAAGATGCTGAAGGTGATAATTTCTTTCATCAGAATGAAAAAGATACTACCAAACCTGTTTTTCTGACTCTTGTTAAAAAACGTAAAGTTTATGGAGGAGGAGGCATTACTCCAGACTATATAATTAAGAATGATGAATTAACCGAACTTTCCCAAAACTTACTTAAAGAAAATATTTTCTACTCATTTATCTTGAATTATCTTGATACTTATGGAAATAGAGTTAAATCTGAATTTGGAGATGACTTGAATAAGTTTAGGAAAGAATATTCAATAGATAATTCAGTCTTAAATTCTTTTATTAGCTATGCAAAGTCTAAAGGTATCAATATTAAAGAAGATGAATTACAAAAAGATTATTCATATATTAAATCAAGATTAAAAGCACAGATTGCAAGAAATTTCTGGAAGAATGAAGGATGGTATGCCGTTTTATTGGAAGAAGATAATCAATTTAAGAAAGCAGTTTCATTATTTAATGATTCAGAATCTTTGATTAAGTAATGACTAAAGCACTTATTTTCTTTTCGATTTTATTTAGCACTTATTTTAGTTCAATTACTAATAATCACCTCTCTTTTTTACCTGAAAATAATGCTTTGAAAAACCTTAAAAAAAATCATAACATCTCTGTTGGAAATAGCGATAAAGAAATTGACTTAGGCGAAGAGATTGTTTATGTTGTAAAATATTTATTTATTCCAATCGGTGAGATTAAACTAAAGGTAACTTCTTTTAGTCAAACTGATTCGCTTTACTCAGCGATTGCATTTATTGACTCTTACAGTGGATTACCATTTGTCGATTTGCATCAGATTTATGAGACAAAATTCAACAAGAATCAGATACCGACTTTTTTCAAAGGAACTATTATTGGCAAGGACACCACATATACTACTTATAATTTCGATTATAGAAAAAGAAAAATCCATATTATCAAAGGAAGCAAAACTAAAAATGAAATCTGGACAGATTCTACTGCTTCTTTAGATAAAGAATATCTTGATGGATTATCACTCTTTTATTTTGCAAGAATGAGAACCGGTCATAAAGGATTTTACGATACTCCTGTTTTTATCAATGAAAAACCGGAGAGAACAACGTTTAATTGTTATGATAATTCAGAAAAAATTTCTATCAGTTCAGTTGACTATCCAATAGATTGTGTTTATCTTGAGGGTGAGACAGAATTTAAAGGTATATTTGGATTGACTGGTGCTTTTGAAGGTTGGTTTAGTAATGATAAACACGCAGTTCCTATTTATGCTAAATTAAAAGTTATTATTGGTAACGTAACTGTTGAATTAAAAAATTGGAAAAAATCAGAATGGCAGCCTCCCCATTTCAAAAAATAGATAATAATAGAAAACTTTATCCTTATGAAAATCTTTACCCAAATATTCATAATTCAGTATTTCTTGCTGATGGTGTTAGAATAGTGGGTGATGTTGAAATAGGTGAATTTTCAAGTGTTTGGTATAATACAGTAATAAGAGGTGATGTTAACTATGTTAAAATTGGAAATATGACTAATGTACAAGATTGTTCAATGCTTCACGTAACTAATGGAAAGTATCCCTTAAACATTGGAGATAAAGTTACAATTGGTCATTCAGTAAAATTACACGGATGCACATTACAAAATCTTTGCTTGATTGGAATAGGGTCAATTGTTCTTGATGGGGCTGTTGTTGAGGAAAATTCTATTGTTGCTGCCGGTGCTGTTGTTAAGCCTGGCTTTATTGTTCCACGTGGGAAATTAGTTGCTGGTGTTCCTGCTAGAATTGTCAGAGACTTAACAAAAGAAGAAATTGAAGATTTAGAAGCATCAGCATTACGATACAAAAAATACTCAGAAATAACAATTAAATCTTTGAAACATCCGGAATAATGTGAAAAATCTTAGGGTATTTACAAATTATAAATCCATTAAAAAAAGAAATATTCATAATATTATTTCGCGGATATCTAAACAATTTGGCTTGCAGATTATATTTTTGGAGGTTAATATTGTAAGTAGTGAAATTGTTTTAGAGTTGAATAAAAAGTACTTAAAACATAACTACAATACTGACATCATTACTTTTAACTATTCAGTTGATAGCTCGAAACTTGAAGGAGAAATATTTATTTCTTTCGATGAAGCCGAAAAAAATTCCAAAAGATTCAGAAACTCAATTAACGAAGAATTAAAACGTTTAATAATTCACGGTGTTTTACATTTGGTCGGCTATAACGATTCTACTAAAACTGAAAAAAGACGAATGTCAAAACTGGAAAACGAGTACCTAAATTCATTTAAGAATTTATCGATTATTAAACAGAAATTACTTAAATGAATAATTCAATTAAACACACAATTCAAAAATTTCTTTCCGAATTATCTTCTGTAAGAAGATATTCCGATAACACTATAAAATCTTATAAAAATGATTTACTTAGTTTTGATAAATTCTGCAGTGATAATCATAAAACTAATATTGATGAAATAACTGATAAATTTATCAGAAAATATTTATTCCATTTATCTAATAATAACCTCGAAAATAAGAGCATTGCTAGGAAGCTTTCGGCATTAAGAAGTCTGTTTAATTACTCTTATAATAATGGTATTATTCAAAAAAATCCTGTTTCTACGGTATCAAATCCAAAAGCAGAAAAAAAATTACCATCTGTTATAGATTCAGATTCAATCTTAGAAACATATAAAATTCAAAACTCAAGGGAAAAATACCCAATTATTAAAATAGTTATAATTGAAATCTTATATGGTTGTGCATTGAGAGTTAGTGAACTTTGCAATTTAAAGGCTAAAGATGTTGATTTCTCTTCCCATACATTAAAAGTTTTAGGGAAAGGAAATAAAACCAGAATCGTTCCAATCGGAGAAAAATCTGAAGTTATTCTTAAAGAATATTTAAATCAATTTCCACCGGATAATCAGAATGATTTTTTAATCAGAAATAAATTCAACAGAAAATTAAATCCAAGATTTGTTCACAGGATTGTTACTAAAAATTTATCGCAGGTAAGTGATGTTAAAAAAAGAAGCCCACATACTCTCAGACATAGTGCTGCAACACATATGCTTGATAATGGTGCTGACTTAAGAGTTGTAAAAGAAATACTTGGACACGAAAACTTATCCACAACTCAAATTTATACTCAAGTTAGTGTTGAGAGACTGAAAGCGATTTATAAAAAATCGCATCCTAAATCATAACTTATAAACAGGAGGTTCGTATGAACATCAAGATAACTGCTCGTAAATTCAAAGCTCACGATAGTCTTAAAGACTATATTAAAGATGAGTTAATGTCTCTTGAACGATTTAGTGATGATTTACTTAAAGCGGATGTAATATTAAGTTACCAAAACAGTCAAAACAGTTTAAAGATTGCAGAAGTTATACTAAAAATTCCTGGTCAAACCTTAACATCAAAAGTTGAATCGGATGACTTCAAAAAATCAGTAACCAGTGCTGTTGAAAAAATGAGGACACAATTACAAACTATTAAATCTAAAAGGGTGAATAAAGCAAGATGATAAGGGTTAACGAGAATAATGTATTTAGAAAAGAGTTTATAACTATCGAATATTTATATGAACATGCTGCCAAAATTTGTAAGCTCTCTTTAGTTACTAATAAACATAATCTTGAAAGAAAAATTATTGACCAGAATTTACACAGACCCGGCTTAGCCCTGGCCGGGTTTGTTGATTTATTTTCATATAAAAGAATACAGGTATTTGGAAATACTGAATTAAAATATTTAGAAAAACTTCCATCAGATGAAAGAAAGAAATCTTTAGAAAATATCTTTAAATTTGAAATTCCCTGTATTATCGTTACAAACGGAAATAAGATAAATGAAGAATTACTTCTCTCTGCCGAAAATGCATCTGTTCCTATTTTCCTGACAGAATTTTCTACAACTAAATTAGTGTATTTATTAAGTGATTTTTTAGATGATCAGTTTGCTCCACGATTGACAGTTCACGGCTCATTTGTAGATGTTTATGGTATTGGTATATTATTTATGGGAAGCTCTGGTATAGGAAAAAGTGAAGTAACTTTAGATTTAATTGAAAGAGGACATAGATTAGTTGCTGATGATGTGATTATACTTACTAAAAAAGGTGAAGGTATTCTTATGGGTTCCGGAGTGGATATCTCAAAACACTTTATGGAAATAAGAGGGTTAGGACTAATAAATGTTGCTAAAATGTTTGGAATAAGAGCTATCAGATATCAAAAACGTTTAGAGATAATTGTTGAACTTGAAATTTGGAAAGAAGATAGTGATTATACAAGAACCGGGCTGGAAAACAAAACTTTTTCAATAATGGATGTGGATATTCCTTATGTGAAATTACCGATTATACCAGGTAAGAATATAACCGTAATATCAGAAGTAATTGCTTTAAATTACTTATTGAAGCACTACGGATATGATTCCGCTAAAATATTTCAGGAAAGGTTAAATTCTAAATTAAACAATCAAAATAGTGATAATAGAGCTGTAAATTATTTTGAACACGATTTTGAGTAATTCAATAAATCCTTAAATATTCCCACTTCCAAAAAGATTCTAGATTTTTTAATAGAAAACCTGGACTTTAGAGAGATGATATTCACTTTCTAATTGTAAATCTGTTGCTGCTATTCTATATTTGAAAGCAAAAAATCTAAAAATGCCTTTTCGAAAAAAAGTTAAACTAATCTTTGTAACAGGTGGAGTCGTATCCTCTTTAGGTAAAGGAATAACTGCCTCATCTCTCGGTCTTTTATTAAAGCAACGTGGTTATAAAGTAACAATTCAAAAGTTTGATCCTTACATTAATGTTGATCCAGGGACAATGAGTCCATTTCAGCACGGCGAAGTATATGTTACTGAAGATGGTGCTGAAACTGATTTAGACTTAGGTCATTACGAGAGATTTCTTGATGTTAATATGACCAAAGCTAATAACACAACAACCGGTCAAATTTATTATGATGTTATATCCAAAGAACGTCGTGGGGATTTTTTAGGAGCAACTGTTCAGGTTATCCCTCATATTACTGATGAGATTAAATCAAGAATGCTTAAACTTGCTGATTTGGGTGATTATGATGTCATTATCACAGAGATTGGTGGAACCGTTGGTGATATTGAATCGTTACCTTTTATTGAAGCGATGAGACAACTTATGCTTCAATTTGGTAAATCAAGTACACTGAATATTCACGTTACTTTGGTTCCTTATATCCCTTCTGCCGGTGAGGTGAAAACAAAACCAACTCAGCATAGTGTAAAGAATTTATTGGAATTAGGAATTCAACCGGATGTTTTGATCTGTCGTTCTGAAAAAAAACTGTCTCAGGATATCAAGGAAAAAATTGCTTTATTCTGTAATGTAGATTCTAAATCAGTTATTACTGCGTATGATTGTTCTTCTATCTATGAAGTTCCTTTGGTACTTTATGAACAAAAGTTAGATGAAATAGTATTGAATCGTCTGCACTTACCAGTAAAAAAAATCAAGCTAAACAATTGGGAATCTTATGTAAATAGTGTTTTGAAACCGAAGCAAAAGACTACGATTGCTTTGGTGGGAAAGTACACTTTACATCTTGATGCATATAAAAGTATTTTAGAAGCTTTTGTACACGCCGGTGCTGAAAATGATAGTAAAGTAATTGTTAAACCCATCGCTGCAGAATCATTAGAATTCGGAAATGTATCTGAAATATTAGAAGGTATTAGTGGGATACTTGTCCCCGGTGGCTTTGGAGAACGTGGAATAGAAGGTAAGATCAATGCAATAAAATTTGCGAGGGAAAATAAAATTCCATTTTTTGGTATTTGTTTAGGAATGCAGTGTGCAATAATTGAATTTGCCAGAAATGTTTGTGGTCTTAAAAATGCCCATAGTTCTGAATTTAAGAAAACAAAACAAGCAGTTATTGATTTAATGCCAGAACAAAAATCAATTCGTAATATGGGTGCAACAATGCGTTTAGGATCTTATCCTTGCCTGCTTTCAGAGAAATCTTTGGCGTTTAAAGCTTATGGTGCTAAATATATATATGAAAGGCATCGGCATCGTTATGAAGTTAACAATAAGTTTAGAAATATTTTACAAGATAATGGATTAGTTTTCAGTGGTCTTTCTCCAAATAATGAATTAGTTGAAATGATAGAATTGACAGACCATCCCTGGTTCGTAGCTTGTCAGTTTCATCCCGAATTAAAATCAAGAGCAACAAAATCACATCCTTTATTCAGGGAATTTGTGAGAGCTTCTTTGGTTTACTCGCAGAGTAAAGAATAATAAATTTTAGATTCTGCTTACTGAAGTTTATTTATTATTTACTATTATATTATTTTCGTAATTAAAAAGGTAAATTTTCTTTTGAATTTAGCTGTTTTTGTATCAGGCCGTGGTTCTAACCTCAAAGCCATTTTAGATAATCAGGAATTAAAAAGTTTAATAAATCTTAGAGCTGTTTGCTCAAATGATTCGCAATGTAATGCTTTGAAAATAGCTGAATCACTGAAAATTGATACTTATGTCGTTCCCAAAATTCAAGATGAAAAAGAAATACAGAATCTGATTTATTTTCTGCAGCAAAGGGAAATTGAACTGATTGTTTTAGCCGGCTATTTGAAGTTGATACCAGCTTTCTTAGTTGAGAAATTTGAGAATAGAATTATTAACATTCATCCTGCACTTTTACCTTCTTTTGGAGGAAAAGGTATGTATGGAATGAATGTTCATAAAGCAGTTTTTGATTCCTCTGCTAAAGTAAGCGGTGCTTCAGTTCATTTCGTAAATCAGGAATATGATAAAGGAAGAATAATAGCCCAGCGTTGTGTTGATATTAGTGATGTTAAATCACCTGAAGAAATAGCTGAAAGAGTTTTGAATATTGAACATCAGTTATTACCGTTTGTAATAAAAAAGTTTGCTCAGAAAAAAATTAAAATAATAGATAACAGAGTTTTAATCTTAGATTAATGAAGGTTACTTAATTTATGAAATTTGCTCTACTGAGTGTTTCAGATAAATCTGATATAATAGATTTATCCAAATCGCTTATAGAATTTGGTTATGATATATTAGCAACTGGTAAAACTGCCAGGTTGTTGAAAGATAACGATATTCCTCACATAGAAATTTCTGTTTTTACTGGTTTTCCTGAAATATTTGATGGCCGTGTTAAAACTCTTCATCCGAAAGTTTTTGGTGGAATTTTGATGAGAAATGAAGAAAAGGATCTAATTCAAGCTGAGCAGAATAAAATTAGTCCTATTGAGATAGTCTGTGTTAATCTTTATCCATTTAAAAAGACAATCAAAAAAGATAATGTCGCATTAGAAGAGGTGATAGAAAATATTGATATTGGTGGTCCAGGTTTGATAAGAGCAGCTGCTAAAAATTATAAATATGTTTCAGTTCTTACATCGCCAAATCAGTACTCAGATTTCATTGAAAAGTTAAAAAACAATTCTCTTGATGAAAATTATAGATTAAATTTAGCTTACAAAGCTTTTTCACATACCGCAGATTATGATACAACTATTTCAAATTATTTTGAAAAAAAATTCGGATTTGAAAAAATCAATTTGAGGATTAGTGAAAAATTGGTTTCTAATTTGAGATATGGTGAAAACCCTCATCAAAAAGCAAATGTTTTCGGAGATTTTTACTCATATTTTGAAATTTTACACGGTAAAGAAATATCATACAATAATATTCTCGATTTAGTGGCAGGAGTCGAACTATCGGAAGAATTAAATTCAGCTGCTTGTGTAATTATAAAACACAATAATCCATGTGGGGTCGCTTCTTTAGATAGTCCTTATAATTCTTATGTCCAAGCGTTAAAATGTGATCCGATTTCAGCCTTTGGAGGAATTGTAGTTTTTGGTGAGGAAATAAATGAGAGTCTTGCTATTAAACTAAACGAGATTTTTTTAGAGGTAATTGTTGCTCCGGATTATTCAACTAAAGCTTTAGAAATTCTAAAGAAAAAGAAAGACAGAAGAATACTGAAGAAATTAAAGAATATTAATACTGAAGGTCTTTCAGTAAGATCTATTCCCGGAGGTTTTTTAGTTCAGGATAAAGATATTGCAACATTAAATGTATCAAATCTGAAATTCGTTACTGAAAATAAACCATCAAGCAGAGAAATGAGCGATTTGGTTTTTGCCTGGAGTGTTGCAAAACATACGAAGTCAAATTCTATAATTATAGCAAAAAATAAAACCACATTAGGTATTGGTGCAGGTCAAACATCAAGATTGGATTCAGTTAAAATTGCTGTCTCAAAAGCTAAAGAATTCGGTTTTGATTTATCTAATTCAGTTGCAGCATCAGATGCTTTTTTCCCTTTTGCTGATGGAGTAATAAAGCTCGCTGATGCTGGTGTAACTTCAATTATTCAACCGGGTGGATCTGTTCGTGATGAAGAAGTAATTCAGGCGGCAAATAAATATAAATTATCAATGATATTTACAGGAATAAGACACTTTAAACATTAAGAGGAACTATGGGTTTTTTAGATTTTTTCTCCAGCGATATAGCTATGGATTTAGGTACAGCTAACACGCTGATTTATATGAAAGGGAAAGGAATTGTACTAAACGAACCTTCAATAGTAGCTTTTGATAGAAATACCAAAAAGATAATTGCACTTGGTAATAAAGCAAAAGAAATGCAAGGTCGTGAACATAAAGAAATTAAAGTTACAAGACCAATACGTGATGGAGTAATTGCAGATTTCGAAATTGCAGAAGGAATGATTAGAGCCTTCATCAGAAAGGTAAGAGGAAATTCACTACTTAGTAAAAGAATTATTGTCGCTGTTCCAAGCGGAATCACCGAAGTTGAAAAACGCGCAGTTCGTGATAGTGCAGAGCACGCTGGTGCGAAAGAAGTTCATTTAATTGCTGAACCAATGGCTGCAGCAATAGGAATCGGGATTGATGTTGAAGCTCCTGTCGGAAATATGATAATTGATATTGGTGGTGGTACAACTGAAATTGCTGTGATTGCTTTATCAGGCATCGTAAACGAAGAATCCATAAGAATTGCAGGCGATGAGATGAATTATGCTATTGCTCAGTACTTTAAAAAGAATCATAATATTTTAATAGGAGAAAGAACTGCTGAAGCAATAAAATGTGAAGTTGGCTCTGCAGTTCCTTTGAAAGAAGAAGTTACCATTCAGGTAAAAGGAAGAGATTTAGTGGGCGGAGTGCCTAAAACAACGGAAGTCAGTTCAGTAGAAATTCGTGAAGCTTTGAATGAAGCAGTTGTTCAGATTGTTGATGCTGTTAAACAAACTTTGGAACGAACACCCCCGGAACTCTCCGCTGATATTCTTGATAGAGGAGTGATGATTACTGGTGGTGGTGCTTTATTAAAAGGTTTAGATGAAAGAATCAGAATGGAAACAAATTTACCTGTTCACGTTGCTGAAGATCCTTTAACAGCTGTGGCAAGAGGAGCAGGTAAAGTAATCGAAAATCTTAATAACTACTCAAAAGTGCTTATTCGTAACAGAAGATTTTAATGTCAAAATTTCTTCATCATTTTTGGCAAAACTTTAAAGAATATCTTATCCTGATTTTTTTAATAATAATAAGTTTATACTTAATTACTTTAGATTCATCCCCAAAAACTCAAAAAATTCGTGCAATTGTTTTCGGTAGTTTATCTATTATTAATTCAGTCATTTCTGATGTTATCGAATTCGAAAATGTTAAAGCTGAAAATGAAAGATTAAGAGCAACTAATGCCGACCTTATGCTTCAGCTTAGTAAGCTAAGAAAAGATGCTTTGCTTATTGATGAACTTAAAAACTCTCTTAATTTGAAAGATACATCAAAGTTTCAGCTTATTAGCTCCAGAGTTATATCAAGATTTTCAAATAGTTCTCAGGAAACAGTGACTATTAATTCAGGCAGAAAAAGTGGTGTTGAGATTGGTATGCCTGTAATAAATGGTAAAGGTTTGGTTGGTATTATTTTTTCTGTTTCAGATGATTTTGCAGTAGTTAAGACTCTTAGAAACAATACTCTCAATTTGACTGTTAAATCTGAAAGAACCGGAGAGCATGGTGTACTTAAATGGAAATCTAATAGTTTAAGAATTATCAATGTTCCCAAAACTTATCAGATAAAAAAAGGAGATAGAATAGTGGTATCAGAATTAAGTTCAATTGTGCCTATTGTTGTACCAATCGGTGTAGCTAATTCATTGGAGAATATAGAAACAGGTATTTTTAATGAAATTGTTGTACTTCCTTTTGTAGATTTCAATAAAGTTGAATATGTGTTTGTTGTTCCTGTTGTTTCATCTAAACAGATCAGAGACTTAGAATTAAATCTTCTTAAAAAGTTTAAATGAAATATACCTTCTTAATTCCATTTTTATTGTTAATTCCCGTTTTAATATTACAAATGACAGTGATTCCATTTTTGTCTTTTAATGGTATAAGTCCTGATTTGATTTTAATTCTGCTTGTTTTCTATACTATAAGAAATAATCAAATGTACGGAACTATAATAGGATTTATTTTTGGAGGAATTTGCGATTTGGCATTTGGAACAATTTTAGGCAGTACAATGATTGCTAAAACACTTTCTGGTTTTATTGCTGGTTATTTCTCCTCTGAAAACAAAATAGATAGTTATTTAACGCCCATAAATTTTAGTTTGATAATATTTTTGGTTGGAATTATTGATAATTCGATTTTTTCTTTTTTCTCATCATTTAATTTGTCAGAAAATTTTATTTCCTCTTTACTTACGAATACAATTATAAGTTCTATCTATACCTCTTTTATCAGTATTCTTGTAATTACTTCCATCCCAAAGAGGAGGTTATTTGAATAAAATTAACTTTGCCTCTTTGAATAGAAAAGCAATTCTTGTAGGAGTTTTAGTAACAGTTGCGCTGGTTTTTTCAATCAGATTGTTTCAGATGCAGATAATAAATCAACAGATTTACGATGAAAAATCTGCAGGGAATAGTATTAAAGCAATTGAGCAAATTCCTTTCAGAGGAGTTTTTTATGATAGAAATCTAAACCTTCTTGTAGATAATATACCTGCATATACATTACAAATAACTCCTGCAGATTATGATACAAGCTTAAATAAAACATTAGATGCAGTATTGGATTTTAATGAAGGTACAGTGTCGAATATTTTAATGAGGAATCGAATCTATTCTAAATATGTTCCTATAAGAATAAAGCGTGGAATTGACTTTAAAGTTGTTAGCTGGTTAGAAGAGAATTATAATTACTTACCG
The DNA here is from genome assembly GCA_937942875.1 of uncultured Ignavibacterium sp. Lineage (GTDB taxonomy): Bacteria > Bacteroidota > Ignavibacteria > Ignavibacteriales > Ignavibacteriaceae > Ignavibacterium. Next base: position 22,908 of record CALEBT010000011.1, on the reverse strand, counting down.
GGTGTTGATTACATTGTTGAGATGCAACGAGGTTATCCTTTTGGTGTAATGGGCTCACATTTATTTGGATATTCTAAGGAAATTTCTCCTAAACAATATCAGCAAGAGAAGGATTATTACAGACCCGGAGATTATGTGGGTCACAACGGTATTGAAAAAGCATACGAAAAAGATTTAAGAGGCATAAAAGGATTCAAATATGTTCTTGTTGATTCCAAGCGTAAAGAGATTGGAAGATATAAAGATGGCAGTGTTGATCGTGAATCAATAAAAGGTAAAGATCTTGTTCTATCAATAGATGGATATGCTCAAAAGACAGCAGAAGAAGAAATGAAAGGAAAGAGGGGAGCAGTCGTTGCCATTGAACCTTCGACTGGTGAAATACTTGCTTTGGTCAGCTCTCCGGAATATGATTTAAATCAGTTTTCTTATGTAACGACAAAAGAATTTTTAGATCAAATCTACAATGATCCGGATAATCCTCTTTTCAATCGGGCAACAATGTCATTAAAACCACCTGGTTCAACATTCAAAATTTTAGCTGCTTTAGTTGCTTTAGATATGGGAGTTATAAATGCTAACACTGTCTTTCATTGCGGCGGAGGTTTTACTTTTGGAAGATTCTTTAAATGTCACGGTTCTCACGGCGCTGTAAATGTTGTCCACGCAATCGAAAAATCTTGTAATACTTTTTTCTATAATCTCATCTATAAGATAGGGTTAAATAACCTAAAGCGTTATGCTCTCGAGTTTGGATTTTCGAAAAAAACCGGAATTGATATTGGAGAAGAAGCTGCAGGTTTAATTCCTGATGAGAGTTATTATGAAAAAATTTACGGTAAAAATTGGCCCAGAAGTATAATGGCCAGTTTGGGAATCGGACAGGGCGAAATAAGTGTTACACCGCTTCAGTTAGCTTACTTTACTGCAATTACTGCTAATAACGGAGTATCTTATAAACCTCACGTTGTTAAAGGATATTTAGATAATAGTACCGGAAATATTATCAAATATGAATTTCCCGTAACTAAGACCTCCGTTAAAAAAGAAGTTTTTGATATAGTCAAAGAAGGAATGTTTCTTGTAGTTAATGGGCGTGGTACTGCTACTCATATTCGTTCAAATGAATTTAAAATTGCGGGGAAGACAGGAACTGCTCAAAATCCTCACGGAAAAGATCACGCTTTATTTATTGGATTTGCACCTTACGAAAATCCTAAAATTGCAATCGCAGTAGTTGTAGAGAATGTAGGATTTGGTGGAACTCACGCAGCTCCAATTGCAAAAAAAGTGATTGAATCATACTTATTAAAAGGTAAAAGCAGTAATAAAAAAAATCAAATGTTTACTCAGGTAATGCAAACCGGAGAAGAAATTGCGGATTGATTATAACATAAAAGATAAAATTGATTTCTATATTGTAATACCTGTAATACTTCTTATTTCGATTGGTTTGGTATCGATTTTTAGCTCTACCTATAATAATCCTCTTGCTCAGAATAATTTTGAAAAACAACTTTATTTTGTTGTTGTTTCATTTTTTATTTTTTTGATTCTTCATTTTTTACCAACAAATACTTTCAAAATTATCTCTGCTCCGTCATACATTTTTGGACTATTACTTTTATTATTAGTACTGGTTATTGGTAAAAAAGTTTCTGGTGCTAAAAGTTGGCTGGGCTTGGGAGTTTTTGGATTTCAGCCATCTGAATTTGCTAAAATTGCTACAATACTAATGCTCTCAAACTTCCTTTCACGAAACAATAATAATATTGATTCAATAAAAGATATAATCATTGCTTTAGCAATTGGGTTTATTCCGGTAGCACTTATTCTGCTTGAACCTGATATGGGAACATCAATTATTTTCTTCTTTTTCATTTTGATTTTATTGTTTTGGAAAGGTTTAAGTATTTTGTGGCTGGTTGTTGTAATTTCTCCCGGCGTGATAGCTTTATCAGCAATTTTCGGAACAACTGCATTCATAATTGCATTACTATTGTTGTTAGTAATTCTTTTTTTACTTAATAAAGATTTGTTCTTTAACGGTTCTGTATTTGCCTTAAATCTTGGTGCTGGATTTTTTGCGGATTATGTTTACAATATTCTGAGTCCACATCAACAAGCCAGAATAAATTCTTTTATTGATCCTTCAAGCGATCCTTTAGGAACTGGATATAATTCTATCCAAGCAATGGTAGCAGTCGGAAGCGGTGGATTATTTGGAAAAGGATTTATGAGTGGCAATCAAACTCAATTACAATACATCCCCGAACAATGGACTGATTTTATCTTTTGTGCAATAAGTGAAGAATTTGGATTTATTGGTTCTATTACTGTTGTGATTTTATTCTTATTATTATTAGGTCGAATATTGCGCAATGCGTCAAACACAAGAGATGAATTTTTAAGTCTTACTCAGATTGGAATTTTTGCTGTATTATTTATTCATTTTCTTATCAACATTGGAATGGTGATTGGATTAATTCCGATAATCGGTGTCCCATTACCATTTGTAAGTTATGGTGGCAGTTCACTTTTAGTTAATGTAATAATGATTGCAATAGTTTCTAACATTTACAGAACGAGGAAAAATTATACTTAATATGAATGCTAAATCAAAACTTCAACAAAAAAACGATGAACTCAAATTTGTATGCATTGGATTAGATACAGATAAAAAAAAGATTCCGGAATTTATTCTGAAAGAAAAAGATCCAGTTTATTTCTTTAATAAGAAAATAATTGAAGCAACGAAAGAATATACTGCTGCATATAAGATAAATTTTGCTTTTTATGAGGTTTTCGGTTCCTACGGTTTCGAATTGATTCAAAAAACATTAGAAGAAATTCCTGATGATATTCTGATTATTGCCGATGCAAAAAGAGGAGATATTGGTAATACCTCAGAAATGTATGCGAAATCTGTTTTTGAATATTTTAATTTCGATTCTATAACTATTAACCCATATATGGGTTATGACTCTGTTGAACCATTTCTAAACTATAAAAATAAATTGAATTTTATTTTAGGCTTGACATCAAACCCCGGAGCAGCCGACATTGAAAAAGTTGAATTAAAAAATGGTAAAAAGTTATTTCAGCAAGTAATTGATAAAATTGTAGAATGGAATGCTGTAAATAATAATTGCGGGATTGTATTTGGAGCTACTAATTCAGAAGAATTAAGTCAAAATATTTTTAGAATGAAAGATTGTCCTATTCTTTTACCAGGGGTTGGTAAACAGGGGGGAAGTTTTGAAGAGGTTCTTAAAATATTTTATTCACAACAGAGAAAAGACTTTATAGTAAATATTTCACGCTCAATTATTTATTCCGATAATACACAAATTTTCGATAAATCAGCAGAGAGTGAAATAATTAAACTAAATGAACAAGCTAATCTTATATTCAATAATTAGTTTTATTATAATTTGAAACAGTTTAATTTTGTTTCAAAATATTCCAAGCTTTTTAGCAGCGAGGTTCCCAATGAAAAATTTTCGTATTCCTGAAAATTATATCTATGATTTATGGATAAATAAAAAATTACCTTCTAAGTTGACAACTCTTGACGGAAAAGAAATTGAAATTTTAGATCCTGGTATTAGAAATTCTGACTTTGCTGGTCCTGATTTTCATAATGCCAGAATAATAATGGGAAATATAACATTTAACGGTGATGTTGAAATTGATAATTTTTCAACTGATTGGAAAACTCACGGTCATCATTTAAATTCCCGTTATAATAAGACTATTCTTCACGTTGTTTTAAAGAATAATTCCAATCATAATTATTCAACTAATGTCAGTGGTCGCCATATACCAATTCTTGAAATTCATAATCTGTTAGATGATGACTTAAAACTTGAACTTGAGCAAACTCCAGAACAAGATAACGAAGTTAATATGCCTTGCGCACAAATAAATTCTCAGGTCAATGTTGGGGATAAATTAAAATATTTAAGGCAACTTGGTTTATTAAAGTACAAAAAGAAATGTTTACGAATACTTGACCGGTTGAAAGAAATAATTGTCTTGAAAGAGCACAAGATTAGTGAACCAAAAGTAAGTCATAATTTCTATAAAAATATAAAAGAAAGAAAATTCTTTGCAAAAGAGTTTGATGATTTGGCATTGTGGAATCAGATTTTATATGAAGAGATTTTTGAAGCACTTGGATATACTAAAAACAAAGAAATAATGGCAAAATTGGGGCGAAGTTTAGAATATGATTTGTTAAGTAAGATCAGTTCAAGTAATTTCATTATTAAAGTAGAAAGTTTATTATTCAATATTAGTGGATTGATTCCTGACTTCACAAAAATTAAAGATGAAAAAACAATTGAATATGTCAGAGAATTAAATTTTCACTGGGATGAGATAAAAGAACATTATAATAACAGTTATTTTACTTCGAATAACTGGCACTTTTTCAAATTAAGACCGCAAAATTTTCCGACAGTCAGATTAGCTGCCGCAGCAAGATTGTTAGATAAAATTTTTCATTATAACTTATTTAACCGATTGTTAAATGCCTTTTCCAAAACAAAAGATAGAAATAAACTTAATTCATATCTTCTTGATAATCTAATAATTAAAGCAGATGGCTATTGGGCTAATCATTACAATTTTTCCAAGGAAGTTAGAACTGATATAAAATATTTCCTTGGATTAAGTAGAGTAGATGAAATTATTACTAATTGTGTGCTTCCGATTTACTCCGTTTATTTTGAAATATTTGATAAGAAATCAGAAACTCAAAAAGTCCTTGAATTATTCGTTAATTATTATCAAAAAGAAGGTAATAATCTTATAGATAAGGTAAGTACAAATCTTAACCTGTTTGATAAAAGATTGAAAAGCGTTTATTATCAGGGAATGTTGGAATTGTTCAGAGGTTATTGTATAAAAGGAAAGTGTTTGGAATGTGAAATTGGACAAAAGGTCTTTAACTAATTGTTATTCATTAATTTTTTTATTTCATCTCTGATTTTTGCTGCTCTTTCATAATCTTCCTTTTCCACGGCGTCTCTTAATTTATCCTGAAGTGCTGCAATCTTAGCCTCTTTACTTTTTGGATTAGAGTAGTTGCTTTCAAATTCTTCAACTGATGATTTATTTTTTTTCTCGAGTTCTTGCTCTTCAGTCGGGACAAAAGATGCTTCCTGCATAACTAACTCTGAAACATAAATTGGTGCATCAGCTCTAACAGCTAAAGCAATTGCATCACTGGGTCTGGAGTCGATATCATTTGTAAGTCCTGAAGTCTCTAAAATGATTTTGGAGTAAAAAGTATTATCTCTTAATTCAGTAATTATTACTTCAACTAAAGTTGCACCTAAATTATCAATAATACTTTTAGCCAGGTCGTGTGTTAATGGCCTTGGTGGTTTAATTCCCTCCATTTCCAATGCAATTGCCTGAGCTTCAAATTGTCCGATAATTATAGGAATTCTTCTGTTACCATCAATTTCTTTCAGAAGTAAAGCATAGGAGCCACTTGATGATGGTCCTGCAGAAATTCCAACTATTTCACACTGAACTTTATTCAATTTTTATTATGATTTTAATTTTTTAATTTCCTGAGTTAGCGCTGGTAAAATTTCAAAAACATCTCCGGCAATTCCATAATCAGCAACGTTAAAAATAGGAGCATCTTTATCTTTATTTATTGCGACTATGTATTTTGAAGAAGACATTCCGGCAAGATGCTGAATTGCTCCGGAAATTCCACAAGCGACATACAAAGTCGGTGAAACTGTTTTACCGGTTTGTCCGACTTGTTCACGATGTGGTCTCCAGCCAGCATCAACTACAGCTCTTGAAGCACCCACTGCAGCACCTAAAGCTTCTGCTAATTCTTCTATTAAATGAAAATTCTCAGGACCTTTCATACCTCTGCCACCTGAAACAATGATATCAGCTTCCGAAACATCTAATTTCCCTTCAGATTTTTTATAAGAGGTAACTTTAGTTCTTAAATCTAATTCGGAAACTTCTTTCACTTCAATAGAAGCCTTTCCTGCATCTGATTTCTCTGCTTTGAAGATATTTGGTCTGATAGTAAAAACTTTTCTCTCTGAATTTATCCTGAAGTTAATCAATGATTTACCTGCATAAACAGGTTTTGTGAAAAATAAATTTCCTTCGTTCAATTCAACCTTAATGCAATCTGTTGCAATTGCTGAGTTTGTTTTGACAGCAACTCTTGGTGCTAAATCAATTCCCATTGCGGTATTTGGAAATATCACAATTGAAAATTGATCTTCATTTACGAAATCAGAAATAATTTTAGAATATGCACTTGAGGAATAATAATTTAGCCGGGAATTTTTGAAATGAATAATTTTATCTGAAGAGTAATTATTTAACTCTAATATGTTCGATATCTCATCTCCTATGATTATTGCTTCAGATTCGCAAGCCAATTGTCTTGATAATCTGTTTGCAAGTGATAAAACTTCATAAGAAACTTTTTTAATTTGTCCTTCTCGTTGTTCTAAAACTGCCAAAATTTTTTCTTTCATATTTCTTCCTATATTACTTTTGCTTCTTCTCTTAATAAACGAACTAATTCAGGAACTGCAGTTACGTCAGTACCAACAATTCTTCCCGGTTGTTTTGATGGAGGTAAATTCATTTCAGCTATTTCAACTGATATATCATTTATTTGAATTTGTTTCTCGGTAATATTTTTTTTCTTTGCAGCCATAATTCCCTTTAACGTAGCATATCTTGGCTGATTCAATCCTTTTTGGGCGGTAATTACTATTGGTAACTCAGACTCAACAACTTCTCTTCCACCTTCTATTTCTCTTTCTGCAATAACTTTATTACCCTCAATATTTAAGTCAACAACTACTGAAATGCAATTAAAACCAAGTAACTCAGCAGTTAGTTGGCCAATTATTCCACTATCATAATCAACTGATTGTTTCCCGAAAAATACAATTTCAGAACCAAGAGATTTTATCTCTTCGGCCAAAGCTTTTGCGACACTTAATGAATCAGGATTTTTATCAGTTTTTAATAAAACAGCTTCGTCAATTCCTAAAGCAAGAACTTTTCTAATAGTTTCTTTTGCAGAATCATCTCCAACTGTTATTGAAATAGTCGAACTATCTCCGCCAAGTTTTTCTTTTGTTTTTAAGGCTTCTTCAATAGCAAATTCATCGTATGGATTTATCACAAAAGTTACACCTGTGTTGTCAATGGATTTTCTATCGGTTCCTATTTTTATTCTTGTGGCTGTATCGGGTACGTGACTTACACAAACAGCAATTTTCATTATGCCTCCTAAATTTTCAAAAATTTGTTGCTAAAAATATAGAATTGTGTGGTAATTTCATTTAAATTTTTAAGGCAAGTTTTGAGTATCATATTTAGTTCATTTTTTCGACTATACCGTTGAGATTATTTTCAAAAACTTTATAAATAAACTCTAAATCTTCTTGATCAATTTTAACTAATGAACTTAGATTTTGTTCAATTTGCTCTGGATTACGCATTCCCGGAATAATAGTACTTATACCTGAAAAATTATTAATAAAACTTAAAGCGAATGTAGTTTTATTAACTTTATATTTTTCAATTATTGGCTCTAAAGATTTTAATGAATTTAGTAATTCAGAAATTAAATCAGGAGTTAATCTGAAAGATCTATGATCATTATCTTCAAAAACAGATTTTTCGTTAAACTTTCCGGTTAATAAACCAAATTGAAGTGGCATTCTCGCAATTATTCCATACCCTAACTCAGAGGATTTTTCTATAAGGCTTTTTGCCCGCTGGTTTATTAAATTAAATGCAACTTGAAAACCGTGACCTATTTTATTGTGAATAAAGAATTCTGCCTCCGGATATGGATTAAAGGTACTTAACGAAATTCCCCAATAACGTATTTTCCCTTGTTCGGATAAAGTCTGCATTGCATCAATACATTCTCCATTTTTCAGATGTTCAATTTTTGCTGAATGAAGCTGATAATAATCAATCCAATCTCTTTTAAGTCTTTTTAGACTTGCTTCACAGGAATTTAATATGTGATCGTATGAATAATCTAAGACTATTTTATTACCTTCAAGTCGATGGCCAACTTTAGTAGCAATGATTATTTCTTTATTGTTACCAATTACTTCACCAATTAAAGTTTCGGAATGACCGAATCCGTAAAAATCAGCTGTATCAAAAAAGGTTATACCTTTTTCCAATGCTTTAGTTAAAGTCTTTTTCGAAAGACTGTCGTCAGAATTACCCCAACCAATTGGAATATTACCAGCCATTGCGAGTCCACCGATAGCCCAAGAGCCAAATCCAATTTCGCTAACAATTAAATCGGTATTACCAAATTTTTTGTAATTCATCCCAATTTGCAAATAAAAAGCTGTCTTGATTTTAAGTAATAAATAAGTTTATCAAGACAGCTTAAGATTTAAGGAATTACCTTAATAAAATCATCTTTTTAGTGTCTTTAAATTTCTCTGTAATAATAGAATAAAAATAAACTCCGCTTGGTAAATTGCTTGCATCAAAATCTATGTTATAGGTACCAACAGTTAAATTATCTTCTACTATGGTAGAAACAACTCTTCCTAAAATATCACTAATAATTATTTTGGCGTGAGTTTCTTCTGCAAGTGAAAATCTTATCTTTGTACTGGGGTTAAACGGATTAGGATAATTTTGTTCTAATGCAAAAATTGTCGGCACTTCAGTAGGTTCTTTCTCTACTCCTACTGGTGAAAATGTTGCAGTTCTCAAGTCATCAAAATAAATTGTGCCTGTAGCGTTTCCTGTTCCTTGTGTATAAGTCAACTGAAAACTATCGAAACTCAAAGGAGGTTCAAGAATATTATTCCCAATCCAGTTACCTGTTTGTCCTAATGCTAAATTCCAGTTTACTAATTTCCATCCAATCCAATTTATATCATACCAGGGACTAACCTCGTGTCCACCCGGACCTGCATCATTAACACAAAATCTGAATTTATTATTTGAACCGTCACCAAATATAAATGCCTGTAGTATGACATCATTATTAAATGTTGGAGTAACAGGACTGAAAAATTCTCTTAAAAGCCAGGAATTTGCACTTGTTTGCCAGGCATAATTAAGCTGCATTGATTTTGAACTTTGTGTATTAACATTCAAAACAGTGCTGGAAGTAGTCATATTTGTTTGACCTGGAACTACGCCAACAGTGGAACCCGATGCGGTAGGTTGAAGCCAATTGTTGACTCCATTTTCAAAATTATCAATCAGATTAACCTGATTATAATTATTATTTCCAGTGGTGAAATTGTAACTTAATTGGGTTTGTATTTCATTTCCGAATAAATCTCTGATACCGGGCAGAATATTGAATGTATAAGTTTCATTCTCTGTCAGAGGAGTAGTAACGAAAAAGTTTAATACACTCCTATTATTAACCACGTAATGTCTTAAAATTCCATTTGCATTCGTATTATTTGAGTTTCTGATAAGATTATATCTTCCAGAAATAGTTGAAGTATTTATTTGTTCATCGAATGCAACATTTATAACGGGACGCAATTCAACATTATTTGAATTAGGATTTGGATAGAAACTAACAACCTGTGGTGGAGTGCTGTCAGGAAATTTTGTTTTAATATTAAATGTATAGGGATCTCCTGGTGTACCGTCACCATTACCATCAAACTGATGACCGAATTTACCTAATGCAGTTCCCAAAATTGTTATTTGATATTGTGTATTAAAAGAAAAATTATTTGTTGTAATTGTTAGACGTTGATCATTATTTGACCAGGAAACTGTATAATTAACGTTTGGAGAAATTTGTAAAGCATTCTGCACTGAGTTTTTGTCCATTTGTCTGGTAAAATTAATTACTATAGGATCATTGCCCGGATAAAGACTGTCATTATTTGCCGGAACAGTTGAGGCAACTGTTGGCGGTCGGTTTGAAATCAAAGTTACATCTTTAAAGGTTATAAAGGTATCTCTCATTGTAACTGTTGTAGTTAAAGTATCGTACCAGGGTCCCCAGAATTTTATTTGATGAGTTCCGGGAGGAATATTTTCAAAATAATAAAATCCATTTCTAAGCAATTCCGGATCGTTTGAGTAAAGATGAAATAATTTTTCCCAAGTATCAGTGGTATCAATTTGTCCTGCAATAGAAATTACAGCGCCATTTATTGGCTTGTTGTTTTCAAAATCACGTATAATCCCTGCAACAGTGCCTGCATAAGGTCTGGGAACTCCTTTGTATTTTAGAATTGACCAGTAAAAAGTTAATGCTTCAAGCCTTTTCCATTTTGCATTCATATTAAGCTGGTTTTGAGTAGGATTAGTGTGGAAACCAGCCTCACTCAATTCTGAAGCCATATTTGTTTCTCTATTGACCCATAAATATGGAGTATTTCCCGGTACTCCATAAAAAGTTCTATCACCAACAGAACCTCTTGTATTTGTTCTGTAACCTGCAGTTAATAAAACAACCATTATATCACTCATAGCTTTACCACCCTGAGGAGATTTCTCCGGACCATTGATACCAAGTTGCCCCCATAATAGTAATGTGCTATTTGGATCCGGAGATGAAGAAGCATCACTATGAATAGAATGATAATGTGCTGCACCGAGTGAATTTGCCTGGCTGGTTCTTTGAGCCAATGAAACTTGCACAAAGTCATCTTCTCTGCATATATAAACTGTATCTATGTCAGTCCAATCCAGGAGCATCTGCCTGAGATTGAGACCAACTCTCAGAACTTTTTCAGCTTCGGAATAACCATAGATACCCATATTTTCTTTTTGACTATGACCCGGATCGAGATAAATATTCCAATTAGATAATCCGGTAACTTGCTGAGCGTTTAAGGAAAATGTTAGAACTAAGAAAATAATTGTATTTAAAATGTATTTCATAGAAACTCCTATTAATCTAATTTCATTAAGTAAATTGAACCTTCGTTCAGTACTTCAAACACTATGGTGTTATCTGAAAATGAAGCAGAAGGACTCATTTCGTGCTTATCAGATGTGTTGGTAAGATTTTTTTTATTTGTGCCATCATATTTGATAGAAAAAATATCTGAATACGTAAAAGTGTGACCATCATCTTCACAAATCATATAGACAATCGTTTCTGAATCTTTAAGCCATTTACCTCTGTACCCTTTTCCTAAGTTGGTTAACTCAGTTCCATCGGTTTTCATCGAATACAAATCACCACCGTATATTTCAAAAACTACTCGTTGATTGTCCGGAGAAACAGCTAAGTTCATACATTTTTTCCCCTTAACTGGTTCATAAATTTTAACTTCTCCATTTAGTGAATTCTTGACGGCAATTTTGTCATCAATTAAGAAAATTACATTATCATTTTTTGCTTTTACTAATTCAGGTCTGACATCAATTCTTGATTCAAATGATTCCACATTTCCTTTTGAAGCAATTATTACTTCATCATTACTTGGAGACCAGGCTGGCATTGAAGGCATTTTAGTTCTGTATTCAGTTAGTTGAGTAACTGAGCCTGTTTGTGTGTCATAAATTTTTACAGCGTTATATCTTATTCTGTCCTCATAATATGCAGGTCTGCTTAAGATATATCTTGAATCAGATGACCATTGAATTCCGTAACCGGCAGCAACTTCATCTGTTATTTGAGTTATAGATTTCCTCTCAATATCAAAAAGATATATTCCCACATAATTAGATTTTGAAAAGGCAATGAATTTACCATTTGGAGACAATGTTGGTCCCAAAATAGGATCATTTACATCACCAAAAAGTTTAACAGATTTTTGCTGAGAGAATAAAAATGTTTGAAACACTAAAAGAACAATTAAATAAAGAAGTTTTTTCATAGAAGTGACCTTTAAATAATTAAGAAAATTTCCTTTCTAAAATAAAAAATATGAAAAATAATCTTTAAATAAAGAACCTATTTTTGCGAACATTCAAGTACAAAGAAAAATTTTTCTTAAATTTGTATAAACATTACAGGATTATTTATGAACAATCAAATTTCAGTCGTTATTCCTCTCATTCATAAAAATGATTCTCTACGTAATATTCAGATTTTTAAAGAAGAAAAATTAGTTGGTCAAATAATTCTCTTAAGTGAAGAAGAAATAAATCTTAATCAAGATAATACTATTATAACACCAAATCACAAAAATACTTTTACATTTCAAAAGATTTCAGAAAACGTTCAGTCTGATTACATACTTTTTTCATTGAATGGAAAGCCCTTGTTTCCGGCTCAATTTATGTTACAGAGATTTATCAAAGTAATTAATAATACTGATTCTGTATTTATTTACTCAGATTTTTATGAGACAGAAAATAATAATCTGAAAAAACATCCTACGATTGATTACCAGCCCGGAAGTTTAAGAGATGATTTTGATTTTGGAGAAGTAGTATTTATCAAAACTTCTGCCTTTAAAGAAGCTGTAAGTAGAATGGATGTAGATTATGAATTCTCAGCATTTTATGACTTAAGATTAAAACTTTCTTTGTTAGGAAATTTATTTCATATACCTGAGTATCTTTATACCGTCGCTACAAGTGAGGATATCGGAAGTGAAGAAAATCATTTCAGTTATGTTGACCCGAGAAATAGAAAAGTACAAATAGAGTATGAAAAAGTTTGCACAAGATATTTATCTGACATTAATGCATTGGTAGGTCCGGAGTTCAAATCAATCAATTTAGATAGAAATGATTTTAAGTTTGAAGCGTCAGTAGTTATTCCTGTAAGAAACCGGGTAAAGACAATTGGTGATGCAATTAGTTCTGTATTAAGTCAAAAAACTAACTTTCCTTTTAATTTAATAATTGTTGATAATCATTCTACTGATGGTACATCAGAAGTAATCGAAAGTTATAAAATTAAAGATGATAGAGTTGTTCATATTATTCCCGGGCGGATGGATTTGGGAATCGGCGGTTGCTGGAATGAAGCAGTTCACAGTGAATTCTGTGGAAAGTTTGCTATTCAACTTGATAGTGATGATATATATAAAGATGAAAACACAATTCAAACAATTGTTGATACTTTTCATAATGAAAAATGTGGAATGGTAATTGGCTCTTATCAGATTACTGATTTTAATCTTAATGAGTTGCCTCCCGGATTGATAGACCATAGAGAATGGACTCCTGATAACGGTGCTAATAATGCTTTAAGAATAAATGGCTTAGGAGCTCCCAGAGCTTTCTATACTCCTTTGTTAAGAGAAATTAATATCCCTAATGTTAGTTATGGTGAAGATTATGCAGTTGGGTTAGAGATCAGCAGAACTTATAAAATAGGAAGAATTTATGACTCTTTATATTTATGCAGAAGATGGGAAGATAATTCTGATGCAAAACTTGATATAGAGAGAATAAATCAAAATAATTTTTATAAAGACAAAATCCGAACGATTGAATTATTAGCAAGAAAAAATAGAATTTAAAGTAAAATAATTTTTCGGACTGATATATTTATTGACAATTATATTAACATTATATACTTTTTACATATAAATTTTTAAAATATCAATCAATAATGTTTATAAAGCTAATTTGTGATTTTCGCATTTCTAATCTTTCTAAAGGAGCTATAATATGAAAAAACTTCTACTGCTTCTAATTCTTCTCCTTTTTACTTCAATATCACACGCCCAGACTGGTAAAATAAATGGTGTGGTCCGTGATGCTGAAACAGGGGAGGCACTAATCGGAGCAAACATTATCATAGAAGGAACAAGTCTTGGTGCTGCGACGAATATAGATGGTTATTATGTGGTAACCAGTGTTCCGCCAAAAACATATTCTCTAAGAGCTTCTATGGTAGGTTATGCTCCTCAAATAGTAGAGGATGTTAGAGTTAACATCAACCAAACAACAGAGATTAATTTCAGTTTGAGATCCTCAAGTTTTCAGACTGAAGAAGTTGTTGTAGTTGCAAAACAACCAATAGTACGACAGGACGTTTCCTCTAGTGTTGTTAACCTCAACATAGATGAAGTAAAAAGCTTACCTGTTGTTAGTGTAACGGGCATTATTGGTCTTCAAGCTGGTGTTCAGGGATTAACAATCCGCGGTGGTGGAAGCGACCAAACAGCTTTTATGGTTAATGGTATTACTTTAAGAGATGAAAGAGATAATACTCCATATACCGGAATAAGTTTTACTTCCATAGAAGAATTACAAATTCAAACCGGTGGTTTTAATGCTGAATATGGCAATATCAGATCCGGATTGATTAACGTTGTAACAAAAGAAGGAAGAAAAGATAAATATAATTTTTCCTTTATCGGAAGATATCGTCCGGCTGGTAGAAAACATTTTGGTGATGCAGTAAACTCACCAAATTCTTATTGGATAAGACCATTTATTGATGATGCAGTTGCCTGGACTGGAACTGATAATGGTAATTGGGATAAATATACAAAACGTCAATACATGAAGTTTCCAACAGGTTGGAACAAGGTATCTGAAGCTTTGTTGGGAGATTCCGATCCTAATAATGACCTTTCTCCGCAGGGTGCCCAACAATTATTCCTTTGGCAGCATAGAAGACAATTAGATATTCAAAAACCAGATTATGATGTTGATATGAGTTTGAGCGGACCAATACCAGGGGGTGAATATCTTGGAAATCTAAGATTTGTTGCCTCATTCCGAACTACGAGAGATATGTATTATATACCCTTGTCGAAGGAAGCTTACGAAGATTATAATGGCCAGCTTAGAATAACTACAGATTTAATGAAAGGAATGAAATTAAATATAGAAGGCTTGATTGGCAAACAAACTGGAACCAACAGCAGCAGAGCTGGTGGTCCGGGTTTATTCAGGTCTGCTTCCGGTATTGCAAGTCAACTCGATTCAAGAAGTGGAGCAAGTTACCTCGATTCCAGACTTTATGCTGATCAATATTGGAATCCGAGTGAAATTAAAACTAATATGCAAGGCTTCAAATTTACGCACGTTTTAAGTGCACAAACTTTTTATGAAGTTTTAGGAAGCAGAGTTGCTTTTGCTTATAATACAAATCCTGGTACTCCCAGAGACACAACTAAGAAATATAAAATTGGTGGAAATTTTTATGATGAATCTCCGTTTGGATATTTCAGTGGAGCAAGCTCCGGAATTGGTTCTGCAATGAATATGGGACTTGGATTCAGTAACTCTCGTGATACCAGCAGATTGGCAACTTATACTCTTAAATTTGATTACGCCAGTCAATTAGATAAATACAATTATATTAAAACTGGATTTGAATTTATTTATACTGACAATAACGTAAATTATGGTTTAATTGAGCCATCTCTGCCTTCAAATAATGCTATTTCATCCTGGCATACTTTCCCTAAAAAATTAGCAGTTTATGCTCAGGATAAACTTGAATTTGAAGGAATGATAGCAAATATTGGTTTGAGATTGGATTATTCAGATCCGGGTGGTGAATGGTATGAATTTGATCCATATAATAAAGCTCTTTCTGGAAAATTTGCAGGTGGAATTGATACATTATTGGAAAAAGTTCCCATTAAAAAACAGCTTAATATTTCCCCGAGAATTGGAATCGCTTTCCCTATCACGATAGACAGTAAATTATATTTTAACTACGGACACTTCCGCTCGATGCCGGTTCCGGAAAATCTCTTTTTATTAAGAAGGTCACTATCAACATTTGAAGTACAAAGAATTGCTAACCCATCAAATCCATTGCCGAGAACAATCGCTTATGAATTGGGTTACGAGCAAAATTTATTTGATCAATTCCTGCTCTCGTTAAAAGGATATTACAAAGACGTTTCAGATCAACCAAGATTAGTCAGATATTTAAGCCGTTTCGGTACAGTAAATTATCTAATACCGGAACCAAACAGTTATGAGGATATACGAGGTTTTGAATTTGAAATAAGAAAAAACAGAGGCGAGTGGATTACAGGTTTTATCAATTATACATACATGGTTAGAACAACTGGTTTCTTTGGTTTAGCTAATTATTATGAAGATCCTCAGAGAGCTCAACAAGAACGAACAGATACAAAGCTTCTCTATCAGAATAAACCAGTTCCAGCTCCTTATGCCAGAGCAAACATTGATATATTTACTCCAAAAGGATGGGGACCTGATTTAGGTGGCTTTAAGATTTTAGAAAACTGGAGATTAAATCTCTTAGGTAGCTGGAGCTCGGGTTCTTATTTTAGCTGGACTGGTCCCGGACCAGTTAAGGCTGGTTATGAAAATAATATTCAATGGCGAGATTATGTTAATTTAGATTTACGACTATCCAAAACAATTAATTTAGGTCGTGTAGAATTAGAATTTTTTATGGATATGTACAATGCTTTGAATATAAAATATATGAGCTATCAGGCTGGTTTTTCTGATGCACAGGATTATTATGATTATATGGCCTCACTGCATTTACCAGCTGATAAAGTAAAAGAATTTACTTATGGAAATATTCCTGGTAATGACAAACCCGGTGATTTCAGAGATTTTGGAATTGCGTTCCAGCCTATGGAATATGCAGCAAGAATTTATGAAGTTACGAATCCAAATACACGAGCCTGGTATTTTGACGCAGAATCCGGATTATTTTATCAATGGAACGGTAGTAATTGGAACAGGGTAAGTAATGATAAGGTGAAAGATGCATTGGATAAAAAGGCTTATATAGATAATCCAAATTTACCTTATACAGCTTTCTTAAATCCGAGAAACATATTCTTTGGATTCAAATTAAATATTAATCTTTAGTGTTGAAAAGAATTTAATAATGAGGAAATAATGAGAATTCACTTATCAAAAATCAAATTAACTTATCCACTCCTCGTAATTTTGTTTTTATTAAGTTTTAACTATCAGGTTAAAGCTCAGTTTACAAATATGTGGATGTCTGCAAGTAATATTCACAGCTGGTTTTCAGAAATCGGTAGCGAGCTTGAAGAAGCTTTTGTCAGACAGCAGCAATACGGAATGCAATGGCCCGCAATTTATAAATCGCAGGATATGCAAGCTGCAAGAGGTTGGTGGATTGGATGCAAGGACTTTACTGATGAAAATGGAAATACTTTCCCGTATAAAGTAGTTACAGTTGGACCAAGAAATCCTGTTTTTTATGCTGCCTATCCCGTTAAAATGCAAATGATTAGCCAGTTTGATGCACCATTAGTTACAGCCGATGGAAATGTTACTTACGATAAGCCAGTTACGATTGATGTCATTTCGGATACGTTAAAAGCAGATAGAATGATTCTAAATGTAGTTAACACCCAAATTGGTGTTACAATGGAAAGAAGAATTTTACAGTTCTCTCAGCAATATCACGATAACTACTTCATTTATGAGTATAAATTCACTAATACTGGAAATACTGATGGTGATGCTGAAATTGAGTTACCAAATAATACTGTTAAAGATATGTATGTATTCTGGACTTATAGAAACGCTGTTAATGCCTCTACAAGATATGTAATTGGCAACTCCACAGGTTGGGGAAAAAATACGATGAATGATGCAAGAGGTGATGGTGTAAAACCAGACCCTCCAACAGAAAATTTCAGAGCACAGTTCTCCTGGCACGGATTCACTGGTGAAAAAGATGTTACTTATGATAATATTGGTGCTCCTATTTGGACATTAAGCTCTAATGCATTGCGATTTAATACTCCCGATGATACAATCGGAAGATTGGGTGGTACTCAATTTATAGGAGTTGCTACACTGCACGCAGATAAATCTGCAACTGATAAGTCAGATGATCCATCCCAACCTTCAACTACATCTTATCTTGATTCTGATGATATATTATTTAAAGGCGGAGCTGATAATGCATTTAATATTTCCAGAATGACAGACCAATATTTATATATGAAAAGTGGTCATCAAAGTCCTCGTCACGCTGATTTAGTTGAGCCGAGTGGAGATTTTGCAAATCAAAAAACTAATCCTAATCTTGGCAATACTGGTGGTTTCTCATTTAATAATGCTTATGGTCCATACACATTGGCACCAGGTCAAAGTATTAGAATTGTTATGGTTGAAGCTGCAAATGGTTTAAGTCGTTCAGAGCAGATAAGAATTGGTAGATTATTCAAAGCAGGTGGAATATCTGCTTATGATAAAAATAAAGCAGTTATAGATAGCGGAAGAATTAAATTATTCCAAACATTTCAGAGAGCAAAAGAAAATTTCCAATCAGGATATAATATTCCACGACCTCCAAGACCTCCGCAAACATTTGAAGTACAAGGATTAGGAGACAGAATTTCTCTGGTTTGGAGTGTTGATGGCTCAGATCCTAATCCACCGCAGAGTTTCAGAATTTACAGACAGCAGGAAGATTTTTATAAAGATCCGGTTCTTATTGCAGAGCTTCCTGCCTCAGCAAGAAGTTTTGATGATATAACTGCAATTCGAGGATTCAGCTATTTCTATTTTATAACCGCAGTTGGTGCTGATCAACCAGGTGGTCCCGGTACTCCTGCAGGTAAGCTTGAAAGTCACAGGATATATACTCAAACTTATAGCCCTGTAACCCTCAAAAGACCTCCGGCCAAAGACTTAAAAAGTGTTCGTATAGTTCCTAATCCATATGTAATTGATTCTAAGTTCAGATACTATGGCAGATACGATGATGATAAAATTTCATTTTACAATTTACCTTCAAACTGTACGATAAAAATTTATACAGAGCTTGGTGAGTTAGTAAATACTATTGAGCATAAGGGAAGCGGTGATGCATATTGGTATAATGTAACATCTTCCAATCAGATTGTAGTCAGTGGTATTTACTTAGCTGTAATAACTGATAACACCACAGGTGATACTATCATTGAAAAATTTGCAATCATTAGATAACAGGAAGGCAATACAGATGAAAAAATTATTTTTAATTCTTGCAGTATCAATGATTTCTTTTTGGGGTTGTGAATATTTTGAAAACAGTTCAACATTAAATTCATCCTCATTAGAATTAAATATAACTGGATTACCTCAGTTAGCTGATACATTAACTTATGTTGCCTGGTTTGATAATGACGATAGACCTCCTGTTTTTATCAAACAATTATCCCCAAATGCTCAAGGAGATGTATTTTTCAAGGAAGAACAGAAACTCGTTTATTTAGATAGTGCACAGATTTTTTTAGTTACTGTTGAGCGAAAAAGTCAATTAACAGCAGCTAATTTTTCTGCAAGCAGCAGAATTGTATTATCGGGAAGATTTGTTAATGGATTGTGTAATCTTACTTTAGGTGAATCCTTTAAAGATTTCAGTCAAACTTCGGCAAAGTACACACTTTATACTCCAACAGATGGAGATCCTGCTTCTAATCCTTTTGGCGGAATTTGGTTTGTAGATTCTGTAGATGCTAATAATACAGTCGCCGGATTAAATATTCCGGTATTATCCGCAGGTTGGATTTATGAGGGTTGGATAGAGGTTAATGGTAATAAACTTTCCACCGGAAGATTCAGAAATCCTAAAGCTGCTGATTTATTTAATGGTTATTCTGCAACTGCAGCTTCAATTCCATTCCCTGGTGAAGATTTCATTAACAATGCGCCAAGTGGTTTTACTTTTCCACTAAATCTCAGAGGTGCAAAATCTTACGTCAGTTTAGAAATAAATGATGGTAAAACTAAAGGTAATTCTCCATTGCTGATATTGTATGAAGCAAGTATTCCTAATGATGCAGTTAGTCAAAAATCTTATTCAATGACGTTAAAAACTGTAAGCTATCCAAAAGGATCAGCAGTAATTAAAGTTGATTTAGTTAAATAGAACAAAAATTTTGTAAACTTATAGGTATAAAATGAAAAAAATAGCATTATTAACTTTGGTTTGTTTACTATTTCTTTCAGTCTTTGAATCTTCACAAGCGCAGGAAAGAAAGAAATTAGCACAAACCGGAATGAAGTTTCTGAGTGTATCACTCGACCCTCGCTCATCAGGTTTAAGCGATGCTGTTACTTCACTATCAAATGCATCTGCATCAATGTTGTATAATCCTTCCACAATGGCAAAAATGGATAGATTTGTTGATTATTCTTTTGGAACCACAAAATGGATTGCAGATATCAATTACATTTACGGAACTGCGGCATTGAATTTTATGGATGGACAATATGGAGTATTTGGTATCTCACTAGTTGCAGTTGATTACGGCGAATTCAATGGAACAATCATAGCAAATAATGATGATGGTTATATAGATGTTGGAACTTATAAACCTACAGCATTGGCTTTCGGTATTGGTTATGCAAAAGCCCTTTCAGAAAAATTTTACGTGGGAGGCAATATAAAATATGTCCGTCAATCAATGGGGACTGCAGTGGTTGGATTTGATCCATTGGGAGATGGTGTAGTAAAAGAATATAAATTAGATGTCCTGGCTTTTGATTTTGGCATTTTATATCAGACCGGTTTTAAGAGTTTGAATTTTGGTATGAATGTCCGAAACTTCTCAAAAGAGCTGAAATATGTTCAGGAATCATTTCAACTTCCTTTAATCTTTAAAATTGGTCTTTCGATGGATGTACTTGACTTGGTTGAAGTTGATAAAAATATGCACTCGTTGGTTTTATCCGCTGATGCATCTCATCCACGTGATTATCCGGAACAACTTTCTTTTGGTCTTGAGTATACATTTCTCAAATCGATTTCATTGCGTGCCGGGTATACTTTCCCTACGGATGAACAGGAATTCAGTGCAGGAGTTGGATTTATGCAATCATTGGCTGATGTTAAATTCGCTGTTGATTATTCATATACTCCTTTCGGAATATTTAATAAAGTGCATCGTGTATCAATCAATATTGGATATTAAAAAATGAGAGAAAATTTTATGAAAAAAATATACAATTTAATGATGATATTATTTAGCTTTGGATTGTTCGCATTCTTTGCAGGATGCTCTGAAGATCCTGAGCCAAGTTTATATGATTTAGTTACTCCAGCAGGAGCAGCTCCAACTATTACTTCTATAACGTCTTCAACTTCCACTCCTTTAGCTGGTTTTTCTACTCTGTCAATAAACGGAAGTAATTTCTCTCCAAAGGTTGATGAGAATTTTGTATTTTTTAACGGAGTTAAAGGTACAGTTCTTAGTGCTACAACAACTAAGATTGATGTAAAATCACCTGCAAATGTTTTTGGAGATAGTGTTAAAGTAAGAGTGACTGTATTTAAAAATGAAAATATAAGTAATACTTTTATTTATGCAATTGCTAATCCCATCAATATTCCTTTTACATTTGATCCAAAAGTAGGAGATATTCCCTGGTCTGTTACAGCATTCAATAATGGTGATTTGTTAGTTTCTATGGATGGAAAGGGAATAAAGAAAATATCATCGGGAGTAATGTCAGATTATATTCCAAAAGGTGCAGAATCTTATTGGAATACAATTAAACTGACTGCAAACGGTGATGTTTACGGTGCAAGAAACCTACGAGGTGTTTGGAAAATGTTACAGAACACCGCTCCGCCAGTTGCTCCTTGGGCAGTTACTCCAACTGGCACAAGAGTATGGGATTTTGACTGGGATCAAAATCTAAATGTTTGGGCTGTTGGTAACAATAGTGTTATTATTAAAGTTAAACCAGATTTAACTTCATCTACTTATAATTTTACCGGTAATCTTCGTGCAGTAAGATATTTTAATGGATATTTATATGTTGCAGGAGCCAGGGATAATAGTGAAAAGGTATGGAGATTTGTAGTTGATGCAAATGGTGATTTAGGTGCTGAAGAAGAATATTTTAATCTTACTTCACGTAACCCTGCAGTTATTATTAACACTATGACTTTTAGTGCAGATGGTTCTCTTTATCTGGGAACTAATAAAAAGACTGATCCAATAATTGAAATTAAACCCGACAGAACTGCATCTGATTTTTATCCTGGAGTAATTCCGGCATCAGATGTTTTATCTTTTTATTGGCCACAAGGTCAGTTTTTATATTTTATAAGAAAAGCTGATACAAGAGATCAAACCGTTATTAAGTTAAATATGCTCAAAAACGGGGCTCCAAATTATGGTAACTAATTAACTAATTACTTCAATAAATTAAGGAGAACGCTATGTTAAAAAAATTGTTTCTTTTTTCAATTCTCTTGACCTCATTTGCTTTCGGGCAATGGGTTAATACTGGTGCCTGGCCAGATACAACAATTAAGGGACAGCTTCACGGAATAGCTGTAGACCCCGATGGAAAAGTATGGGCTGGAAACTTTTCACCGGAGAAATTTTTACCTCCAGGAGGTGGACCAACTGATTCAGTTACAGCTAATTTAATCAGAGTTTATAATCCTGACGGCACTCCTGCATCCTTTTCACCAATATGGAAATTAACCGGACCTGATTTTAACGATACATTAAAAGGTTCAAATATGCGAGGTATGAGAGCTGATCATAATGGTAATATACTCGTTGTATTTGGAAATCAGTTAATGTATAGAATTAACTACCAAACCGGTGCTGGAATGAAGAAAGTCAATGTTGCACTCGGAACCTCACCTACTGCTCCTGCTGTCAGCAATACAGGACAAATCTTTGTCGGTCCGGTTGTAAATGCTGGTGCACCAATTAAAGAATTCGATTCAGAATTTAATTTTGTTGGGAATGTTACTACATTAATCCCTACTGGTTTTTCACGAAGTATGGAATGCAGTCCTGATGGAAATACTGTTTATTTCCCATCATATACTCGAAAGTTAATATTAGTTTACCAAAGACCAAACGAGTTTGCTCCTTTTGATTCGGTTGGTACTATTATGAATGGAGTAGCCTGCGAATCTATTACAAGAAACAAAGCAACTGGAAAATTATGGGTCGCAGGTGGTTCTTATAATGATTTACCCGATTCAACCTCACCTTATACACCAAACACTTGGTACGA
>CALEBT010000010.1 GCA_937942875.1 uncultured Ignavibacterium sp. | reverse complement strand
ATTGCTAAGGTTTTTTTTATATGATTTTATTCGTTAGGGTTTAAGTTCAATTGATTAGGCACATAGCCTGGAGGATAAGGACCTTCTTTTGGTTCGTCTTTAGTGTTGTTTACAATAAAAAAGTATAACATCAAAAGTAGTATAATCAATGTGTAAACACGACTTCTGTTCTTTTTATAACTCCAGAAAGATCGGGTTGAAACAACAGTTGTTCCTATCTTTTTATCTTTTACTGCAGATTTACTTTTTTTTGCCATAATTTATAATAAGCCGCTTAAAAAAAGCGGCTTTTAATTTATCAAACTATTCTCTTACTACCCAGACTTTAATTTTAGCATTAACACTGGGGTGAAGTTTTATGTTGGCGGTATATATTCCTAAAGTCTTAATAGTTTCATCTAAATCAATTTTTCGTTTATCAATTTCATAACCTTTTTCTGATAATGAATCTGCTATCATTTGAGAAGTAACTGTTCCAAAAATTTTATCTTCTTCACCAACCTGAACCGGAATAGTTACAGAAATTTTCTCTAAATCTGAAGCTAATTGTTGAGCATTTTTAAGTTCCTGAAGATCCCTTTTTTCAAGGATTTTCTTTTCTTCAACGATTGCTTTTATATTTCCCTTGACTGCGACATAAGCAAAACCACGAGGAATTAGATAGTTAAGAGCATATCCGTCTTTGACGTCTACCATTTGTCCAACTTTACCAAGTTGTTCAATGTCTTTTCTTAAAATAACTTTCATAACTATACCTCAGAACCTACTTAACTGTATCTGCAACATAAGGCAACAATGCTAAATGACGAGCACGTTTAATAGCTGTCGCCAGTTGTCTTTGATATTTTGCAGAAGTTCCTGTTATTCTTTTAGGAATAATTTTTCCCTGCTCTGTAGTAAATTTTTGCAACAACTTTACATCTTTGTAATCAATGTATTTGATTCCCATTTCAGTAAAGCGGCAGACTTTTTTGGTTTTAATTTCTTTCTTCATTATTTATACCTGAATCTGATTGTTTAATTAAATTTGATTCTTCATCAGTTAAAAACTTATCAAAAGAATCTTCCTGATAAACGCTTTCATCTTCTATAACACTGTTAACATCGTCTTCTCTTAATGTTCCGTTTTCTGTACCAATTAATCTTTTGTTCAAAAATTGAATTCGTCTTGCCTTAATTTCAACGATGCTTCTGTTGTGTCCGTCTTCTGTTTTCCAGCTTCTGCTTTGAAGCTCTCCATCAACTAAAACAGCAGAACCTTTTTTCAATCTATCTCTGCAACTTTCAGCTAATTTGTTCCAGGCAACTACGCCGACATAACATACATCTTCCTGCCATTGATTTGAACTATCTTTGAATTTTCTATTTGATGCAATAGAAAAATTTACAACAGGAGTTTTATTAGTTGTTTCTCTAAATACAGGGTCTTTTGTAAGATTTCCTGCAACAATTACGTAATTAATTTCGGGCATTTTCAATTCAGCCATAATATAACCTCCGTACTTAACATTTTAAATAATTATTTATCATTATCTTCATTATTTATTACTACTTCAACTTGCTTATCACTAATTGAAGCAATTTCTTCTTTAACAGAATTTTGTTGAGCTTTATTCTTTTCTATTTGCTCGAGAGCGTGTTTATTGAGTTTAATTGTGAGATATCGCAGAATGTTTTCATCAAGATTATAAAATCTTTCAATTTTGGCGATAATGTTGGTTGGGGCTGTAAAACGTAAAATTACATAATAACCAATTTTACTTTTTTGTATCGGATAAGCGAGCCTTTTTCTGCCCCAGTTTTCAAAATCTGTAATCTGACCGCCATTGTTTGTAATAAATTCTTTTATGCGGTTGATTAAAGATTCAATCTGAGTGTCTTCAAGAACTGCGTTAATCAAAACAGCAGATTCGTAAAAATCTGACTTCATTTATTTTGTCACCTCCCTATGGACTTTTGGCCATTATCAATTTTAGATAACAGCAGGGTTATCAACTAATTTATTTAAAAAATGATGGCAAATCTACTTAATTAAAGGTGCAATTACAAGAGCGACCACAGACATCAATTTCAGTAAAATATTCAATGACGGACCTGACGTATCTTTGAATGGATCTCCAACTGTATCTCCAACAACTGCAGCTTTATGTGCATCAGAGCCTTTATAGTATTTTTGACCTTGAAATTCAACTCCCTCTTCGAACATTTTCTTTGCATTATCCCAAGCGCCACCAGCGTTCGCCTGAAATATTGCCATTAATACTCCAGAGACCGTAACACCAGCAATCAATCCTCCCAGCATCTCTTTACCACCGAAAAATCCTGTTAAAATTGGAACAACTACAGCCAATAAACCTGGTAAAACCATTTGTTTTATGGCTGATGCAGTTGATATCTCAACGCATTTTGCATATTCTGCAGTACCGTGAGCATTTTCAAAAACATTCTGGTCCTCTTTACTCCATTCCGTGAAATCTTTGCCTTGATTTTTTCTCATAACTTCCAAAGCTGCTTTTAAAGGCGGTATTGATGTGAATTGTCTTCTAACTTCCTGAATCATAGACATAGCAGCTTTTCCTACAGCCATCATTGCTAAAGACGAAAACAAAAATGGAATCATTGCACCAACGAACAAACCAGCCATAACCGTTGCTTTTGATATATCTATTGATTTCAAATCAGATGCAGTCATATATGCACCAAACAAAGCCAATGCTGTTAGCGCTGCCGAACCAATAGCGAATCCTTTTCCAATTGCTGCGGTTGTATTTCCAACGGCATCTAATTTATCAGTTCTGCTCCTGACTTCTTTAGGAAGTTCTGACATTTCTGCGATTCCACCTGCATTATCTGAAATTGGACCGTATGCATCTACAGCTAATTGAATTCCAAGTATTGAAAGCATACCAACTGCTGCGATAGCTATTCCATATAATCCACCAAAATTAAAAGCAAGAATAATCGAAGCGGCAATTACTAATATTGGAAGAGCTGTAGAAAGCATTCCTATACTTAAACCTGCAATTATATTTGTTGCCGTTCCTGTAACAGATTGCTGGGCAATGCTAATTACAGGTCTTTTACCACTACCGGTGAAATACTCGGTAATCATTCCGATCATTGCACCGCTAACAATTCCTATAAAAGTAGCAGCAAAAATATTGAGACTTGAATATTCTCTTGTTTCTCCGTATAAAGGATCAGAGTAACTCCAGGTTTCTGGCAATAACCACTTAATAATAAAATAAGATGAAATTATCATTAAAGTACCAGCCACAATGTTCCCAAAATTTAATGCTTTTTGAGGGTCACCACCTTCTTTAACTCTGACAAAGAAAGTACCAATAATAGACATTAAAATTCCAAAAGCAGCTAATGCTAAAGGAAGTACAACCGCTCCAAGTGCAAATTTGCTATTAAATTCCGGCAAAATAAAAAATGCGGCTCCGAGAACCATAGTGCCAATAATTGAGCCGACATAAGATTCAAAAAGGTCAGCTCCCATTCCTGCAACATCACCAACATTGTCACCAACATTATCAGCAATTGTAGCTGGATTCAACGGATGGTCTTCTGGTATTCCTGCTTCAACTTTTCCCACTAAATCTGCACCAACGTCAGCAGCTTTTGTATAAATTCCGCCACCTACTCTTGCAAAAAGAGCTATAGAAGATGCTCCGAAAGAGAATCCTGTGATAACAGTAATGATTTTACTTAAGTCATTGATGGAATTAATTCCAAAAATATCACTATATAATATGAATAGAATTCCAAGACCTAAAACACCTAAACCAACAACACCCATTCCCATAACTGAACCACCTGCAAAAGCAATTTCTAATGCTTTACCTAAACTTTCTCTGGCAGCGTTTGTAGTTCTGACATTAGCCTTAGTTGCTACTTTCATACCGATATAGCCAGCCAAAGCTGAACAGAAAGCTCCAACGATAAATGAAACGCCGACTAATGGTGAAGAATTTTCAGAAGTAGAGCCGCCATAAGCTAAGAGAATCGCAACCAGAATAACGAAGAAAATTAATACTCTGTATTCTGCTTTGAGAAAAGCCATTGCACCATCTGAAATATGTTTAGCAATCTTTTGCATTTTTTCAGAGCCAGCATCTTTTTTCGAAATCCAGCCTGATCTCCAAAGAGTATAAGCTAATGCAAGTAAACCAAAGATTGGAATAAGATGAATTATTAGTTCCATTACTTTCTCCTCACTGCTAGTTAAGACTTAAGTTATTTTTAATTTCTTGTTTTAATCTACTATAAACGGCTAAAGCAGATTTATATCCACCAATAATAAAAGATTTAATTATGTCTGAAAAAACGGGATACAATTTTTTTAAAATAATCATTTCATCATCATAGAAATTTGATAACACATAATGCGAAAGACCGCCCTCTTGAAAATCGTTCCCAATTCCAATCCTTAGTCTTGGAAAATCATTTCTATTCAGATGATAAATAATGGAAGCCAGACCATTATGTCCCCCGTCGCTTCCAGATTTTTTTAATCGAAAATCAAACTTGTTCAGGTTAATGTCATCAACAACTATTAGAATATCTGTTGGATCAATACTATAATTTTCTATCAATTGTAAAACTGCAATACCCGAATTATTAACATATGTTGTTGGTTTTACTAATAAATACTTATTAAAACCAAAATCTCCTTCCAAATATTCATAATCATATTTAGAAGGAGAAAACTCGCATTTATAACTTTGAGCGAAATAGTCTAAAGTTAAAAATCCAATATTATGTCTATTAAGTTTGTATTTTTTACCAGGATTTCCGATGCCAACAATTGCTCGCACAACTAAAACTATTCTTCTTCCTGAGATTTGCCTCTTCCGATTACTTCAGGTTCTTTGATTTCTTCTCCGGCTTCAAGAGGAGCACTAACTTCTTTTTCTGTTCTCTGGTGAGTGACAGATACTATTATAGAATCCGGTGATTGCTTAAATGTAACATTCGGTACGTTTAGATCCCCAATATGTATTGAATCCCCTTTTTTCAAATTGTTAATATCAACTTCTATATGTTCTGGTATATCATTTGGAAAACATTCTATTTCAAGTTTATGGAGTATCTGTTGAAGGATACCTCCTTCTTTAATGCCAATAGCCGTGCCGACTATTTGAACTGGAACTTCAATTTGAACTTTTTCTCCAACTTCCAGACCGATTAAATCAAAATGAATGATTTTATCAGTTACAGGATCAAATTGCACATCTTTTATTATACAATCAAAAGTATCACCTGAATCAACTTTAAGACTGATTAAATGAGTTTTAGATGTAAATACCAGAGGATTCAAAGCATTTGCCTCAACATCAACTGTGAGAGGTTCGTGATGCTTTGAATAAAAAACTCCCGGCACTCTGCCAGATTTTCTTAACTGAGTCAAAGCAGATTTTGTTGATAGTTGTCTTTTTTTAACTTCTAGAATAACTTTGTCCATAATTACTCCGATTCGATTAACCTTTATCTATATTAAAAAGTGAACTAATTGATTCATTATTATGAGTTCTAACAATAGCTTCAGCAAATAATTTTGCTGCTGAAACTATTTCAATTTTATCGCAAGAATGACCTTCAATGTAAATAGTATCTGTTACGAATAATTTTTCAAGATTTTTTGAATTATGTATTTTTTCACAAGCCTTTCCCGATAAAATTGGATGAGTTATGGCTCCATAAATTTTATTTGCACCTCTGTTTTTAAGTGCATCAACTGCACCTATGAAAGTACCAGCCGTATCAATTAAATCATCAACTAACAGAATATCTTTACCCTGAACTTCACCAATGATATTCATTATTTCAGCAACATTTTGAGTTGGTCTTCGTTTATCAATAACAATCAAAGAACTATTAAGCATTTTAGCATAGGCTCTTGCAATTTTTATCCCACCGACATCAGGGGATACAACAGCCAAATTATCAGAGATTTTAAGAACTCTTCCTAATAAAACCGAAGAACCATATAAGTGATCAAATGGGATGTCAAAAAAACCCTGAATTTGAGCTGCGTGTAAATCCATCGATATTACACGATCTGCTCCTGCTTTAGTAATTAAATTAGCCATCAATTTGGCTGTAATTGCTACTCTGGGTTGATCTTTTCTATCCTGCCTTGAGTAACCAAAATAAGGAATTACAGCTGTAATTCTTTTTGCAGAGGCTCTTCGAGCCGCATCCAACATAATAAGAAGTTCGAGAATATTTTCTGCCGGAGGATGCGTCGGTTGAATAATAAAAACATCTCTTCCTCTGATGTTTTCAGAGAATTTAATCCAAATCTCACCGTCACTAAATTGTTTCTTTTCAATTCCACCGAGTGCAATACCTAAATGTTCAGAGATTTTTTTTGAAAGAGAAAGGTTAGCACTTCCGGAAAAAATCATAAATCCATCAGACATTATAATAATCTCATTTTCTTAATAAAATCAGGTTTCAAATATAACCAAAAGTTTCTTGCTAAGTCAAATATTATTTGCTTGCTTAATGAAACTATTTCCTTTGCTTAACGTAATAATGTGAACTTTGTCCGAAGAATACTTCTGCGGCATCCATAATAGTTTCTGATAATGTCGGATGCGGATGAATTGTAAGTTTAAGATCAGTTACATTCGCTCCCATTTCTATTGCAAGCACTCCTTCAGAGATTAATTCACC
>CALEBT010000009.1 GCA_937942875.1 uncultured Ignavibacterium sp. | reverse complement strand
AATCCCACAAAAGACTTTGTTAATATTTATTCCTCTTCATCAAAAGAATTTGAGATAAAGATATTTGACATACTTGGACAGCAGATAAAATCAGTAAAAAATATCAACAAAATTAATCTCACAGATTTAAAGAATGGTGTTTATGTTTTTGTGGTTAATCAGAACAGGTTGCAGCAAGTCTTCAAAGTTCTTTTAACGAAATGAATTTGAAGCACCTCTGATTGAGTATCTGAAATATTTTCATTTAAACAAATTTCTATCCTCATTCCTGATTCTAAATTTATTAGCTTAAGAATAACTGAGTTTGAATTTTTATTCAATTGAATTTATAATTCTGTGTCTTAAGTTTGCTATTGAGTTTGTAAGAATTTTGTTTGAAAAGCTGTCTTAAACAATCAGAAGTTTCATATATTTGATAGAGAGTATGCTCTTTTGATTATTATTTAGATACTAATACTACATTAAGCTGATTTCTCAATTTCAAAATTCAGATGATTAAAGAATCACAAATAGAAGAAATTTTAATACAAAATTTAATTGACCTAAAATACACCTACAGGTCAGACATCCGCGACAGAGAGTCTCTTGAAAAGAATTTCCGTGAGAAATTTCAGGAATTAAACCGAGTTAATCTTACCGATACCGAATTTTCACGACTTTTTATTGAGATCATCACACCTGATGTTTTTGCTGCCTCTAAAAGATTACGGGAAATCAATACCTTTACACGCGACGACGGAACACCCTTACATTACACTTTATTAAATTTAAGGGATTGGTGCAAGAATGAATTTGAAGTTGTCAATCAACTGCGTATAAATACAAAAAACAGCTATCAACGATATGATGTTATTCTGCTGATTAACGGTATCCCTATTGTGCAGATTGAATTGAAAAGTTTGGAGATAAGTCCTAGAAGAGCGATTCAGCAAATTGTTGACTATAAAAACGACTTTGGCAATGGATACACCAATTCATTGTTATGTTTTATGCAGCTTTTCATTGTCAGCAACCGCACTAATACTTATTACTTTGCTAATAATAACAATTCTCATTTCAGCTTTAATGCTGATGAGCAGTTTCTGCCAGTATATCAATTTGCAACTGAAGACAATAAAAAGATTACCCACTTAGACGACTTCTCCGGAAAGTTTTTGAGCAAATGCACACTTGCAGAGATGATTAGTAAGTATATGGTTCTTGTTCAAAGCGAGCAAAAATTATTAGTAATGCGTCCCTATCAAATTTACGCAGTTAAATCAATAGTAGATTGTATTCATCAAAACAGAGGCAACGGCTACATTTGGCATACTACAGGGAGCGGGAAAACACTCACCTCTTTCAAAGCATCTACACTACTTAAAGATAATCCGGATATCGAAAAATGTTTATTTGTAGTTGATCGAAAAGATCTCGACCGGCAGACTCGCGAAGAATTCAATAAATTTCAGGAGGGTTGTGTAGAAGAAAATACCAATACTGAAATGCTGGTCAGGCGATTACTTTCTGATGATTATGCCAACAAAGTTATCGTAACCACGATACAAAAATTAGCTTTGGCTTTAGCCACTAATTCCTCCACAAACTCAGGACGGTTAAAAAATGGTAATTCATTCAAAGAACGACTTGAACCGCTTCGAAACAAACGTATAGTTATTATTTTTGATGAATGCCATCGCTCACAATTCGGTGAGAATCATAAAGCCATAAAAGAATTTTTCCCAAATGCACAGTTATTCGGTTTTACAGGAACACCTATTTTTGAGGATAATGCCACTTATAAACAAATTGATGGAACAGTCGGCTCTTATGTAACTACCAAAGATATTTTTCAAAAACAGTTACACGCCTATACAATTACTCACGCAATTGATGACAGAAATGTATTACGTTTTCATATTGACTATTATAAACCAGAAAAAGATGTGAACATTGGCAGCACCGAGCATAAAAAAGCAGTTGTAGATACAATTATAAAAAAACACGATAGTGCAACAAATCAGAGACGTTTCAATGCTATTCTGGCAACTGCTTCGATAAATGATGCAATTGAATACTATAAACTTTTTAATGATGTTCAAACTAAGAAAAAAGAGGAAGATGAAAACTTTATTCCTTTAAACATAGCCTGTGTATTTACACCACCGCCAGATGGCAATAAAGATGTACAGCAGTTGCAGGAGGACTTGCAACAGGAAAAGGAAGATAACAAGGTTGAGCCTGAGAAAAAGAAAAAAGAACTTCAAACCATATTAAAAGATTATAATAAAAAATATGGTACTAATTTCAGTATAAGTGATTTTGACCGCTATTATCAGGATGTTCAGCAACGTATCAAATTTCAAAAGTTTAGTAATGCTGATTATCCCCATAAAAATAAAATTGATATTGTAATTGTAGTTGATATGCTGCTAACCGGTTTTGACAGCAAGTATCTGAATACTTTATATGTTGACAAGAATCTTAAATATCACGGACTTATTCAGGCATTTAGCCGCACCAACCGTATTTTGAATGACACAAAGCCATACGGAAACATTCTCGATTTCCGTCAACTGCAAACTGAAGTTGATAAAGCTATTGCCCTGTTCAGCGGAGAGGATATAAGCAGATCAAAAGAAATTTGGCTGGTTGAACCCGCACCAAAAGTTATCGAAAAGTTTGAACAGGCTATAAATAATATGAGAAAGTGGATGACTGAAAAAAATGTGGTTGCAGAGCCGCAAGAAGTTTATAGTATCAGAGGCGATGCGGCACGGATCGAGTTTATAAATTGTTTCAAAGAGGTGCAAAGACTAAAAACTCAACTCGATCAATACACTGACCTTAGTGATGAACAAAAAAAGAAAATAGAAGAGCTGATGCCCGAAGACCAATATCGCTCATTCCGCAGTTCCTATCTGGAAATAGCAAAACTACTCAAAGATATTCAGCAGAAAGAAGGTGATAAAGCTTCTGATGAAATTAAACAACTCGATTTTGAATTTGTTTTGTTTGCTTCAGCGCTTATTGATTATGACTATATTATGAAACTGATTGCCAAATACACCCAACAATCTCCTCAAAAACTAAAGTTGACACGGGAACAGTTAATCAGCGTTTTGAGCAGCAGCGCAAACCTGATGGAAGAAAGAGAAGATATTATTGATTATATCAAAACACTGGAAGTGGGCAAACCACTTAATGAGTCCGAGATAAAAGATGG
Source organism: uncultured Ignavibacterium sp. (assembly GCA_937942875.1). GTDB lineage: Bacteria > Bacteroidota > Ignavibacteria > Ignavibacteriales > Ignavibacteriaceae > Ignavibacterium. The sequence continues at coordinate 1,589 of CALEBT010000009.1, read as the reverse complement.
TTATCAACAATTTAAAGCTGATAAAATTGCTAAGCAGCTTAACCAAATAGCACAAAAAAACGGCTTAGAGTTTACTGCTCTGCAAGAGTTTACTGATAATATTATCAACCGAATGATATTTGATGCAGAAAAGTTGAGTGAACTTTTTGAGCCATTAGAATTAAGCTGGAAAGAACGATCTCAGCGTGAGTCTGAATTGATGCGGGATTTGATTCCTTTATTAAATAAATTATCTGAAGGCAGAGAAATTTCCGGATTGAAAGCTTATGAGTAAAGGTTGGATGTATATATTAAAGTGTGCCGATGGCAGTTACTACACCGGCAGCACAACTAACTTAGAATTAAGATTAGCTCAACATCAGGCTGGAGAAGGAGCTAATCATACTAAAAAACATTTGCCTGTCAAGTTAGTATGTTTTGAAGAATTTGAAAGAATAGATGAAGCTTTTTATCCTGAAAAACAAGTGCAGAAATGGAGCAGAAAAAAGAAAGAAGCATTGATAAATGGCGACTACCAGAGCCTTAAGCAGCTGGCAATGGCATATAGAGATCTTAAAAAAGGTGGCTTCGGGAACCTCAGCCACCAAAATTTACTGCTGCCTGAGGCTCTCGAAGGCAGCATTATTGAAGGAAACAATAAAACAGCAGATGGTTTAGAGAACCTCAGCCACCAAGAATTGCCGAAGCCTGAGGTTCTCGAAGGCGAGGTTCTCGAAGGCGAGGCTCTCCAAGGCAGCAATATGAAAACACTTAAAGTGCTGCCTGAGGCTCTCGAAGGCAGCGATGATAAACCTAATTCAAGCGTATGAGTAATGAAATAGTATTATATCAATCCGACGAATTGCCCGAAAGAATTGAAGTAAGATTAGAAGACGATACCGTTTGGCTGACCCAGGCTCAGATGGCAACACTTTTCAATCAAACGAAACAGAATATTAGTTTACATATTAACAACTGTTTCAAAGAAGGAGAACTGGAGCGTGCGGTAACTGTCAAGGATTCCTTGACAGTTCAAAAAGAAGGAAACAGACTTGTAAAACGAAAAATTGAATATTACAATTTAGATGTTATTATATCCGTTGGTTACCGGGTAAAATCTAAACAGGGCACTTTATTTAGAATTTGGGCTACAAAGATTTTAAGAGATTATTTATTAAAGGGTTATGCACTTAACCAAAGAATGAACCGTATTGAAAACAAAGTAGAACATCTTTCGCAAAGAGTAGATCACATATCTTTGAGAATTGAATCATCGGAATTACCCCGGCAAGGCGTTTTCTTTGATGGGCAGGTGTTTGATGCCTATGAATTTGCATCAAAAATTATTCGCAGCGCCCAAAAAAGAATTGTGCTGATAGATAATTACATAGATGAAACTACACTTACTCTTTTAAGTAAGAAAAAACCGCAGGTTAAAGTTTTGTTGTTAACCAAAAATGTAACAAAATCGCTGTTACTCGATGTGGAAAAAGCCAATGCCCAGTTTGGCAATTTTGAAGTAAAAGATTTTGGTAAAAGCCACGACCGTTTTTTATTTATTGACCAAAACGAGATTTACCATTTGGGTGCTTCACTTAAAGATTTGGGTA
>CALEBT010000008.1 GCA_937942875.1 uncultured Ignavibacterium sp. | reverse complement strand
GCATCGAATTCAACTTCATAATTTCCAACAGGCATTGATTGATTAACCAGAGTTCTGACTGTTTCACCAAGAAGATTATAAACAGCAAGTTTTACTTGAGAATTTTCAACAATACTAAATTTAATCTTTGTTGATGGATTGAATGGGTTTGGATAATTCTGCTCTAAACTAAACTGACTTACAGGGCTGAAATCAACCTCTATTTCAGGGCTGTATTCATAAGCTCCGCTGTAATCAATTTGTTTTAGTCTGTAATAGTATTGACCTGATTGAACATTATTATCAACAAAAGAATATCTGTTTATCTGGGTTGTTGTTCCGTTTCCCCGAACAAAACCAATAGTATAGAAATCTCCGTCTTTAACTCTTCTTTCAACTTCAAATCCATAGTTATTTAATTCAGTTGCAGTAACCCAGTTAAGTTCAACATTAGAAGGAGTAACATTTGCAACAAATGAAGTTAATTCAACAGGGATAAAATTGAAATCAGCTGAAACTTCTGCATCTTCAGGTCCGCAAGGAGCATTACTCCAAGTTGTCCAGACAGTTGGTGCCTGACAAGCTAAAAGTTGTCCAGCAGTATAAGAGTTAAAATCATCATAAAATACTGTCTGTCCGGTTCCGACATTGGTCAACATAAAATTATCTACATACATTTGGTCGTTTGCAGTGGCACCAAATAAATCAACAGCGTGCAATTGTTTTGGAATCGCTGTTCCATTAGCTCCCAATGTCCATTGCCATTGTTTTATAAGTGTACCATTAAAATAAAATTGTGCTTGGTCAGTAGTCAGGTTTACGATATTTTCAACATAGTGCCAGGCATTTGGAGTCCAGGTAAAGTTTGTGGCTGTAGCTGAACCACCGAAACAGCGACCAGTTCCGTTAGCATCCAGATAAACTTCCATTCCCCAATTGCTGTTATTACCAGCAAAAACAGCTAATGTATTGAAATAACCAGCTTTACCGGAAGGAATTCTTAAATAGAAACTGATTTTATAAGTTCCGGTTGTATATGGCGAAGTAGCGAAAACTTTTACAACATCATCGTTTTGAACAATTTTAACTGAATTTCCTGCACCGGAAGGAACAACATTTCCATTCAAAGTAAATGGAAGTCCTTGATTTGCCAATGCACCAGCATCTGTAATATCCAACCATTGACCAGTTGAAGATTGATATTGTTTAGCATTTCCGGTATTTGTTGTTCCGGTTATAACAATAGGAGGAACCCAAGGACCTGAAGTCAATGAACCTGTAGTTTGCCAATCTATCCAATAAGTCCCAGCTGGCAATGTAACACCTAAGTTTACAACTTGTTTCATCAAAGGTCTTTGAGTGTTAGTTGGTTGTGTGTCTAAAGCTCTGTAAACATTTGAAAATGTCGTTGAAGACATTCTATTGGTAGTTGTATCACCGAACACAACCGTACCTGTTCCTGGAGCTGTTGACCAAATTCTTATATTAACTCCTGTTATTGTGGATGTTGTTGTTGAACCAGTTTGATAGGCGTATAGTTCAACATTTTCAATATTCCAGGTTTGACCTGAAGGGATTATAAATTTTTCTGCAACTCTGAAACCTGTTTGATGAGCCCATCCATAGGAAGACATTGATAAACTTGATTGAAGTGAGCTTAGGTGAGCACCACCAGCTCCACCATTAGGAACATTGTAATGAGGACCGCTGGTAAATAAAACTGCTTCCGGACTATTGAACTGCCATCCTGCTGGATATTGAACTAAAACAGGACCACTTAAATCAGTTGCAACATCAACGTTTGCGTCCTGAGCAAACATTAAAGTTGAGAAGATTAATAAGAAAGAAAAAGTAAAGAAATGTTTTAACATAAGAACCCTCCTGAATTTATTGATAATTGTAAGTTAGTTTGATAGAAAATAATCTAAAACTATATCTCATTTCGGATGAAGTTGTTTTATATGTCGATAATTAGAAAAATTTTCTGTTAAATGCAAGAGAAATTTTAACTATTTTCTTGAACCATGAATAAATCCTCGATATGGTAATGAATGCTGAACAGTTATAAAAGAATGGCTATCTACCGATTCAATAGACTTTATTATTTTATTCTGAATTTTTCTGGGAATGATTACAACCAGTATAATAACTTCTCCGGCTGTACCTTCTCCTTTAATTTCTGTTACACCAAATTTTTGTTCTCTTAATAATTTTGCTATTTCCTGGTAATGGTGTTTCGAAATGATATTAAGCTGGATATAGCCAAGTCCGATTTTTTGTTCAATCGTTATTCCGAGAATATTTCCCAAACCGAATCCCAGCGAGTAACCAATTACATTTGGAATCTGTTCCAAATTCTGAAAAATATATCGAATGGCTGTTATCCAGATAAAAACCTCTATTGCTCCAAATAATCCTGCAAAATATTTTCTTCCCTGAACAACCATAATTGTTCTTACAGTACCGATGGAGACATCTAATATTCTCATTACCATAATAAACAAGCCACCAAGAATTGATTCTATCATAAAAGAAATCCTTTGTAATTTTATGTTGTAAATCAAAAAATATTTCAGGCGAAAAATATCAAATATTTATGTCAAGATTTCAAAGAGAACAATTAGTTGAAGAATTAAAAAATAAAGGTATTACTAATCAAAGAGTTTTGAAAGCTATTGAAACTGTTGAAAGAGAAAAGTTTATTCCGGCCACAATGGCTCATCTGGCTTATAAAGATACAGCTCTTCCTATTGGATATGAACAGACTATTTCGCAGCCATATACTGTTGCATTTATGACTGAAAAGTTAAATCTAAAAGAAGGCAATAAAGTTTTAGAAATAGGAACAGGTTCCGGCTATCAGGCTGCAATCCTTTATCAGATGGGAATGAAAGTTTACAGCATTGAAATAAATCTTGAGCTTCACAATAAAACGAAACAACTTTTTGATGAACTTGGTATTCGTGTCCACGCAAAATATGGTGATGGAACTATTGGCTGGTATGAGTTCGCTCCTTATGATGGTATTATTGTAACCGCCGGCTCACCTTCAATACCTAACAAATTAACAGAACAACTTGCTATTGGGGGCAGACTTGTTATTCCTGTGGGACCAAGAGACTATCAGGATTTGAATGTTATTACACGATTAAGTGAAGATGAGTATTCGAAGGAAACATATCCACGTTTCGTTTTCGTCCCACTGATTGGAAAGAATGGCTGGGAAAAGAATAAAATTAAGTAATGAAATCAGTAATTGTGATAACAGGTCCGACCTGCTCAGGAAAAACAGAAGTTGCAATTCAGTTAGCATTAAAACTTAATTCAGAAATTGTTTCCGCAGATAGCAGACAAGTTTATAAATATCTAACAATAGGCACAGCTAAACCAACTTCAGCTCAGCTTAATCTGATCAGGCACTATTTTATTGATGAGCTTCTGCCTGATGAGGAATTTAACGCTGATTTGTTCAGCAAAAATTCCAAGAGAATTATTTCCGAATTATTTCATAAAATGAAAATTCCAATTGTTGTTGGTGGTTCAGGGCTATACATTAAAGCGTTGATTGATGGACTTGATGTTCCTGTTGATTCTAATCCTGATTTAAGAAAATTATTAATGGAAAAGCGGCGACAATTTGGAAATGAATATATTCATAATGAATTAAAAAATGTTGATCCGGTTTCAGCAGAAAAACTTTTACCTCAAAACTGGAAAAGAATCATTAGAGCCTTGGAAGTTTTTTATACAACTCAAAAACCAATCTGGCAGTTTAACTCTGAAAATAAAAAAAGAGAGTATCATTTTATTCAATATGGGCTAAGATGGAACAGAGATATACTTTACCAGAGAATTAATTTAAGGGTTGACAAAATGATTGAAGATGGATTAGTCGAAGAAACAAGAAAAATTTTAGAGTTAGGATATGATAAAAATCTTAATTCGCTTAATACTGTCGGCTACAAAGAAGTGATTAAGTTCATTAGTGGAGAAATCTCATTAGAAAAAGCAATATATTTGACTAAAAGAAATACAAGAAGATTTGCAAAGAAACAGATGACGTGGTTTAATAAAGATAAACGAATTTTATGGATTGATGCCGAAAACAAATCAGAAGAAGAATTAGCAGATTTAATCTTAAAGGATTTTTATGAAAGAAAAAATTAGAATTGCTTCCGGACAAGGTTTCTGGGGAGATTTAATTGATGCTCCTTATAATCAGGTTTTCAGAGGAGAGATTGATTATCTGGTAATGGATTATCTTGCTGAAGTAACTATGTCAATTCTTCAGAAACAGAAAAACAAAAATCCCGAACTTGGTTACGCCCGCGATATTCCTGAATTAATGAAAAGAATTTTGCCTGAATGTAAACAGAAAAATATAAAGATTATTACTAATGGTGGCGGAGTAAACCCGACTTCTTGTGCAAATGCTATTCTTGATGTTGCAAATAAAATGGGTATAAAAAATCTCAGAGTTGCAGTAGTAATCGGAGATGATATAAAAGAAAGAACAGACGAAATAATCTCGGCAGGCGTTTTATTAAATAATATGGAAACAGGTGAACCTATCACAAAAATCAAAGATAAAATTCTCAGTGCTAATGTTTACTTTGGTGCTTTTCCAATAGTTGAAGCATTAAAACAGAATGCAGATATTGTAATAACTGGTCGAACAACTGACACCGGTTTAACTCTTGCTCCAATGATTTATGAATTTGGCTGGAATAAAAATGATTATGATTTACTTGCCGCAGGAACTGTAGCCGGGCATATACTTGAATGTGGTGCTCAATCTTCTGGTGGCAACTTTCTGGGAGATTGGAAGTCAGTTCCAAATATGGCAGACATTGGTTTTCCTATTGCTGAAGCATATCCAAACGGAGAAGTAATTATTACAAAGCACGAAAACACTGGCGGAAGAGTTTCTTTTGAAACTGTAGCAGAGCAACTTCTTTACGAAATTGGTGATCCGAAAAATTATATAACTCCTGATTGCATTGCTGATTTTACATCAATCAAATTGGAAGATTTAGGAAAAGACAGAGTACGTGTTTATGATGTTAAAGGTTCTCCTGAGACAGAGTTTTACAAAGTTTCTTGCTCTTATTCGGATGGATATTCTTCCTCTGCAACTTTAACTTATTCCTGGCCTGAGGCTTTAACAAAAGCTAAAGCTGCTGATGATATTTTAAGAAAAAGGATGGAAAATCTTAATCTGCAGTTTGAAGAAATCAGAACAGAGTTGGTAGGTTACAATGCCTGTCACGGTCCATTAGCAAAACAGCTAAATGAGGATGATATAAACGAAGTTGTTTTACGAGTTGCTGTAAGATCCAAAGATTATAATTCTGTTGAAAGATTTGGAAAAGAAATTGCTCCTTTAATCTTAACAGGTCCGCCAAGTGTAACAGGATTTGCAGGAGGAAGACCAAAACCAAGTGAAGTAGTTGCTTACTGGCCTGCTTTGATTCCTAAAAAATTAGTTGAACATCAAGTAAAGATATTTGAGGTTTAATATGAAAAAAATAAAATTAATCGATATTGCTCACGGTAGAAGTGGCGATAAAGGAGATGCAGCAAATATTGGAATTATAGCTTATGATGAAAACGGATATAAGATTATTCAAAAACATCTGACAGCGGAAAGAGTTAAAAAACACTTTGAAGGGATTTGTTTTGGAAAAGTTGAAAGATTTGAACTTCCTAATCTTCGTGCATTAAATTTTGTACTCCATAATACACTCGGTGGTGGCGGCACAGTATCATTGAAACTTGACGCACAAGGTAAAACTCTCGCTGCTGCTTTGCTCAGAATGGAACTTGAAATCGAATAAATTGTTTCATTTATTAAAATAATTTGAAGGAATTTATATGTTAAAAATCAAAGTTGCTGAAAACGGTCCAATTTTAATTGAAGTTAATAAGGCAGTATTAAATAAATCCGGTAGTGTTGAAGAACTTCCAAAAAAAATTATTGCACTATGTCGATGTGGTCAGTCATCAAACAAACCATTCTGTGATGGGGCACACAAATCTTGCGGTTTTACCGGGGAACTTGCAGAAATAGAAGTTGAATAATTTCTTTTCAGAAATTTTAATGATTGAAATAACAGATCTCCATAAAAGTTTTGGCAATAAAAAAGTACTTAGCGGCGTAAATTTCACTATCAACAAGGGAGAAACTGTTGTTATAATAGGGCAGAGCGGATGCGGTAAAAGTGTTTTAATCAAACATATAGTTGGCCTGCTGACTCCTGATGAAGGAAAAGTTATGGTTGAGGGGAAAACAGTTCACGAATTATCATTGAAAGAATTATACGAATTAAGAAAGAAATTTGGATTCTTATTTCAGGGAGCAGCTCTGTTCGATTCAATGACTGTTGAAGAAAATGTTTCGCTTCCTTTGATTGAAACGTTTAGTTATTCAAAGCAAGAAATCAGAAAAGTTGTTGAAGAAAAACTTGAGCTTGTTGGTCTTAAAAATGTGTTGAATTTGAAGCCAGCCGAATTATCAGGTGGAATGAAAAAGAGAGTTGGACTTGCAAGAGCTTTAGTTACAAATCCAGACTATATTTTGTACGATGAGCCAACTACAGGATTAGATCCTATTATGTCCGATTCAATTGACTTGCTTATTAAAGATTTATCCGACAAGCTTAATGTAACCTCGGTTGTGGTAACTCACGATATGTACAGTGTAAAGAACGTAGCAGACAGAGTTGCAATGATGCATCAGGGGAAAATTTACTTTAATGGTTCGCCCGAAGATTTGATAAATTCGACTGATAAAGTAATATCTGATTTTGTTAGAAGAACTCAGGTATAAAAATTATTTTAATTTGGAATTTAACTTTATAATTATTTCATCAACAGAATCAGCAACTTCAACAAGGTCATATCGTTTGTTCTCGATTTTTAGTTGTTCGTTCATTAAAGAAATAATTTCTTTCCATAAATTGGAATGACAAATAATTGGTTTAGGTTGAATTAAGTTTTTATTAATCAATTCCCAAACTGCAGCTAATTCTAATAAAGTGCCAGTACCACCTTGAAGCACAACATAAGCATCTCCCATTTCAATTAGCTTGTTGATTCTTTCAAATAAATTGTTAGTTCTGATTTCAATTGTGATATAATTATTGGGTACAGATTTCCAATTTTCTAAAGTTATGCCATAGATAGTTCCACCTGACTGATAAGCTCCTTTGGAAACTGCTTCCATAATTCCTGCATATCCGCCTGAACAGACAGCATAACCATTTTCAGCTATTTTTTTGCCGAGTTGATAAGCAAATTCATATTGTTCATCACCGGCTTCAGGGACTGCGCTTCCGAAAATTGTGATAGTTTTTTGCATTCTATAAAATTTGATTTATTGAATCTGTTAACTTTGTGCGAATTAAATCATAGTCCACAGGAGATATTTTTTTACCAAAGCGATTTAATACATAAAAAGCATCAAGAACATCATCGCCCTTTGTGGAAATTTTTGCAAAATAAATCATCAATCCGAGCTCACTCATTTCTTTTGTTAAATAGTATAAGAAACCCAATCTGTCGGGAGAAGCAATATCAATTATTGTGTATTTGTCGTGCTCGTCAAAAGAAATTTTAATTTCACTTTCTCTTGAAAAGAATTTCTTTTCCAATCGCTTCCACCGTGATTTCAATCTTGTTACTTCAATATTTAGTTGTAAATATCCCGATAATACTTTATGAAAATCATCTTCGATCTTTTTATACTTTTCCTTAGAAATTTTTGAATGAGTCTTAAATTCGAGAACATTAAATGAGTCTATAACAATTCCATCTTTACGGGTAAAGATTCTTGCATCGTGAATATTCGCATCGTTGATTGCAAATACTCCGCAAAGTTTCGAAAGCAATGCCGGATGATCAGATGTTATTACAGTTACGTGAGTAAATTCACCTTTTTCATCAAACATTACTGAAATGTCCTTGCCTGATTCAATCTCTTCGATGTGCTTTGCAATTTCTTCCTCTGAAAAATGACTGATGTAACTAACATCATCGTGTAATGAGTTTATATGCTCCTTAACATCTGATTCATCAATAATGTCTGAATGCTTTGAAATATTATTCGGACTGACTAAAATCGTTGAACGAAGAAGTTGTTCACCGGTTAAATTATCTTCAAACATTCTTCTTATTTTTCTATATAACTCACCTAACAGTTCTGCTTTCCAGGTAGTCCAAACTGCCGGATTAACAGCTGAAAGGTCGGCATAAGTTACAAGATAGAGCATATCAATTTTCTGAAAGCTATCGACAACTTTTGCAAAACTATCCAAAGTCTGCGGATCGTTTAAGTTTCTTCTGAAAGCTACCTGCTCCATATGAAGATGATTTTTTACAAGAAAACAAACTAAATCAGTTTCTTCATCATTGTATCCCAATCTTTCCATAAGAGAGGATGCTATTTCTACTCCGAGTAATTCGTGACCTACAATACTTATTGGCTTCGCGATATCGTGAAAAAGCATTGCGAGATAAAGAATTTCTTTATTTTTTACTTGTTTGAAAAGAGTACCTAAAAAAGAATTATCATTATAAAGTTTTTCAAGATTTTTAATTGCATTGAGAGTATGCTCATCTGCGGAATAACAATGATAAACACCAACCTGCATAAACCCATTTAAGTTTTCAAATTCGGGTATGAATGCACCAAGAACTCCAAGCTCATTCATAGAAGAAAGAGTATCACCAACATTTTTCGGAAGGCGTAGTATCTCTCTGAAAAAAGCAGATGATTCGGATTCGATCAAATCGAATTTATTCTGATTACTGATTCTTTCAATTATTGCAGATCTTAGTTTGCTGTCAAAAGTTGCAGAGTTTAATCCTCTGTAATAAAAAGCGCGCAAAAAATCTGAGAACTGAAGATTTTCAGTATTCTTGGCATAAATAATCCTTCCTTTTATATAAAAATCTTCATCAAGACTGTATGCAAGCGAATCAGGTATTTTTTCTATAATATTGTATGAAAATTTTTTAATGGTTGATTTGGTAAATCTGTAAATATTATTAGTGGCTTGAAAATAATCTTTCATCAATGAGACGTGGTTGTCATACTGAGATAATTTATCGGCTATTTTGCTCTGATAATCAAATTCAAATCTGTCAGTTTTATGATTTGTAAACAGATGAAGAAAATGCCTGATCTTAAGTAAGAATTTATAAGAATTAAGAATATTTAACCCTTCACTATGTGTACAATAATCATTTTCAATTAACTCTTTGATAAGATTTTCGGTTTGAGAAAATTCAGTTTGGGTATGAGTCAGTTTCTTATTAAAAAGCAGATACATCCATTCAACAGACTGTAAATCCCGTAACCCTCCGGCGGACATTTTTATATTTGGCTCAAGAAATTTTGGTGAGTCACCATATTTGAGATATCGCTCTTTTTGATCGGAGACGAAATTATTTAGTAATCTTTTTGCATCTGTATCTGTAATTAGCTGATTTATCAGAGCAATCCATTTATCATATAAAATTTTATTTCCGCAGATAAATTTGGTTTCAAAAAACTGTGTAAAAGCGTGGAGATCTGATTGCAGAAATAACTTTGGATCAGAAAATTCCCGGACTGTATGAGATACTTCAACTCCACAATCGAATAAAGATGTTATCAGATTATTGATTTGCTCTTTCACACTCTCTGATGATTCGGCTATTAGCATAATATCAATATCTGAGTGAGGAGAAATTTCTCTTCTCGCAAAACTTCCTGACGATGCAATAACAAAATCATACTTAAAAGAACCCCATATTTCTCTTATTGTATTTTCAATAAGAAAACTAAATGCTTTGCTGAACTCTAATGCATCAGAGTTTTCAACAAAATTATTAAATAAATTCTCTTTGGATGAAAGAAAATAGTCTCTTATTTTGTTTCTATCTATCATTACTTATAAAAGTTTTGCAAGATGTTTGTGGTTTTCATCAACAAAATCGGCGGAAATTACTGACGATATTCCGCCCCGCACATTAAATTCAGCAATAACTCTCATTACTCTTGGTTTAACAACTTCTGAAATATCTGAGAGTATCTGATTAGTCAGCGTTTCGTAAAAAACACCATCATTGCGATATGAATTATAATATAACTTCAATGATTTTAGTTCGACGCAATACTTGTCAGGAATATATTTTAGTATTATAGTCGCAAAATCCGGTTGCCCGGTTTTGGGACAAAGGGATGTAAACTCAGGCGCAATATGCTCGATAACATAATCTCTTTCGGAATATTTATTTTCAAAAACTTCAAGAATTTCTTTTTTACTCATTATAGTAGTCCTTAAATATATTTTGGTTTTATATCGTATGGGATTAAATCATCTAAGCCTGCTTGTTGAAATCCCCGCAATCTTAAAGCGCAGCTGTCACAAACTCCGCAAGCTATATCATTATTCTTATAACAACTCCAAGTTAAGTGAAGCGGAGCATTTAATTCAATACCTTTTCTAACAATTTCAGCTTTTGATAAGTTTATAATCGGTGTCTCTATTTTAATCAGTGTTTCTGGTTTTGTTCCGAGATTAGCCATTTTTTCAAAAGCTTGAAAAAATTCCGGACGGCAGTCAGGATAACCAGATGAGTCTTCATATACAGCACCAATAAAAACTGCCTTTGCGTTGATAACTTCTGCCCAACTAACACAAGCACAAAGAATGTTTGCATTTCTGAAGGGAACATAGGAAGTCGGGATTTCTTTATTGTTAAGATTTGCTTCTGTTATTTCAAGATTCCAGTCTGTTAAAGATGAGCCGCCTATTATACTTAGATGCGTAAAATCAATCACAAGTCTATGCTGGACATTATAGAAGTCAGCGATTTCGTTAAAAGCTTTTAATTCACGCTTTTCAGTGCGTTGTCCATAATTGAAATGTGCAAAAGCTAATTGATATTCTTGATTAGCAATAGCAGCTGTAACACAACTATCCATTCCGCCGCTTACTGCAATAACTGCTATTTTTGAAAAACTATTCATCATATTAAAATATATTGCGAAAATAGTGAAAAAGTTTATAATTAGTTTTTAGTATGCAGCAGGTAGTTTGTTGAGGATGATGTATTATCCCGAAAAAATTATAGATTATTGATTTGTTAGAATACTTATAGCAGAATAATTATAAGATGATTTTAATTGCAATATGGAAATCATAGCTATAATTCCAAATTAAAAATTAATCTATGTTTAATTAAATTTGCCCACAACAATATATATTATAAATGGATGCGATAAATATTATAGTTGCGATTAATCTCGCACTTAGTTTTGTCTCTAATCTTGGACTGACTAAAGAAGCTTTTAGTGGTAAATTTTCGCCTGTTAAAGAAAAACCAAAATCATATTTGCAATCAATACCTCTTTTGATTTCATCATTAATAATCTTGTTGATTATTCTGGCAGTCTTTCAGATTGGTACTTTGGATTATGATAAAAAACATTTATCCATTCGACTTGCTGGATTAGTTGTATATATAGTTTTTACCTGGTTACAGATTTCCTCATTCAAGGCTCTTGGGAAAAACCATTCTCCTGATGTTTTGATAAAAAAAGAACATCAGTTAGTAACAAATAGTTTTTACAGGTGGATAAGGCACCCTCAATATCTTTTTCAGATTTTACTTGATTTGGGCGCAGCATTAGCAACTTTAAGTTATCTGATATTTCCTTTTGCAGTTTTTCAGATATTTCTTCTTGTTAAAAGAGCGGGATTAGAGGAGCAATTACTGCAAAAGCATTTTAGCAATTCTTATTTAGATTATAAATCAAAAACAGGATTCTTTATACCATTTATTAAATGAGATTCAAAAACTTTAAAATATTTTTTCCGCTGATTTTTACTTTTTTCTCTTTTGCACAACAAGATAAAACCATAGAAGTAAATCTGAAGGCAAAAGACTATTATATCTCCGCTTACATCAGAGAAGGGATGTATTATTTATCGGTTGAGGATTTTTGTAAACTGCTTTCTGTTGATTATTCTCTCAATCCTCAATTAAAAAAGATTGAAATCAGAAATAAAAAGTATTCGATAAAAATCCTGGCTCGCAATCCTTTTATTCATATAAAAGATAATTCGACCAGTAGAAGTTCCGTAACACAGTTACCAACATCAATTTATTATTTTAATGATAAACTTTTTCTTCCTCTGAAGTATTCATTAAAGTTACTCGAAGAAATTTCTGCTGGTGAAATAAAATTTTTTGAGCCGAATAAAATTTATATCTCAGATAAAGTGATTCTTTCAAATGAAGAAAAAAAAGAAGAAAAAACAGTTGAAATTCCCTCTGTTAAATATGATGTCGTAGGAATTTCAATTGATGAAAAAGCTAACGGAACGATGATTAAAATTAAATCTAACAAAAAAATTCCATCTTATGCCTCAACATATAAAGATAATGTCTTATCATTCACATTCAGAAAAGTTAATGGCGACACTTCCAAAATAAGATTTGAGGGAACAGGTGGAGTAGTCAAAAAATTAACATCTAAAAATGTTGGCAGCGACCTGGAAATAAACATTTCAGTCGGCTCTGAATATACAAATAGCGAAGTTCTCAATTCGGAAAAAGGCAATGATATTATATTAACTATTCATAATAAGCTTTTCAAGAAAACAGAGACTAATCATAAAAAAGAAAAATGGGACTTTGATGTAATCGTGATTGATCCGGGACACGGTGGAAAAGATGCCGGTGCAATAGCAGTGAATGGAGCAAAAGAAAAAGATATTAATCTTGCAATTGCACTCAAACTTGGTCAGTTGATAAAAGAAAATTTGAGTGATGTTAAAGTAGTTTATACCAGAAAGACAGATGTCTTTGTCGATCTTTATAAACGCGGAAAAATTGCAAACGAAAACAATGGGAAACTTTTTATTTCAATACATTGTAACTCTACTCCTAAAAAACCTAGTGAAGCAAGCGGTTTTGAAGTCTATCTTCTCAGACCAGGAAGGACGAAAGAAGCAATTGCAATCGCAGAATTTGAAAACAGCGTTATTCAGTATGAGGAAGATCCAAATCGTTATCAAAAACTTACAGATGAAAATTTCATACTTGTAAGTATGGCTCAATCCGCTTATATGAGATTTTCAGAAAAGTTTGCGGAAATACTGCATAATCAGTTCTCTGATCATCCCGTCATTTCTTCGCGTGGTGTAAAACAAGCCGGTTTCTATGTGCTTGTCGGTGCTTCAATGCCTAATGTGCTTATTGAAACAGGTTTCCTCTCAAACAGGAATGATGCAGATTATCTGAATTCTAAAAAAGGTCAGACAGAAGTTGCAAACAAAATCTTTAATGCAATTAAAAATTATCGTACTCATTACGAGTTAGAAATGGGAGCTAACTGAATCTGATATCATCCGGAAGTTCATTTTTATCATTTATTCTAACAGGAAAATTTACTTTAAGAATCTCCCCAATCTTTTCAATACAGTCTGTTAATCCATCAACAAAATTATTAGCTCTGAATTTTGCAGACATTTCATCAGCGAGATTTTGCCAGAAATTTTTATCAACAAATTTTATGATATTGTTATCTGGCAAAATATAGAATTGCTTTTCTGAAAAAAGGATGAAAATCAGAACACCGGTTGAATCTTTAGTATCAGCAATTTTAGCTTTTTCAAATTCTTTCTTTGCTAGTTCAAAAAGTGATTTCTTTTTATCAAGAAAATTTCTTTTTTCTTTAATACTTACGACTATCTCTCCCGAGGTTAATTTTTCAATCTCTGATATTTTATTTTTAATTTTATCAATATCCGATTTGCTTAAAAAATTTAATGGAAATTTTCTTTTCATAAAAAATTTTGTTTTTTCATCCCAAAATAACATTAATATCTAATTTGAATTCAAATAAAATCTGACCACTAACTTTAAGTGTGTGAGTTCTAAGTAGTTCTGTTTTATTAATTGAAAAAGAATCTTTAGCTGCAAAGATTAAACTGAAGGTAAAACAAAATATTTAAGTTTTCATAACAGAGCTTCTTTTTTTGTGTGAAAAAAAACAAATGGAATAAAACGAGGTTCAGTAATCTATTCAAGTGGAATAAAACAAGATGAAAAAGCTTAGTATAACAAACTTAATTATTCAAAGATTCCGCCGCTTAAAAGTTCAATTGCCTGATCTACAGACTGATGAGTTCCAATAATAATTAAAGTATCTCCCGCTAAAAGTTTTTCTTTTGGTGAAGGATTAGGCAGCATCTTACCTTCTCTTACAATCGCAATTATCGAAGCATTAGTTTTTGCTCTTAGATTCAATTCACTAAGAGTCTTATTTATATTTGAATTATTCTCTGAAATATAGAATGTTTCTGTGAGCCCCTGTGCTAAAAATTCATCAAGATGAGTTAGCACAGAAACGTCCATATCATCTTTTCTCATCAACCTGTAAGATTCTTGCCTTAATAATGTTACTTGTTGCATTATAACATTCAAAGGAATATGATATTTCTGAAGAACCTTTCTGAAAATTTGTAAAGCAGTCTCAAACTCTTCAGGGATTACTTCGTCTGCACCAAGTTTAATAAGCTCTTCTACTTCATTAACATATTGAGTCCTGACCAAAGCATAAATATGAGGGTTTATTTTTTTAACGTTCTTAAGACCAACTTTAGTTACAATAGGGTCTGAAACTGCAAAAACAATAATTTTAGCTTTTTCAGCGCCAACAATTCTTAAAATATCTTCTTTGCTTATATCTCCGTAAACAATATGTTCTCCCTTAATCTTTTCTTTCTTAACTGTGTCCGGATTTAACTCGATTACAATGTATCTTATTCCAGTTTCTTTCAAAACGCGAGCTAAGTTTTTCCCGTTTACACCAAATCCACCAATTATTACGTGATCTTTCAGATTAGGATTGATAAATCTTTCTTCTGATATTTTTCTTGACCCGACACTTCCTAATTTTTCTGCAATCCAGGGCTCCAACTGATATATTATTGGAGCTATTATCATAGTGAAAATAGATGAGGAAAGAAAGATATTGTAGTAATCTGCACTGATAAGGCCCAGATTTGTTCCTGCTAAAGCAAGGATAAATGAAAATTCACCGACCTGTCCCAGACCAATTCCAGCTAATAATGCAGTTCTGAAAGGATATTTAAGAAAAGAAACAGATATGATAATAATTAAAACCTTGAATAAAAAAATAAGCAGCGTTAAGCTAATTATCATTAGTGAATTCTGAAAAACAAACTGAACATTTACAAGCAATCCAACTGAAACAAAGAATAAACTGTTAAATGCATCTTTAAGTGGTACTATCTCGGATATTATCTGATGATTGAAATCAGTTTCTGATAAGATTAACCCTGCAATAAAAGCCCCAATTGCAAAAGATAATCCCGCCTGATGAGTAATATAAGCCGTTCCCAGAATAAGAAATATTATTCCTATGGTAAAAGCTTCTCTTAATCTTAATTTGGCAATCTGATGAACAATAGGCCTCATAAAATATTTTGAAGTAATTATCAATAAAGCGGTGATTGCAAATGCAAAGAACACTCTTATAAAAATTGATGAAATGTTAGTACTGCCTGTATTGCTAAGAATTGGTAATAGTAAAAACAAAGGAACAATCATCAAGTCCTGAAATAAGGAAATCGCAATAGATAATTTCCCGTGAGGTGAATCTACTTCATTTTTATCAACTAATAATTTCATTATTATAGCGGTGCTGGAAAGCGAAATCAAAAAACTGAAGAAGATTGATTGGCTGAGACTAATTCCAATAGAATAAAAAATAATAAAAGAGATAAAAGATGTAAGGAAAAACTGCATTCCACCGCCAACAACAAGTAATTTTTTAATTCTGATAATTTGTGATAAAGAAACTTCAATTCCGATTGTGAATAAAAGAAGAATTACACCTATCTCAGCCATCACTTCAATTTCATCAACTGATTTAATGAGTTTTAATCCGTAAGGTCCTATTATCATCCCGGCAATTAAAAATCCAACAATGCTGGGTACTTTAACTTTATTGAATAAAAATATAATAGCAATTGAAAAGAAGAGAATAATAACAATATCCTGAATTATAAGCAGGTTATCCATTACTCAATCTTCTGATTATAAATAAATCCGATTACACCTCTGGTCATAAGGAAGAATGGCATTAAAAGATAGAGAATCTTATCAATTGGAGGTAGCTTTTTTGAAAGTGAAGGAACGAAATTTATCAAAATGAAAATACTGATAATAAAAAGAGAAATTATAATAAGGCTGCTTAGCATAACTCTGTAAGAAAATCTCCAATATTTTTTCTCATCAGATATTGGCTCTCTTTCCAGAAAAAAAGGCTTTAATCCAATTAAGGCAAGAGAAATTAAACCACTGAAACCCAGAACACTGACGCTGATAATACAACCAAAACCAATAATTATTTCAAACAGAAAAGCCAGATTTAAGTTTTTGTACTTCATATTTCAAACATAAAAAGAAAAGTAATTATGTTCCTGATAATCTTTATTAATCCTAATTCCGCAATAGAAACTAATCAAGGTCTGTTTAAAGAGCTAAAAACGGTGGACTTTTGAAAAACCAATTTCACCTATTTGGTGAATTAAATTTCCAAACAAATATACACTATTTAATGAGAACTCTAAAACGCTTCAAAATTACACGCATTAAAAAAGATTTTGTAATAGGATTGGCTCACCATTGATTGAAGAAATAATGATACAACTTAAGCTAAGAGTTAAAATGGACAAATTATTTACTTAAGGAGGCAGCAACAGAACAATTATAACCAGCAACTACATAACTACAATGATGTATATGTATTTGCACGGAACGGTTCACTTAGAAGATGTAAATCAACTCCACAGCGATGAAGCATTTCAGGAAATGCTCAAAGAGATGGAACTACCTACCAGCTATGCAATTGGTTACCTGCCTGAGTTTACTACTTCAGTAATTTAGTAACATTACGGAGGCAAGACAGGTAAGATTATAAAACTCAAAGACTTTAGAATCAAAGGAAAAAATAGGTTTATTAACTCACGGGGATTAGTCTGTCTGAGAGATGAGAATTAGGATTATATTTTATTCTTATTGAGGTTAAAACACTACCTGAGAAACAAACTTTAATCATAAAGTAGCCTTATAGTAAGAAACATATAGTTTTGATAAGAAATATACTTTGATTTTATGCTACATATAGGATTTTAGATATCTCCTGATTTTCTATATTGATTCTATAATTGTTTAATTTTGAGTTAAATTCAATAAAAAATTTTTAGGTAACCAGATTAGAATGAATTCGAAATTTTCAGCGGCTCAAAAAGCATTAGATTATGTTAAAGACAACACAATTTTAGGATTAGGTACAGGTTCTACCACTGAAATATTTATTCAGCTCCTTGCTGAAAGAGTAAATACTTTTAAGAAATTAATATTTACCTCTACATCTAATCGAACTACAAGTTTTGCATCTCATTTGGGATTAAAAATCACTCCATTTGATGAAATCGAAAATGTAGATTTAACAATTGATGGCGCAGATGAAGTTGATAATAATTTGAATGGAATTAAAGGTGGAGGAGGAGCACTTTTATTTGAAAAAATAATAGCTAAAAATTCTAAAGAGTGTATTTGGATTGTTGATTCAAACAAACTGGTCGAATCACTTGGAAAATTTCCTCTTCCGATTGAGGTTGTTCCTTTTGCTTTCAAAAGTTTAATGCGAAATTTTGAAGAAAAAAAGCTCAATCCAAAACTCAGATTGTCAAATGGTAAACCATTTATAACTGATTCACATAATTTTATAATTGACTGTAGTATTGGAAGAATAGACAACTCACTTGAACTTGAGCTTGAGCTAAAACTAATAACCGGGGTAGTCGAAGTTGGTTTGTTCAACAATATTGCAGATAGAGTGATAGTTGGTTATCAGGACAAAGTTGATATTTTAGAAAGAAAATAAGGAGATTAACAAAATGAAAAAGGACTGGATAATAATCTTTTTTTTAACTGTGATTACAGGATGTTCTACTCTTCAACTGACACCAGTAGATTTCTCCTGGCCTTTAGAAGCTGTTTTGAAAGTTGATGAGCAAGGATTTGTGAAAGAAGACAGGTACTCCATTAAGATGAATGTTCAAAATTTATTTAATGAAGAATTCGGTTTAGGTGCAAATGCGGCAAATAGGTCCATTAGAATAATCAGAAATTCAGTTGGTACCTATTTTATAACTTCTGAAGGTTTTAAGAATGTTTATTTATTTAATCAGGAACCGGGAGTAATGTCATTGACTAAAAAAATCCCTGTTTCGGAAATTGGGTTAAAGAATCCATTTTTCAATCAGAGAGATTCGCACATTGAGTTAGTAGATGGAAACTTAAAATTAAACTTATCTAATGAAGGAATAATCGGAGATAAAAAATGAAAACGAAATTATTACTTCTTCTAATTGTATTACTTACTCTTAAATTTTATTGCCAATCAGATTATGAAATTGTTCAGAGTTTCAAAAACAGAATCCCGGAAATTGAATTAAAGATTAAAGATGCAGCATCATTAGAAGATTTGCAAAATGCCTCAAATGAAATCGAAAAACTTAAAAGCGATTTTCAAATTCATAAAGAACTTTTGGACAGAAGCCTTTATCCCGAAAATTTTCAGAAGATTATCGACAATCTTAATAACTCTATAGTAATCAGGAAAGGCGATTTTACTCAAATAGAGGAACTACAAACAGAAGTAGTTACTCTTCGTTCAGAGATTGATGTATTAAATAAAAAGAACGCTGAATTATTAAATCAGATTTACACCCTGGAGCTAAAAAAAAAGAAGGATGCAAAGACAATTGCAAAATTGCAGAGTTTAGTTAGTGAACTTAGAGCATCCTTAGCTCAGCGTGATGAATTAGTCTATGCAATTATAGATAGTTTAATGCCTAAAATTGATGTCGATCCCAATACTTTATCAGATACTGAAAAACAAAATCTGATTGTGGAAACAGACAGCAAAAATGTTTTATTCTTAGTTAAAAAATCAATAAGTGATAATAATCGTTTTCTTGAGGTTACAACTTTGAAGCCTCAGGATATTGAAGAAGTTAAAAAACAGCAGGATAGTTTTGTCTCTCTTTGGCAAAAAATTGGACCAAAATTGACGGATATCTATGCTGCAAAACCAGAAAAATCTAACGAGCTTAGACAAATTGACGCATTGTTTACTAATTGGAAAAACAATTTGAGAAGAGAAGTCTGGGAATCAATAAGAGATGACTTTTCGATTGGCGGAATAAATCTAAGGAAATTTAATAACAGTGATGATTTTACTAAAGTTATTACGAGTTTTATTGATGAGGAAATAAAAGACTTTGGTGTAAAAAGCAAAGAGGAATCGGAAAGGGTTTTTTCTGTCTTTGCTGATAGTATATGGTTCAGAACTATAAACAAAGATTGGATGCCCTATCTTATTGACAACAAAATATTAAGTGTTGAACAGAAGAATCAGATAGATCAAAAAATCTCTGAATGGAAAGATTTGGTTGCTCCTTCTGTTAGCATTTGGGTTTACATCGTGGTTGCCACTGTATTGATAATAATTATTGTTTTTGTTTTTTTGAAGCTAAAAAAGAAAAGTAATAACAGTCAGGCATAATAATTTTTAGTGAGGATTTATCAGAACAATGACAAATCCTCTCCTCTTTTTCTTTTGGGTTTATTCTTTTGAATTTTAAGAAAATCTGCAAAGTCATCTTTAGCAATTATGTAAATCTTTCCTACCTGTTCGGCCTTTAAATTTCCAGCTTTTATATGATATAGCACAGTGTTGTGGCTTAAATCTAATAGTTTTGCAACTTCATTAACGCTGAAGAATTCTCGCATTTTTAAAATCAATTTGGTTTACATTCTAAATGTAAATCAAATTAAGATTAGTTTCAATAATTATTTGATTGATTATAAAAGTAGGTTGCTGTTTGATTTATAGAAACAATATTAAAAAAGGCAGAGAAAAAATAAAAAATTTATTCAACTGAAGAAGGTGTCAATAACCCACCGGCATTTCTGATAGTAAATCTGAGATTCTCTTTTGCAGTGAACTGATCAAGTTCTTTAATTGATAAGTTACTTGATTGAGCAGTTTCAGAATTAATTGCAATCGAATCTGACTTTTTACTTGCAAAAAGGGTTGAAGAAGTCAAAGTTCCATAAAGTCCGAAGAATAAAAACAATGTTGATACAAATAATAAAATAGTTTTCATAAGTAAACCTTTCAATCTGGGGTATTAAAATAGCATTATTTAGTTAAATACCAAATAATTTTCTACAAAATTGTTGTTTCAATTTGATAACACTTATAAAAGTGATACACGCCTGAATTTCTGAAAACTTAAAATCTTTCAAAAAACGAGGTTTTTTCTGGTCTGATTCTTTATAAATGACTAAAAACATAATTAAGGAGAACCTATGAAAACTAAATCACTTTTTACAAATATAATTCTGATAATTTTCTTACTATTTTCATTTACCTCAAGATTATTATCAATAAGTGGAAATAATCCTATTTCTCCCGAAGGAGCAAGCAATGCAAGAGTTTTAGGGACAAATGTTGGAACAAACGTAAGTTTTACAAATCCTTATAATCCTTCTCAAACAATGAATGTTTGGGCTGGAACATTTAAGGGCGATATTGATGGAAATAATGCAAATTTCTTCTGTATTGATATTCAAAAACCATTAGCAATCTGGACAGCTCAGAATCCTCACATTTATACAGATACTAATCATACTCCATCCCAAATTACATATATCTTGAACAATTATTATCCACATAAAGCATATCCATATCCCGGATCTTTAGGGACTGCAGGAAATGAGGCAGCTGCAGTTCAGTTGGCTATTTGGCATTTTGCTGATGGTGTAAATTTGAATACTGTGACAAATTCCACTTTAAAGAACAGGGCTATTCAGATAGTTGATGATGCAAATGCAAATCATAACAATATTGTTCCACCAGCAACATTAGTTTTACAACCAGCAATTCAATCTTTGCCTTGGGGAACTCCGGCAAGTTTTAATGTTTTAGCTTATGATATAAATGGTAATCCAATTCCTAATAGAAATGTTAATGTTACTGTTACCTCCGGAACTCTGAATACAAATTCTTTAACAACAAATTCAAGCGGAGAGGCTGGACCTTTTATTGTTTCGCAGGGTTCAAGCAATAGTGCAAATATCATTGCAACCGCTACAACAATTATCCCTCAGGGAACAAGATACGTCCACAAACTTCAACCAAATAACTATCAAAAATTAGTTTTAGCAACTCCAACCATTGCTACAAGCACTGCTTATGGATCTATTACCTGGATGCCGGATGCTGATTTAAGAATTACGAAAACTGTATCAAATCCAAATCCGCAACACAATCAGCAGATTACTTTTACGATTACTGTTTATAACGACGGACCAGCAACTGCAAATGATATCTCTGTTTCAGAGGTTTTGAGTAATGCTTTTATATTTTTATCAGCAAATGCTTCACAAGGCAGTTATAATCAAAATAATGGTATATGGAATGTAGGGACTTTGAGTGCTGGTTCTTCAGCAAATTTAACAATTAACGTTCAAGTAGATTTTCAATCTTTAACCACAAGTAATCTGGATTTCGGTGTTGCTAAAGATTTTAATCTTTTTGTTTTGGAGGATTTATTCCAACCATCATCTGATACTGAAGGAAAAGTAGCAGTCGGTAGAAATGCTTTCTTTGCAAATTATAGCATTGGCGATAAACTGCCTAATTCAAATGGAACTGAAGATGTTCTTATTGTCGGAAAAGATTTAACTTTTCTGAGTGGAAGAGTTTATAATGGAAATGTTGTTTACGGCGATACAACTAATTTACCTGTTTCAACTGTTAGTGTCGATGAAGGTACAATCAGAAAAGATAGTGTAATTGATTTTAACGCTGCTGCAGCTTTTCTCAACGGACTGTCAAATACTCTGGCTGGTTATCAGGTAAATGGAACAGATACGATGCAATGGGGTGGAATTTTTATGAATGGAACAAATCCTTTCATAAATGTTTTCAATATCTCTGGTTCAGATTTATCAGTTGCCAATAATGTTGAAATTAGAACTCCTGCCGGTGCAGTTGCAATTGTAAATGTATCTGGAAATAACGTTGTTTGGAGCGGTGGTCAAAGCTTATTTGGAACTGATAAACAAAACGTAATTTTCAATTTTTTTGAAGCTGATTCATTAAAATTACAATGGATTGGTATTCAGGGCTCAATTTTAGCACCTAAAGCACACGTAAATTTTGTCTCTGGTGTTCAGGAAGGTCAGATGATTTGTAAGTCTTTAGTGGGAATGGGTCAATTTAACTTAGCTCAATTTATTGGTAATATCCCTGCAGATACAACAATCTACAATATTGTTGAAATAATAAGCTCAGATAAAAACGATCCTGATTCATATCCAAACAACGGAAATCCAAATGAAGATGATTACGCATCTGTTGCAATTTATATTTCACACTCAAATGGCTCTGCTGGTGGGAATGGCGGCGGAAGCAGTCAAACTAACTGGTCACAATTTGGAAATATTGGATTCAATGAAATTGTATGGTCATTAGCTAATGATTTAAATGGAAATCTTTTAATTGGAACAGTTGGCGGAAAGATTTTCAGAACAACTGATAACGGAGTTTCTTTTGAACATCTTAATTCAAGTATGAATGCAGGATTTATCTGGTCACTTTTAGTCTCTAATAACGGAACAATCTATGCCGGAACTGAACAGGGTCTATTTTACTCAAATAATAATGGCTCAACCTGGCAGTTAACTTCTCTTATTGGTTCGGATGTCAGAGCAATTACTAAAGATAATTCAGGCAATCTTTATGCTGGTTTATTTGGACAAGGTGTTTATAAATCAACAGACAATGGTTCAACTTGGATTTTATTAAATAATGGATTAACATCTTTAGCAATTCATAGTATAATTGTAAATCAGGCAAATGAAATTTTTATTGGAACAATCGGTGGTGGTGTTTATTCAAGTAATGATGGTGGTGCAAACTGGACTCAAAAACCAATAGGATATAACTTTGTTTGGTCATTAGTTTGTGCTTCAAATGGAGTTCTTTATGCAGGTACTTATGGAAATGGAGTTTATCGTTCAACTGATAATGGAAACACCTGGGTTAAATCATCTTCTTATCCGGCAAATTATGTATATGCTCTTTCAGTTGATGGAAACGGAAACTTGTATGCAAGCAGTTGGGAAGCTGGTGTATTTTTTACAAATACAAATGCTAACAGCTGGCAGCCAATAGGTTTGGGTGGTTTCGGAGTAAGTTCTGTTATGGTAAACAATATGAATAATGCAGTATTTGCCGGAACAAGTAATGGTGCTGTATTTAAATTAAACGATTCACCTTCAGCAGTAAATGGTTCAGTAGAAGTACCAAGTACATTTTCACTTGAACAGAATTATCCAAATCCATTCAATCCAACTACAACTATAGAATTTTCAATTGCAAACAAAGAACAAGTTACTTTAAATATTTACAATGTTCTTGGTGAGTTAGTCGAAACATTGATAAATGAAAATCTCGAATCTGGAAGCTATAAGATAAACTTCAGCGGATCGAACTTAACAAGTGGAATGTATATCTATCATATTCAGGCAGGAAGTTTCTCTGCTTCAAAGAAAATGATGCTTGTCAAGTAGAATGTTAAGAGTTAATTTGTGATAGTTAAATGGGGCTGTCCAAAAAGTAATTTTGTCATCACGAACGAAGTGAAGTGATCTCATTTTTGAATTAAAAGATAAAGATTGCTTCACTCGAAGACTCGTTCGCAATGACTTTTTACCTCTTTTGGGACAGCCCCTTTTATTTCAAATTAAATATTTTTAGCTTTATCAAGCTATATGAAAATAGTGCAAATCAAAAATTTAAAGAGCTTATTTTCCTAAGACAATAATTTGATAAAAAATTGAGTTATTAAAAAATTCTTAAATGTTTTTCTTTTTCAAACTATATTAAATCATAATCTCTATAAATACGTCATTTGACTTATCGCATTTTTTCATTTAAATAGATAAAATTGCAGCCAAAAACAGGAGGACTTATGAGAAATCTTATTGCCACTTTTATTTTATTTTTAGCTTTAGAAAACATTCTTTCTCAGCAACTACCTAATTTACCGATTCCTTTAGGAGCTGGTACTGTGCAAGTTTACAATAACCAAATCTTTTATTTCGGCGGTTCAAATAATTGGGGGGGTTCAATTATATATCCCAGAATATATAGATTTGATGGTACAACTTGGAGTTACTATGATACTATTCCGGATAATAACCTATGGGATGTTCGCTCTGCAATTGTAGGTGATAATGTTTACTTAATTGGAGGATGGCCTAGTGGAGCAAATCTTACACGAAGGTATAATATTTCAACAAAGCAATGGGTTACTTTAGCGAACTGCCCGAATACACAAACCTGGGGGATTACTACAGAATTGATAAACGATAGAGTTTATTTGATTAATTCATCAGGAAGAATTTGGGAGTATAATATTCCAAATAATACTTGGACTGAAAAAACAGCCTTAAATGCTTCTGGAAGCTGGGATTTAAGTTCTATCGTTTATAACAATGAAATTTACGTTCTTGGATTTGCTAATAGAGTTTTTTATAAATACAATCCAATAACTAATACTTGGTCTCGACTGGCAGATTCTCCAGTTCAAATTGGAGCAACTTCTATGGGTATAATAAATAATTTTGTCTATTGTGCAGGTGGTAATAATAGTGGTGGATCAAATGCATTTTACCAAACCATTTGGAGGTATGATATTAATTCAAATTCATGGGCAGTTGACACTAGAACACTATCATCAAAAAGACATTGGATGGCTCGTGCTATTTATAAAGGCGGGATGTATGTCTTAGGTGGATTTGATTCATTGGGAAATGCAGTTAATATAGTTGAAGAGATAGTCCCCCAGGGAACTGGAACTGATGTTGGAAATAATTTGAGTTTAGAATTTCCACAAGAATTTTATCTTTATCAGAATTACCCCAATCCATTCAACCCAAGCACAAAGATCATTTGGCAGTCGCCAGTAAGCAGTTGGCAAACATTGAAAATATATGATTTGCTTGGAAATGAAGTAGCAATATTGGTAAATGAATTCAGAGAAGCAGGAAAATATGAAGTTGAATTTCCTAATGTAGAGACAGGGCATGCCATGTCTCTACCAAGCGGAGTTTATTTTTATCAACTCAGAGTTGGAAATTATGTGGAAACTAAAAAGATGATTTTATCAAAATAGTATCACTTGTTAAATTGATTTTGGTGCTCTCTAAAAAGTGTAATTTTGTCAGTCTGATCTTCTCGAAGCCTGACATAAAAATGCTAAAAGTTATAAAAATCACGCTTTGACCTGCCTCGGCTTGACATTCAAGTCAAGGCGGGTTAAATCAGTGTGACAGAGAAAATTACTTTTTGGATAGCCCCTCTTATTTCACAGCTGCTAAGTTAATATTTCAGAAAAAGAATGAGTTATAAGAAAAATACAAGAAATGATCTATACTATTAGCAATAAGTGGATAGATATTGAGTGAAATGTTACCGGCATAAAAGTAAAGCTTCCGAATTATTTGTATATGATTGATTAATCCATCGGCTTTTTTCAATTCACGAATTAGAAAATTTTAATTCTAAGAAATTCATATTGCCGCACGGTAAAAATTAGCTTAATATCAGTTATTTATTCAGGTATGAATTTAGTCTCGGAAAGAAAAAAATCAGTTTTTTAACATCCACATAAATAGTTCTCAGATGAAAAAGTTATTAGTTATATCTTTAATGATTTTAATAACATTGGTTGCTTTTGGGGGATGTAATAAATAAGATGAAGTTATCAATCCGCCAACCGACCCGGTTGAATACAATAATTCAAACGGAATTAAGGGAGGAATAATGTATGACAAATTCTGGTCAACTGAAGCAGGATATAATCAGAGCGATCCAAATATCACAAAATTTAATTCTTTTGCTGACTTCTTCCGATGCAAACAATGTCACGGCTGGGACTATTTAGGTAATGCTGGTTTATATATTAACAGAGGACCAAGAACAAACAGACCAAATGTAGCTTCCGGAAATATTTATCAAATTGCCAAAACAAAAACTCCGCAGGAATTATTTAATGCTCTTAAAAAGTCCGAAGGCAGAAGAGATATAAGTTATGATCTCTCAACATATAACCCGACAACCAATAATGTTGAAGGAGATAAAATGCCTAATCTTTCTCAGATTCTTTCGGATGCTCAAATCTGGGAAATAATGAAGTATTTGAAGACAGAAGCTTTGGATGTTACACAGCTTTATGATGCAATATTCACTGGTACATATCCGACCGGCTCAGCAAGTTATACTAATATTGAAAAAGATGGAAACGCTGATGCTGGAAAATATTCTATGCACAAAGATGTGCAACTTGCCATGGTGCTGATGGAAAGGCATTCCTTATGGAAAATATGATCACTGGTGAAATTACAAGAAAGAGATCTTATGAAGTTCAGCATAAAGTTAAATTCGGGCAGCTTGGTTCTCCAATGACTGCAACAACAGGAAATACACTTCAGGATATGAAGAATTTGTATAAAGCTTTGGCTGATACATTTGCATTTCCAAGATAAGTTTATAATATTTACCAAGTAGTAGCGGTTAATTGATTTTTATTTTTAGTTACGTCTAAGGATATTTTAACTGAAAATAATTTTTAATTAAAAAAAGACCCGTCAATGAAACACATTATTATAATTTTTATTGTTACAATTTTATTGTGGGATTGTTCTTCAAACCAGCTTATAAACCTTCGAATCGCAAAGGATGTGGTAAAAGATTATTATGAATCAGGAAA
>CALEBT010000007.1 GCA_937942875.1 uncultured Ignavibacterium sp. | reverse complement strand
TGCAAGCAGTCAATATCTTATCAGTGAAAATTTAACAAAACTTTCATTTTACAGAACTTTAACCGGAATGATAGTTAATGTTGTTATGAACTGGTTTTTAATTCCGATATATGGAATAAACGGAGCGGCAATAGCTACTTTGGTTTCTTATTCTGCAGCCACTTTTTCTATCGGATTAAATAAAAGAACTTATAACCAGTTTGTTATGATGATTAAATCAATATTGTTGATAAACATAATAAAAGAGATATTTAAATATGGCTTTAACACTAAAGCAAAAGATTAATTCAATCAGTTATTTCCTGACTCACCCCGAAGCGCTTAAAATGATTCTTTCCTTTAGAGAAACCGGTTATCTCTATGAGGAAGGTTGGTTTAGATCTCTCGAAGAAAAAAAACCAGTTGATAAAGATGGAAATCCAATCCCATGGTTTACTTATCCTGCGATTGAGTTCTTAAATGAAAGGTTAAATAAAGATATGATAGCTTTTGAATACGGTTGTGGAAATTCAACTTTATTTTTTTCCGAACGAATTAAAGAAATAGTATCCATAGAAACAGATAAAGATTGGTATAATAAAATTAAGTCCAAACTTAAATCGAATTGCAATCTGATTTTTTATGATAAGAATTGTGCAGATTACAATTATCCGGAGGCAATTAGAAATTTCAACAGAAAGTTTGATATTGTTATTGTTGATGCGATAGAAAGAAATGAAATAATTAAAGTTGCGCCAGACCACTTAAGTAAAAGTGGAGTAATTATACTTGATAACTCAGATGTTGAAGATTATAAAATTGGAATTGAGTATTTGATGGCGAAAGGATTTAAGAAATTAGATTTTTGGGGAATTCAAGCTGCTTATATCAATAGAACTTGCACGACAATTTTTTATAAACCAGATAATTGTTTTGGGATATGAATAATCTAGCCCCTATTGCATTATTTGTTTATGCCCGACCTGACGAGACTGCTAAAACGATCGAGTCGTTAAGTAAAAATTTTTTAGCATCAGAATCAGAATTATATATTTTTTCTGATGGACCAAAAGGCGAGAAAGACAATAATAAAGTCTCTGAAGTCAGAGCTTTAATTAAAAGCATTAAAACCGGCTTTAAGAAAATCAAAATAATAGAAAGAGAAAAAAACTTTGGATTAGCAAATTCAATAATCTCAGGCGTTACGGAAGTGCTTTCTGAGTATGATAAAATTATCGTGATGGAGGAAGACCTTATATCCTCGCAAAATTTTTTAAACTTTATCAACGATTCATTAACCAAATATGAAAAGTATGAAAAAGTTTTTTCTGTAACTGGTTACACTTACCAAATTCAAGTTCCAAAATTTTACTTATATGATAATTATTTTACGCCAAGATGTGAGTCCTTGGGTTGGGGAACCTGGAAAGATAGATGGTTAAAAGCCGATTGGGAATTGAAAGAATTTAGAAATTTCCTTAAGAATAAAGAGGCAGTTAAGAATTTTAATAAGGTTGGATGTGATCTGATTGGAATGTTGATAAAGCAGCAGTTAGGAAGATTGGATTCCTGGGCTGTCAGGTGGTGTTATACTCACTTTAAACATGACGCTGTTTGTTCTTATCCCACTTGTTCTAAAATTATTCATATAGGTGAAGGTGGTTTTGCAACTCATGTTAAAAGGCAAAATAAATTATTGGATACTAAATTAGATTTTAAGAATAAAAAGGATTTTATGCTAGCAGAGAAAGTGTTTTTTGAAAAAGAAATTCTCAACCAATATCAAAAATTCTTTAAACAGAATTTTATAAAAAAAATAAAAACAAAACTGTTACTTCTACAGTTTAAAATATCGTCTTGAAAATATTTCTTTTTTATATCTACAATACATTTCAAAGATTTCTTGGGATAGCAAGGTTTAAGCTATATTTAAGGAAGAATGATGTTATAAAAGTAATTTTTGGTTCTGGAAACACTTCGCTAAAGGGATGGTTTAGCACAGAGAAAGTATTCTTTGATTTGCTAAACATCAACGACTACTTAAAATTTTTCCTTCATAAAAAACCTGATCTAGTATTAATTGAACATGTCTTAGAACATTTCGATTTAAATGAAGTCAGATTAGTTGCTAAATACTTATTTGACTTTACTAATTCGGAATGTAATATCAGAATTGCTGTACCAGATGGATTTCATCCTGATAGTGAATATATAAATTACGTTAAACCCAACGGTTCAGGTCCTGCAGAACATAAGATTTTATTTAATTACAAATCAATTAGCAAAATATTTACAGATGTTGGATTTAAAAATGAATTTCTTGAATACTGGGATGAAGAAGGTAATTTCCATAGCACTTATGCAGATGATGATAAAGGTATAATATTCAGATCATTCAAAAATGATTTGAGAAATTTGGATGGGAAGCCCCACTATACTTCACTGATAATTGACTTCTTTAAATAGTATTTTGTTTTATTTGTGGAATTACTAATTTTAAATAAAAAAACAGGTGAGGTTATGAAAAATTTAATAATCATCCTTGTGTTCGTTCTTGTTAACATTTCCTGCAGTGACCAATCTAATATAATAAACATCCAGGGAAGCGGTAAAGTCTTATTAAAAATTGACCGTGCAAATGCACCGAGTGGTGTTGTATATGTATCTGCAATACTCACAAGAGACGGATTCTCACCGATAACATCTACACTAAATTTACTTTCAGACAGTACAGCGGATTTATTATTAAATGATATTCAGGCAGGAACCTGGCATCTGAGAGTTGATGCTATGAATGACTCAATGGTTATATTATATACCGGTGAAACGGATGTAAATATTCTTGCGGGATTCACAACTAATGTTAATTTATCACTTCAACCAACTGGTCAGGGAACAGGATCAATTTATATCTATGTTACCTGGGGAACACAAAATACTAATATTAATTGGGTAGATTATTTAAATAATCCGATCCTTTCGGGCGGAAATAATAACTTTGATTATTATGGTATCGCACAGCCTGTTGTACTATATGATGAAGGTAAATATAAAATGTGGTATTACGGAGATGAAGGAAGTGGGAGACATTATGTTTTATATGCTGAATCTTATGATGGTATAGCTTGGGTTAAATATCCTTCTCCGGTTTTATTACCCGGTTCTCAGGGAAGTTGGGATTCCTGGGCTGTTCATCCTGGGTTTGTACTCAAAGAAAATAATATTTACAAAATGTACTATACTGGTTTTGCTGATCAATATGATCAATGGTATATAGGATTAGCTACATCAACTGATGGAATTAATTGGACCAAAAAGCCTACACCAATTCTTTATTCCGGTTCTGGATGGGAATATCAAGTCGCCTCCTGCTTTTTACTTAAAAAAGATAGTCTTTACTATCTTTATTACACTGGCCGAAATATGCCAGAGTACAAAATTGGTTTAGCAATCTCAAGTGATGGGATTAACTTTACAAAGTATTCGGGAAATCCAATTTTAGTTAATGAGTTTGCTTGGGAAAATTCTGGCGTCCTTTATCCTGCAATCTATCGAGAAAATAATACTTACAAAATGATATATATGGACGCACAGGGAAGGGGTTTTGGTTTGGCTTATTCCAGTGATGGAATAAACTGGACTAAAGATCCCTCAAATCCTTTTTTCAGAAGAGAAAATACAGCTAATGGTTGGGGAAGTAAGAATATTGCATATCCATTTGTGGTTAAAGTAAATAACGATTTTAGAATTTATTACAGTGGGGCTAAAAACTCTTACAATCCAATCTATAAAATTGGTTTTTTGAGAAGAACCAACTAGTACTTCAAAATGAATTAGCCCCTTTTCAGGGGCTTTTTTATCCTAAAGTATCTCGCTCAACTCTTTTTTATTTTTTATCTTTGTAAAAAGTAAATAGCAAATTAAATGAGTAATATTGATAGTCCTGCTTTTAACGATAACCGTAATTATAACTACTCTGGTTTTGAAGATTCTCAGAGAAATGACTATAAGTTCATAGCAGATTTGATTGAAGACAACTCAAGAATTGTTGATTTAGGTTGTGGTAATGGTACACTTATGCAAATTCTGAAGGATACTAAGAATTGTTTTGTTAAAGGTGTAGAAATTTCGCCAAGTGGTGTTGAGATTTGCAGAAAGAAAGGTTTGGATGTAGTTCAAGGAAGAATTGACGAAGCACTACCTTTCGAAGAAAATGAATTTGACTATTCGATCTGCCACATTACAATTCAGATGGTAATGTATCCCGAAATACTTCTAAAAGAAATGAAAAGAATTTCAAAATATCAGATTGTTTCATTTCCGAATTTTGCATTTTATAAAAACCGTTTGGAATTTCTGATCAAAGGAAAAATGCCAAAGAAAATGCTTTTTGGATACAGTTGGTACAACACTGGACATATTCATCAATTATCCATAAGAGATTTTGAAGAGCTAATAGAAAATGTTGGTGGATTAAAAGTTATTCAAAAATCATTTGTTAAAACTGACGCGCAACTGAAAAATTTTTTTATGAAATTATTTCCTAATATGTTTCAGCAAGTTGCAGTAATTAAACTTACTAAGTTATGATAAATGCCCTAAAGAGATTTGTTGAAAACCAGAATTTTAACCCTGGTCTATCAGGTATTTTTTTTAATCCTTTTTTCATTGCAAGAAGAGGTTTGGCCAAAAATATAAAACAACTTTCATCTGAGATTTCAGGAAGAATTCTTGATGTTGGATGTGGGACTAAACCATACGAATCTTTTTTTAACTATACTGAATATATCGGTTTAGAATTTGACACCGGAATTGATAGTGAAAAAAAATCAGCGGATTATTATTACGATGGAAAAACATTTCCTTTTCAATCTGAAAGTTTCGACTCAGTTGTATGTAATCAGGTTATGGAACACATATTTGAACCCGAGGATTTTTTGAAAGAAATTTTGAGAGTGCTTAAACCTAAAGGCAGATTGATTCTTACTGTTCCGTTTGTTTGGGATGAACACGAGCTGCCTTATGATTTTGCAAGGTATTCCTCTTTTGGTCTAAAACATCTTTTAGAAAAGAACGGATTTGAAATTATTACTCATAAAAAAAGTGTAAATGATATTTCGGTTATCTTCCAATTGTTGAGTGATTACTTTTATAAAATTTCATTCAAAAATAAATTCCTAAAATGGGTTGTTATGTTTCTTCTTATTTTCCCTTCAAATCTGATTGGAATAATCCTTGGCAAGCTTTTACCTGATAATAATGACTTGTATCTTGATAATATTATTTTAGCTGAGAAAATATGACCTACAACTTCTGCACTTTATTCGATTCAAATTATCTTTCAAGAGGAATTGCTTTATATCGTTCGCTAGAAAAACATTGCAAGAATTTTCATTTATATATTTTCGCTTTTGATAATAAAAGCTATAATGTTTTGAGT
>CALEBT010000006.1 GCA_937942875.1 uncultured Ignavibacterium sp. | reverse complement strand
GAAACTAAAGTATCTTTTGTTGATTCTTCAGCACTGGTGTTGAATAAATTGATACCTACTACTACTGCGATACCAACTATGATAACACCAAGAACGATTAAAAGCAATTGTTGTTGACCCATATGAGTTCTCCTTTTTGATTGTGAAAGATTTAGTTAATTATTTCAGTTTGCCAATTAGTTCCATTAAGTTTAATTATCACTTTAATCATATCCCCACCTGTTATACTTTCATTACTAATTCCGGTTATAGTGCAC
This sequence comes from uncultured Ignavibacterium sp., assembly GCA_937942875.1. Taxonomy (GTDB): domain Bacteria; phylum Bacteroidota; class Ignavibacteria; order Ignavibacteriales; family Ignavibacteriaceae; genus Ignavibacterium. The sequence continues at coordinate 64,420 of CALEBT010000006.1, read as the reverse complement.
TCATCAGGCGGGTTAATTTGTACACTATAAAACCCATTATTTGTACTATCAAATTCTTCAGGTATTGTCCAGCCCTGATAACTATACTCGCCCCCACCGAAAGTTTTTGCTTTCTTATAATATTGTATTGCAAGAGAAGCTAAATATTGAGTTTCGTTTAATATCACGTCTGTTTTATTTTCTATTGCCTTTTGTTTATAAATTGAGATGGCTAACATTACTGCTACTCCAACTATGATAATTCCCAAAATTACAAGTAGCAGTTGTTGTTGTCCCATTTAACTCCTAAATTATTAGTTCCTTGTTTAAACAAAGAAAAAGTTATACCACACTATTATCGTAAAAACATAAAAGAATTTAAGTAAATATTTCCTATAGACACTAAACAGGTAAAAGTTACCTGCAAATACTACCAAATTCCAGAGGAAACATAACTAAAAAAAATTGATTTCGAAAAAATAAAATTAGATTTTTTAAGCAAGTTGAAAACAAATGTTTCTTTTTGAGAAATTGGAATCAGTATTCTAAATGAAAATTATTATGTAATAAAAATGTCTCAAAGTTAATTTTAGCGATTTCTATAAAAATCTGGTAGAATAGGTTAGTTTTCAATTAAGTCATAAAGATAGTTTGAATTTTTGAATCAATTTAATTCCATTAAATCTTAAACAAAAAAAACCTGTTCCCGATAATCCGGAACAGGTTCAGAAAGACTTTTTTTAGAGAGTAGTCAAAATAAGTTTTTAGAATTGTATTTTCTTCTTCGACTTAAATGAATAATCTAAAACAAGGGCAGAAGCAACGAAAATGGATGAATATGTTCCAACTATAATTCCAAAAAACAATGTAAAAGAGAAAGCACGAAGAACATCTCCACCCAAGAAAAGAAGAACAATTACGACCAGAAGCGTTGTAAAACCAGTAATCACCGTTCTGCTCATTGTCTGATTTATACTTTTGTTTATTAGTATTTCCAAATCCATAGTTTTGTGAATTTTCATATTTTCTCTTATTCTATCGAATACAATAACAGTATCGTTAATTGAATAACCGACAAGAGTCAGAAAAGCTGCTACAACAGGCAAATCAATTTCAAGATTAAGCCCAGGGATTACACCATACAGGATAGAATATAAACCGACTGTTATCAAAACATCGTGAAATAATGCGACAACTGCACCTGAAGCAAAGACAAATTTAAATCTAAAACCAAGGTAGATAAGAATAACAACTAATGAAAGAAGAACTGCAACAATAGCATCTCTTTTTAATTCATCTCCAATTTTTGGACCGACTCTGTCTTCTTTTAATACTTCAAAAGTGTTATTTAGAATTTTTTCCCTTAAAACTTCTTTAATCCAATCAGCAATACCAACTCGTACAAGCATTTGAGTGTTGTCTAATTCTGCAGATACTCTGCCTGTTTGAAAACCTCGGGCAAAAAGTTCGTTAATTAAAATATTTGTTGTATCTGAAGAAGGGAAATTGAAAGTAACAGAGTTAATAGTTGAATCTATAATCTGAAACTCCAGACCTGGAATAATTGATAAAATATTTTCTTTGATTCTTTCAACCACTTTTGGATAAACAGTTTTAGGAATTTCCTGAAGTTCAGTTCTTACAAGTACTCCTGTTTCACCACCAAAAGTCCTAACTTCAACAGCTCCTAATTCAACATTTGCTAAGTAGTTTCTAATTGCACCTATTTCAACAGGTTTTTCAAATTGAAGGACTATTTCACTACCACCTTTGAAATCAATACCAAATACTAATCCTCTAAAAATAACACTAAGCATACCTAGTATAAAAATTGCAAGGGAAATGATATAGAAGGTTTTCCTCTTTCCCATCCAATTAACATTCAGATTACTAAAGATTCTCATTAATTGTTAAACTCCTATAAAATTATATTCTATAAAAACTACCCGATTGAAATTTTTGCACCTTTGGATGCTAAATAATCAAAAATTAATCTTGATATTACAAGTGCGCTAAATAAAGTTGATGCAATACCTATCATTAGAGTCAAAGCAAAGCCCTGAACCGGTCCGGTTCCAAATTGATATAAAATTATACCAGTGAAAAAAGTAGTGATGTTGGAGTCTATGATTGCAGACATAGCCTTATTAAATCCGCTTTCAACCGAAGCTTTCATTGTTTTTCCTGTAGCTATCTCTTCTCTCATTCTTTCAAAAATTAGCACATTAGCATCCACTGCCATACCGATGGTCAAAACTATGCCAGCTATACCTGGAAGAGTTAAAGTTGCTTTGAAACCAGCAAGCACACCAAGAACAAACAGTATAGTAATAACTAATACTAAGGAGGCTATGGTACCCGACTTTCTATAATAGAATATCATAAATAAAGCAACTGCAAGATAACCTAATAAAGCAGAATTTAAACCACTTGAAACAGAATCTTGGCCTAATGATGGTCCGACAATTCTCTCTTCAATAATGTCAACAGGGGCTGGAAGAGCACCAGCTTTAAGAACAATTTCTAAAAGTTTAGCTTCATCAAGATTTTCCATTCCTTCAATTTGAGATCTTCCACCAGTTATTTTATTTCTTACTACGGGAGCAGAAAATACTTTTCCATCCAAGATTATGGCGATTCGTTTATTTATATTGGCTCCGGTTATTCTGGCCCATTCAACAGCACCTTCTGAATTCATTTCCATATTTACTATAGGTGAAGATGTGTTGGGGTCTAAAGTAGCAACTGCATCTGTAATTACTCCACCTGTTAATTCAGGTTGTTTGTTAACAAGATACATCATATAAACTTTTTTACCATCTTCAGTAGTAGTAAATGATTTAGCAGAAAACACGAATTCAACATTATCAGGAATTTCTTTTTGAATTTCCGGTAAAGATAACCATCTAATAATTTTATTTCTGTCATCCTCTCTTACAAAAGCATCTGCTGAGCGACCTTGTGGATCCAACAAAGCCGCAGTAAAGAAAGGATGTTGTTTGCGAAATTCTTCTTCTGTTAATTGTTTATTAGTTGTATCAGAGTCTGCTGAATTATCTTTAGTTTTAGCTGTATCTGGATTTTCAGTATTCAGATTAGCAAGAAGAGAATCATTGCCGGATAAGACTGCGGCTAATTTCTTATCAATTCGATCCATTATTTGATAAGTAAATTCAGGTTCTTTAACTAAACGAAATTCCAGTAAAGCTGTTCCTTGTAATAGTTGCTTAGCTTCTTCCTCTTTGGCAACACCTGGTAATTCAACAATCACTCTTCGGGCACCTTGTCTCTGAATAGATGGCTCTGACACTCCGTATTGATCGACACGATTTCTTATGATTTCAATTGCACGAGAAACAGCATCGTCAGCATCGTTTTTCAGTTTCGAAATAATTTCTGAATCTTCTTGTCTGATATTTCCGAAGTATCTGCTGAGTCTGATTCCCCTTTCCTGAAGTTTTCTGGCTAATACATCCACAATCGATTCATCTGTAGATTCAGATTCTCTGAAAGACTCTTCGAGAACAGTATTAAATACTTTATCAGGATTGTTAGCAAGTTTCTCTAATAATTTTGCAGTATTAACCTCAAGAACTACCCGCATTCCACCTTGGAGGTCTAAACCTAATTTTAATCTTTTCAGCCTGTTTTCAATAATCGACGGATCAGCTTGCTTCAAGCTATCCTCAATAATAACTAAAAGTTCTTCAATTTCAGATTTAGACAATTTTGATTGTTTGAATTCTTCTCTTTTAGATTGAAGAACAGATTCAATTTTTTTATTGTTTTGATAATCCACATAAGTAGGATAGAGCAAATAAATGCTCATAGCTACTGCAGCGATAATGATGATCAAACGAAATCTATATTCTTTCATATTTCCTGTGAATTGTTACTGTTTACGAAATTAAATAATCAGGCAACAAACTTAATTTATAACTGAGCCAAAGTCAATTAAAATTGTAAGTTAAGCCTATCATTAAAACAACTCCATTGACACTTATTTTTGAATCAAAAGTGTCCTGAAGAATAGTTATTGTTTTTCCTTTATATTCAACTGTATTCTTATCATATCGGCTTGAAACTTTTATTTCCGGAGCACGATATTTTGTTTGTAAGTATAATCCTAAATATTCTAAAATTTTATATTCCACTGAGGCAGAAACCTGAATTCCAAAAACAGGTGAAGATTCAACAGTAGAAATTTTTGTATCTCCAAAGTTTCTTTTCAATTTTGCTATATAATAACCCAGCCCACCACCAATGTTGAATTTAAAGTTTTCGGTTGAAAAAGGTAGTGTTTGATAAACTGATAATTCAATTGGGATGAAGATAAAACCATCCTCCGATTCAAGTTCAACCAGTTGACTTCCTGATAATGCAGAAACAAAGTTGCCCTTTTTCATCTTTGATGCATATTCAGAAGATAAACCGATTGATACTTCTTCATTAAAATTATATTTTAACTCTAAAGCAGGAGATAAAATATTTGTAATTTCAAAAGACTTGTTTCTTTCAATTAGGTCAGATGAATTTGGATTAGGAAAAATCTTTGAAGATGAAATTAATCCCAAACCAATATTTAAGCTAAAACCTTCACCTTTAGATTGGGCGAGGGAATTTCCATAAAAGAGTAATATTATCAAAGAAAGTGTATAATTCAGCTTCGACATATCAAAACCACGAAAAGCATTTATTACCAACCGAAAAACAAATGACGGTTATCTACTATATCAGCATCATCTTTAATTTTAGTTAAAAGTTCAGTAAAGAATCTTCCTTTTTTCTCATTTAATATTTGGTTCTTTAATACAGAAGCTTGTGCTTCATAATTATCTTTATCAAAAGGTGTTCTTGATTTAACACTCATAATGTACCAACCACGCATACCTTTAAATGGCTGTTGAATCTTTCCAATTTCTGCTTCCAATGCTTTATTTATGAATAAATAGTCTCTTCCTAAGTTAGGAATATTGCCATTAGGTGTAAAAGGACCAGTATTCATCACTTGCAAATCAGGTCTGATTGAACTGATATTATTAAGATTACCATTCAATTTTTGAAATACTTCTTTTGCTGATTTTTCAAGTTTTTCAAATTTCTTTTCTCTAATAACAGCAGGACGCATAGCTTCTTTTACTTCTTCAAATGGTGTGAATCGCTCTTTAGTTGCTTCAGCAATTTTTACAACAACATAACCCATCGGAACTTTAAAGGGACTGCTGATAGTTCCAACACTATTTTCAAAAGAATAAGTGACTAACCTTTTATTTGGCCCAATTGCAGGAACTGAAACTGATTGTTCTGAGAATAGAGGAGTTTCTTTAATTTCATAATTCATCAGTTGAGCCTCCTGTTCAAATCCGTTTTTTTGTGCAAGGAATGAAAAATCATTGGCTGCATTAAAAATTCGATCTCTTGTGGTAGCAGATTGTTTAACCTGATTAACAATTCTTTCAACAACAAATTTACTGTTAGTTTTATCTGTAACTTTAATTATATGATAGCCAAAAGTAGATTTAACAGGCTTTTGAACTTCGTTTAACTTACCATTGAAAGATGCGTCCTCAAACTCTTTTACCATCATTCCCTTAGAGAAGTAATTCAAATCTCCGCCATTTTTTGCGCTGCCGGGATCAGCGGAATATTGTTCTGCTAATTTTTCAAAACTTTCACCTTTGACTAATCTCTCATAAATTTTATTTGCTTCTTCAAGATTTTTTTCATCAGAGCCAAACTGATTGATAAGTATGTGTGATGCTCTTACGAATTGTTGGTCGCTCTGAACGGTTCCAAAATATTTATATATTGTGTAACCTTGAGGAGTTCCAACCGGACCTATTAAATCTCCGGGTTTAGCATTTTTAATTAGGGATAAAGCCTCAGAATTAAAATACTGAATTGTGAGAGTATCTCTTGAATAAGGCAATTCTGAATAGATTTCTACCAGTCCTTTGAAGTCAGAGGTATCTTCTTTAGCTTTTTTTAGAATATTTTCGAGATTTTTAATAACTAACAAGGTGTCGTCTTGAGAAGCAACGTTTGGGAATAAAACAAATTTAAGTTTTCTCTGAGGTAATTGTTTGTAAAGATTTAAGTTCTTTTCATAATAACTTTTTAGGTCTTCATCTGTAATTTTAATTTCATTATCAGGAATGGAATTAACATCAAACAGGATATAATCAGCTTCAATATTAGTAAACTGGTCTATAAATCTCCTTCGGACCTCATCTTCTCCAACAATTATAGAAGCCAGTAAAACACTCTGAAGTTTTTGTGTTAATCTAGATTGTCTCACAAACTCTTCAGCCTGAATCAATGCTTGTTTATTCTGAGGGTCAAATAATGCCTGTTCATAAAGTTGGCGATTGAAATTACCCAACGAGTCAATAAAATTCTGTTTCAGAAAATCGGGCGGGTTTTCACCGAGAATAACATCTTTAACTTCCTGATCAGTAACAGATAGATTATATTTTTCAATTAGTTGATCAATTAAAGCCTGATTTACAAGAGATTCCCAAACCTGTTCTCTGATCTGCTCTAATTGGTCTTCATTGGGGTCTTGACCATTTTGTTGCTTAAAGTTTTCAACTTGTCTGTCAAATGCCGATTGAAAATCCTGATAAGTGATTTCTTTTCCATTTACTTTTCCTACATATTTTACAGGACCGCCAATTGCTTCCAACACATTAGAATCAGAAATTACCATAAATAAAACAAACAGTGCTCCAACTGTGATGATAAATGCCGGAGCAAGACTTCTCATTTTGGCCATCATTGGCATAGTTATATTCTCTCCGAAAAATTTTTAAACTTAATTTTTAAGTTGGTAAAAATAGATTAGAAGCTACTAAAAAGCAATGTTTTTAAATTGTTAGGTCAGATGAATATCAACTGATTATTGACAAAAACAGGATATATTTCAAATAAAAAAGGAGATTTTATGGAAATTCCAAAAAAATTTTTAATGATAACTTTCATTTGTCTGATGTTTTCACTAAATAATGTTCAAGCACAGAATAAAAACTTTGGAATTGGGATTATTTTAGGCTCTCCTACCGGCATTAGTGGCAAATATTGGACTTCAGGAATAAATGCCTTTGATTTTGGACTAGGATATTCCTTTGAAAAGAACAGTCGTTTGCATTTACACGGAGATTTTTTATTTCATATTAACGACGGAATAAATTCTCCGGAAAGAATATCGATTTATTACGGACCGGGTATAAGACTGAAATTTCAAGATGATAATAATTCCAGATTAGGTGCTCGCGGCGTTCTGGGAGGTTTATGGATGCCAAGAGGAACAAGTATAGACGTTTTTGTTGAAATAGCTCCTGTAATGGATTTAATTCCGGCAACAAAATTTTCAATAGACGGCGGGATCGGTGTCAGGTTTTTCCTTAATTAGCAATATCGAGATTAATTCTATCAACAAGCATAATTAGAAAGACGAAAACAACGGAAATATAGACAGAGGTAATAAATCCAGAAAAGAAAGCACTTAATAGTAAGCTAATTAAAACAAAAAGAATTGAAGTTGAAATACTTCTGAATTCGTTTGAAAGATTTTTGTTTTTTATCTGTTTAAATAATTCTTTTATTATCACAAAAATCAGAATCAGAAACGATATTAGTCCAATTATTCCACTTTCAAAGTAAATTTGCAAAAAATCATTATGCCAACCCCCTATTCCTTTATCCTGAAATTTTTCTTTAAGCGGAAAAACTTCTGAAAAGGTTCGAGGTCCATAGCCAATTATTGGTCTTTCTGAGATAATTTTGATTGCCCCTTCCCAAATAATATCTCTGTCTGAAAGTTGGGTAATATTAGTTGCTCTTTGTTCAATTCTCTCTGAAGGGAAAAAATAATTAAGAGCAAAAATCCCGACAATAAACAATAATAATACTACTAGTTGTAAAGGTTTTATTTGTTTAAGAATTATTGATATCAGAAAAATCAGTATTGCAATAAAAAGATTGGCTCTACCCAATGATGTGAAAATCCCCAATAATAATGTTACGTACACGATAGCCCAGATAATCTGATTAGACTTTTTTGAATAATCTTTATAGAAAAACAAAGAAAAACTAAAAACAACCATTAAATAAGAAGAATAAGCAGTATAACTTCCTGAAAAACTTTGTGCTCTGTCAACGTCACCAGAATAGAAACGATAAATACCTATCAAAGAAACAAATACTGCTCCGAAGACAAAAAAGTGGAGAAGTTTAATAATCTCGTCTTTATCTAATGATTTATAATAAAAACTCAATGATACTGCAGTTGTATAAAAAATAGCTTCTTTATAAAAGACCTCATAACTTAATGAAGGGAAATCAGAAAGAAAGACCGAAATCAATCTAACTAAACCAAAGATAAAAATAGCATAAAGAATTAATCCACTGGCTTTTCTTTTTTCTTCATTATTTTCAAATAACCACATACAGAAAATAAGCCCTGCTACTAATTGCATTAATGCTAAGGACAAAAGAAAGCTAACCGCAAAAAGCGAAAGTATTGCTAATAATACTTTCTTGTCAAATCTGCTATTTGCCATTTATAAATTCCGTTGTATCACGAAATTGCATTTCATAAAGTTTCTTGTAAAGTTTTCCTTCCTGAAGAATAAGTTCTTCGTGATTACCATATTGAACTATTTCTCCCCTGTCAATGACTAATATCTTTGATGCATTTCTGATTGTGCTAAGTCTATGAGCTATCACAAAGGTAGTACGGTTTTTCATCAATCTTTCAATTGCTTCCTGTACAAGTATTTCTGATTCATTATCAAGAGCGGAAGTCGCTTCATCGAAAATCATAATTTCAGGATTTTTAAGTAAAGCTCTTGCTATTGTAATTCTTTGCCTCTGCCCACCAGATAATTTTACACCTCGTTCTCCTATTATCGTGTCATATCCCTGTGGCAGCTCAATAATAAAATTATGAGCATTAGCAGTTTTCGCAGCTTCAATTATTTTTTCTTTGGGACAATCTGAAATTCCATAAGCAATATTTTCCCAAATTGTAGTATTAAACAGAAAAGTTTCCTGAGTAACAATTCCCATTTTCGCTCTTAAAGATTTGAGTGAGAAGTTTCTAATATCAGTCCCATCAATCAAAATGTTTCCTGAATTAGGGTCATAAAATCTTGGGATCAAATCAACAAGAGTAGATTTTCCTCCTCCGCTTGGTCCGACAAAAGCAATAATTTCTCCCTTAGCAGCTTTGAATGAAATATTCTTCAAAACCCAATCTTCAGAATCATCATACTTAAATGATACGTTCCTAAACTCTAAAGAATCATTAAAGGCAGTCAAGTCTTTTGCATTGTCAGAATCTTTTATTGAAGGTTGGGTATCAAGTATTTCAAAAATTCTTTCAGCAGCCGCACTTGCTTCCTGTATTCTGTTATTTACGCTACTGAGTTCTTTTATCGGCGGCATAAGTTGGAAAATCGCAAACAAAAATCCAAGAAATTGACTGGCGGACAAAGAATGATCGCCAATTACTTGCAATCCTCCATAATAAATAATAAACGCACCTACGACAACGCTTAAAAATTCCGTTAAGGGTGATGAAGCATTTCGAACAAGTGCAATACGTAAAACTAATTTAAAGAATGAACGGGTTTCATTCATAAATTTTCTGTTCTCATAATCCTCCATTCCAAAAGCTTTTACAATCTTAATTCCTGAAATAGTCTCCTGAAGCACACTGGTTATATCAGCAAACTTAGATTGAAGTTTTGCTGTTTGCTTTCTTAATTTAAAACCAATCCAGGCAATTATAACCATTGAAAAAGGCAGGATTAAAAATGCAAAGAGGGTTAACTTCCAGCTTATACTTATTGCTATAAACAGAAATACAAGAATTGTCAATGGCTCTTTAATCAGATTGGAAAATGTTGCTGAAATACTTGCCTGAACTATTACTACATCATTGGTAAATCTTGAAATCAGATTTCCAACTCTTTCTTTTTTGAAATAACTCATTGGTAATTTTTGCAGATGTATATATGCCTGATCTCTCAAATCCTTCATTGCAGCATACTCAACATAAGTCATAAAATTACCCTGCAAATATCCAAAAACATTTTTAAGGAAGAATGCTATTACGATGATTATGCATATTCTTAAAAGCACATCCGACTTCTCACCTTGCAGAATATAACTATTAAATGATTCGCTTATATTCTTTTTAGTATTTTCAACCCAGTCAGGCAGAACTGAACTCGTTTTTTGAATACTTTCCTGCTGAACAACAACCTGATTCGAAGATTCCTGAAAAAGAGTATCAAGAAGTGGAATTGTCAGATAAACCGAAGCTCCATTTAAAACTGCATAAAAAATTGAAAAAATAAATGTCAGAAAGATTTGCTTCCAGTATGGTTTTGTATAAGTAATTATTCTAATATATGTATTCAATTTAATTTCTCAATGTAAAGTTACATTCTTTAAATAACTATTCTTGCCAAACGAAATTTTCCTAACACTAAGAAGTCTTTCAATATTAAAAACCTCTATTGTCTGAGAATTATTTTCCCGGTAGTCGAAAATCAGATAATTCCCTATTGATAGAAAATTTTTAATTCCTTTTTCATCAAAAGTCCTAACAATTTTATTATTTATCAAATCAAATAGTAAAATATTTCTTAGTTTATTTTCCGGATTCTCATAAAAAACTATCAAATGTTTTTCATTATCAGTCCAAATTAAATCAAGAATTTTTTTATTTACTAATAGTTTTTTTGACCTATTCAATTCTTTGTTAATAATAAAAACTGAATCTGCATCAAATTTTATCAGATGATTTTTATCTAATGAAAGAGGTTTCAAGGGTATGGTTTCTTTAACCGGATAACCACTTTTTACCAGATCAAATACTTCATTTTCTTCGGACAGAAGTTTTCCAAAAGGGTTGTAAATAAGAGTATGTTTATTTACATAAGAAGCAACAATTTCATCAAAATAAATCCGAATAACCTTATATCTATTGATATCGATCCAAAATGAATAAATTTGAATAGAAGGAGAAAATCTATTTAATAAATCAATTTTTTTATGATCAGGGTCGTAACGGTATAATTTAATTCCTTCGTACTCTGGTATTGCAGTTTTTTTATTTAATCTGTTCACCGTTACAAAAAAAGTTGTAAAACTATAAAAGTTATGTTCAACTTCTATTACTTTCCGGGAATTGTCTGAAAAAATTTTCAAAACAGAATCTTCCAAGAAATCATAATACATTAAATCAAAACGTCCTTGATTCTCCGAAATGAAATAGAAACCTTTGAAATTCTGAATTTTCGAATAATAATTTTCTTTTAATGAAGAATCTTCCTCATTTTGTTTATCACAATAAGCAAACGAAAAGAAAAAACTTATTAAAATGTATTTCAGAAATATTTTCATATAATTGTTTTTTATCCACGCGGATGATACATTTTATGAACTTTCTTGATATAATCACGATCGATATGAGTATAAATCTGTGTGGTTGAAATATCAGAATGACCAAGCATTTCCTGAACTGATCGGAGATCAGCGCCACCTTCAATTAGATGAGTTGCAAAAGAATGCCGGAATGTATGAGGATGAATTTCTTTTTTAATATTAGTTTGCTCCACATATCGCTTAACTATTTTCCACACTCCCATTCTTGAAAATTTTTTCCCGCGATTACTGAGGAAAAGATAGTTTTCACTTTGCAGATTTTTCTTAAGGAATGGTCGGCTTTGAGTAAGATAATTTTCAATACAAGCAATTGCAGTTGAGCCAATCGGAATCAGTCTTTCCTTTCTGCCTTTTCCAAAAACTTTAATAAGGTTCTCTTTCAGAAACAAATCAACGATTTTCAGATTTATCAACTCAGAGACTCTTAGTCCACAAGCATAAAAAACTTCCAGAATAGCTTTATCTCTAATTCCATACTTATCTTCAGTGGAAGGAGAGTTTAATATCAAATTAATTTCATCAATAGAAAGAACCGAGGGCAGTTTTCTGGAAATCTTAGGAGCTTTCATTTTTTCGATAGGGCTTGATTCAACGTATTCATTCTTAATCAGATATTTAAAGAAACCTCTGATTGAGGAGAAATATCTTGCACTCGATCTTTCATTCAAACCAAGATTTTTTAAAAGTTTAAAGAACGAACTAATATGGTCTGAGTTAATTTCGGATAAATCTCTCAGACCAATATCTTCAATGTAGTTTAGAAATGTTTCTAAATCATTCCTGTATGAAGAGATAGTATTTTTTGTAAGGTTCTTTTCAACTTTTAGTAGAGCAAGATACTCTTTAAGAAATGGGTTCATTGGTTTTCGGAAGTTGGATTAAGTCCTTTTTCTATTTCATCTTGTTTCGGATATTTAATTCTTTTATAATTCTGAGTAATAAGAATATTCAGAAAAGTTTCCTTAATTTTATAAACATCTGATAGAGTAATTGGAGCTTCGTCAAGTTGATGATCTTCTAATTTAGAGTTAATTATATTAGTTACGACATTTTTTATTTTTTCTTCATTAGGTTCTATTATTGAGCGAACTGCCGATTCACAACTATCAGCCAGCATTACAATAGCAGTTTCTTTTGAATTTGGCTTTGGACCTTTATATCTGAATTCTTCAATGTTTAAGTTTTCTTCACCGTACATTTTTTTAGCTTTGTCATAGAAATAAGAAATTACAGAAGTTCCGTGATGCATAGGAATAAAATCTATTATCTCCTGAGGAAGTTTGTTAATTTTAGCTAATTCAATACCTTCATCTATATGTCTCAAAATCATTTTAACACTTTCTTCGGGTTTAAGTGAATCGTGAACATTCTCACCTTTAATCTGATTTTCAATAAAAGCATTCGGATAGATTGTTTTTCCAACGTCGTGATAAAGTGCACCGACCCTTGCTAATAGAGAATTACCTTCAATTTTTTCAGCAGCAGATTCAGAAATAAGACTTACTGTCAATGTATGACTAAAAGTACCTGGTGATTTAGTTGCAAGTTCTCTTAATAATGGTCGTTCATAATTAGATAATTCAAGCAAAGTAAGTTCAGTTGTAATTTTGAATATTCTTTCAATAAATATTAGTAAACCATAAGTAAGTGCCGGGCTAATGAGTGCGTTGGAGGAAGCAAAAGCTAATTCTAATAAAATTGATTGTACAGAAGCAAATCTCTCCAGACCAAAAGCTACAACAGTAGTAAAATATCCAATGAAAATAAAAATGAATGATCTGAAAATCTGAGTTCTGTTCTTAATATCTCTAACTGTATAAACAGACAATGCACCAGCTACAAAGTTAGTTGCCATAAAAGTATAATCATTTCCTCTAAGTGCACCTACAATCAATGTGAGTATCACAGTTGAATAAAATCCAACCCTTGAATCAAAAGTAATGGTGAGAATCATAGATACAACAGGAATAAAAATCAGGTACTGAATAGGTGCTTTTATAGGTGCAGAGTTTATTAAAAAAGTGATAAACGCTACAAACATATAAAGCAAAGCTATGAGCATTAGCTTACTTGTATCGAAAAATATCTTTTTTCTGAACAAGTAAAGATATATGCCCAATATTATCAGGAACGCTCCAATGTGTAAAAATTTACCAATAATTTGTAAAATGCTTTCCAGAAAAGTTATATCCTCACTTTTAGCTTCTTTGTAAGATTCAATTTTAAGTTTTACCTGTTTTGTAATACGGTCGTGTTTAGCGACTATTCTTTCATTTTCATTAACTATTCCTGAATACCTTGGAACGCTATTTTTTGCTTGTTCGATTTCTAATAAAGTTGCGTTTTCATCAAATATAATATTTGGAATTATGAATCGGTGAGTGTACTCTTCGAGAATTTTTTTATAATCTTCTTTCAGGTTTAATTGGTTAATAATCAGCGAAGCAACATTTTTAGCCTCATCATAAAAAAGAAATTCTTTAACAGAGTTGATTATATCTATATTCCCAACCCGAACAGCAATTGTATCCCTGATTTTATCTTTAAGATTTGAATCCAGTATTCCCTTTTTATGTAACTGAAAAATTACAGGGTTTGCATTTTCCAGTAAATTTTCAATTGATGTTTTATCTCTTGAGTAATTTCTTTTTTCACGATGAATATAGAGCAATGCAGAGAAAGATTGCGATGAAAAAAAGGTAGGATTTACAAAATCATTTAATTCCCTTTTAAGATTTTCATCTAATATTTCGACAAGTTTTTTATTAAAGCTGTTCAGGGAATCCGTTATAGAAAAATTTTTTCTGACATAGACAGGAAAAACTGATTCTTCTGCCTCTCTAATTTCTCTTTCATAAATCGCTGCATCTTTAAGAACAGGAAAACTAAATGGAGCGATAAGATCTTCCTGAGTCCAGATTGTACCTTCCGAAACCTGAAAATCAAGAGATTCACCTTTAGGAAACATAAATACGATAAATAATGTAGTTATCGTAAATATTAGAATCTTCCTTTTAATTCCTTTTTTAGTTGGGTCTGTTTTCATATCAGCTTTTCAAGAAAATAATTTTTTCAAAAATTTCCTGTAATCCATCTTCATCATTTGTTCTTTTCAGAATTATATCTGCATTCTTTTTTAATCCTGGGATTGAATTTTTCAGTGCAACTTTTATAGCTTTCGTTTTAAACATTGGTATATCATTATGCCAATCACCGGCAACGAGAGTATTTTTTTCTTTAATTTTAAGATAACGTATTAGTTTATACAATGCATTAGCTTTCGAAGACCCGGATTTTTTGCATTCCAGATAATGGATATCCGGATATAATCTTGACCTGTAAATATTTACAGAATTTCCGAAAGAAAATGGGAACTTCAATTTTCTCGAGATCAGTTCAAGACTTTTTTTATTGTCACCAATACAAACAATTTCCAATGTATTTTTTATCTGATTATCAAATGATTTAACTTCTGTGTATTTAGCTCCCGCTTTTTCCAGAATCATAGGTAAAGAGGAGCTATCTTCATTATAGAATATCTCATCCTGATGGCACAAACCTATCTGAACGAGATATTGCTCAGCGAGTTTGATAGCTTTACGAACAACAGATGGTTTAATAATTGCCTGATGAATTACCACATCACCTTTTCTGTTTTTGATAAGTGCACCATCTAATGAAATTAACGGAATATCAATATCTAATAATTCCGCAAATTTTACCATAGAAGAATGAACTCTTGCTGAAGCAAGAGTAATTAAAACGCCAATTTTCTTTAAAGTATGAATAAGTGAAATAATATTATCCGAAACAAGACCTTTCTTATTGAGCAAAGTCCCATCCATATCCAGAATTATAAGTCTTAAATTTTTCAGGTCGTTATCTAAAACTCGATTTTTCTTCATTTATTGTATTTGACTATTTCTGAAAATTTTTATTAAATTATAATCAGATTAAATATTTTATCTAATCAATGAAAGCAATTTAATGAATAGTGATATTTTATACATAATTTCAGCTTTAATAATATTTGCATTCTTTGCTTTCAAAATTATTAAGTCAAAAAGAAAAAAACTTCCCTACCGAACCCGCAAAATTCTGGAACAGAGTCTTAATATAGAATTAGAAAAAGGAAGTGAAGAAGATTTCACCTCCAGAGCCAAAGAAAGAGAAAAACTTAAAGATTATAAAGGGGCTTTGGAAGATTATGATAATGCATTAAAAATATCTTCTCCCGATTATGAAATATTTTTCCGTAGAGGAATTGCGAAGACCAAACTTAATGATTTCAAAGGTGCAATACTGGATTTTACATCAGCAATTAATCTCAATATGAATGAGGCATCAGCTTATTATGCGCGGGGTTTGTGCTACAGTCATCTTAAACTTTATGAAGAAGCTATTTCAGATTATACAAAAGCTCTTGAGAGAGGATTGAAAGAAGTTCTTGCATTTTATCACAGAGCCAGATCATATGTTGAGATAAACTTATATGCTGAAGCTAAAAAAGATTTTCAAAACTATTTAAATCACAAGCCTGATAGCTCTGAGGCAAATTACTATCTTGGTTTTTGTGAATATAATCTTGGAAATTATCAGGAAAGCATAAAAAAATTTGATAAATGCATTGTTCTGAATCCAAATCACGAAACTGCATACTTTTACAGAGGAATGTGCAAAAAAGAATTTAACGATATTGAAGGTTGTTGTAAGGATCTCGACTTAGCTTTGAAGAAGGGTTATTTATTAGCTTATCATTATATAAAGCAGTTTTGTAAAGAGCAGAAAAATCAAACCATTTCAGAAATAGCTTCCTCAACAGAGTCACTTACAGATAAAACCCGATCAAGTTGAGTAACTTTTATTAAATTCATTACTTTTTCTTTTGGTGAGGCAATTCTAATTTGTCCATTGCTTGATGATACTAGTCTGTTAGCTACAAGTATTGCACTTAATCCTGAGCTGTCGCAACTTTCTACTTCACTTAAATCAATAATTAAATTAATAAAATTTCCTTCCTTAAATGCCAGAGTAAACTCCCCTTTTAATAGTCCTGAAATAGTTGTGTCCAATTTTTTTTCATTCAACTTGAAAATTAAGATATTACCAACTTTATTAGTCTGATAATTCATCTTTACTCCTAAAACATTTTTAAGCAATTTAATAAATTTGAGTAGAAAATATTACTCTCAAAATTATTGTCTGAAAAAATCAGATTATAGTAATTAACGGATTTTTTTTTCTCTATTCCTATTCTGATTTTAGAGTTAACTAAATTAGACACGAAACTGGAAAAAAGGTTTTCCTCTCTGTTCAGATCAAGGACAGCATCGAAGTGTAACTTCTTAAGTTTAGCTATTAAATCATTAGTAGGCAGTTTGAGTTTGTTCATTTCAATTATACTGAAACTTAATGATTTATTTCTAAACTTAACCGGCAGCAAAGCAACTCTGAAGTCATTTGTAAAAATTGTTAAAGTTTTGTTTTGACTATCAAGAAAATCAAGAACAGTGAAAGAATTTCTAAAGTCTGACTCATTTGCAGGCATTATAACAAAAAAGTTGAAAGAATTTTTAAACGATTGCGAAAATGATTGTTGTAATGGGAGATTTTCTTTCAGATTCTTCTTTACAATATATGTTGCAAGTTTTTCTTTAATATAATCTATCATTATCAACTGCCGGATTCAACTTCTTTTAATAATCTAATAAAATCATCTTCTGACAATATATTTATACCAAGTGACTTGGCTTTATCTAATTTTGAGCCTGCGTTTTCACCTGCAATTACATAGTTTGTATTCTTCGAAACAGAAGAAGATACTTTTCCTCCCAATTCTATAATTTTCCGTGATGCTGATTCTCTGGAAAATGAATTCAGAGTACCTGTAAGAACAAAAGATTTATTTTTGAAAAAATTCGATTGTACATCATTCTTTTTTTCAGAATAAAATTTCAGACCAAGAGATTTTAATTCTTCTATCAGTTTAATATTTGATTCTTCTGAAAAAAATCTTTTTACACTTTTGCTGATATTAGGTCCGATTTCATAAACTGAACTTAATTTCTCTTCATCGGCGTTAATAATAGCATCAATATTCTGAAAATGGTCAACTAATTTTTGAGATACGCCTGAACCAACATATCTGATTCCTAATGCGAATAAAACCTTGTGAAAGGGCTGACTTTTACTTTTTTCAATGTTATCCAATAATTTATCAACGCTTTTTTGTCCTAATCTTTCAATTTCAATCAAATCATTTCTGTGATTTTTTAATTTGTATATATCTGAAAATGTTTTCAGAAATCCTTTGTCAACGAATAACTCAATCAGTGCTTCACCTAAACCTTCTATATCCATAGCTCCTCGCGAAGCAAAATGAACAAGTCTTGCTTTAATCTGGGCAGGGCATTCAGAATTTTCGCAATATGCTGCCGCTTCACTCTCGGGGAAAAAGATTTTTGAATTACATTCGGGACAATATTCAGGAGGAGATGTTTCAGGAATATTCGGGTCTCTTTCTTCAAATAATACAGACACAACTTTCGGAATAACATCACCACCTTTTTCAATTAAAACTGAATCCCCTACTCTGATATCTTTTCTTTTTATTTCATCAAAATTATGAAGAGTTGCTCTGCTAATAGTTGAACCAGAGAGTAAAACGGGTTCTAATTCTGCAACAGGTGTAATTGCTCCCGTTCTTCCAACTTGCCATACAATATTTTTAACTTTGGTTTTTTCTTGTTTAGCTTTGAATTTAAATGCAACTGCCCATCTTGGTGATTTAGCGATATTTCCAAGAATCTTTTGATACTGAATTGAGTTTACTTTGATAACTGCACCATCAACCTCATAATCCAGTTTATATCTTTTTGACTCTAATTCTCTGCAATAATCATTCACCTCCGTAAGATTTTTACAAACCTTTGAGAAAGGATTTATTCTAAAGCCACATTCTTTCAAAATCATTAAGTTATCCCAATGAGATTCTGATACAAGATTTTCACTCAATAATGAATATATAAAAACATTCAATTTGCGAGAAGCAACAATTTTCGGGTCCTGTAATTTTAGACTTCCTGCAGCAAAATTTCTTGGATTTGCAAAAAGTTTCTCTCCTTTTTCCATCCTTTCATTGTTTAATTTATTAAAGTCGGAGATATTCATATAAATCTCACCACGAACTTCAAAGTCATTCAGATTATATTTTTTAACAACATCATATGAAATATTCAGAGGAATTGATTTTATTGTTTTTGCATTATTTGTAATATCTTCTCCAACAGTACCATCGCCACGAGTTGCCGCAGTTACTAATTTACCTTCAACATATCTTAAACTGACAGAGGCTCCATCAATTTTATATTCAACCACATAATCTATATCATCAGAATTAATTTCTTTTTTAATTCTTTTATCAAAATCAATCAAATCACCTTCAGTATAAGTATTAGCAAGACTTAACATTGGGAAAGAATGATTAACAGGTTTAAAGTCTTTCGTTAAATCTTTTCCAACTCTTTGAGTTGGAGAATCTGATGTGATAAATTGTGGATATTCTGATTCTAAGTTTTCTAATTCTTTATATAACTGATCGTAATCAAAGTCGCTTATCAGCGGTTGGGATAAGACATAATAATGATAATCGTGTTTATTTATCTCATTTCTTAAAAACTCAATTCTTTCTTTTATTTTATCTGCTGACATCTTGGCTATTCAATATTGGACGATTATTAAGATATTCCAATCCGATAGATTTATTTAATCTGAAATGACGAGGTAGATTATTCTTTCCCAGAAAATCCAGATTTCTATCATTTAACTTTAAAGAAGTTGAGCCGGAATTCCCTATCGTGCCTTCAAATGTTGATTTAGCTTTTACTACTGTTTTGTTATTAGGATACAAAATAAATTCATTGACAGTTGAATTATCAAGTATTAAGTAAACCCAGGTTGTGTCTTTGGTAGAAATTTCCAAACTCAAGCTATCCGTTGAAATCGAAGAAAAATTTTCTGAACCATCGGTTGATTCTTCAAATCTTTCTTCGTCCTGATTTACAATTTCTTTAAAAGGAGTTTCTTCGATAACTATGTCATTTTTAGAAGTCATAAAAAAAAGAGCAATGATAATTATAAGCATCCCTATAATTGCAGAAGAAATAATAATCAGATTTCCGTTTTTATTATTTGATTGGTTCTGAGGTTGATTTGCACAATTCTCATCAATAAAAGATTTGGCTTCGGTTTTTGGATGTTCCGGAATATGCTTTTTTTCTTCAGTGATTTCAGAAAAATCTTTTTTCTCAGCTTCAGATATCAGTTTACCTTCTTTAGCAAGCTGATATTTTTTAATCGTTTCATCGGGGTCTAAATCAACAATTGAAGCATACTCACGTATAAAAGATTTTACGTAAAGCTCGGGAAGAAATGAAAAATTCCCCTGCTCAATAAACTCGATATACTTTTTATCTATCCTTGTTTTTGACGCAATTTGTTGGACTGTTAATCCGATTTCTTCTCTTCTGTTTTTAAGTTCTTCAGAAAAAAAATTAAGCATAATAAATACTATGTTTTTAATAATTTAGCAGCAAATACACCATCCATCTGATGTTTATGCGGAAACGTCTGAACACAACCGTTCTGATCAATAACATCATCAGGGAGAATTCCTTTTGCTGACTTAAGTTGGAAATCCTTATTACTTTCGAGAAATTTTTGGACAACTTGAAAATTCTCTTCTTCTTCAATAGAACAAGTGCTGTAAACAATTATTCCACCTGGCTTAACAAGAGTTGCAGCTTTTTGCAAAAGTTTCAGTTGATGTTCAGCTATTTTCTTTATATCAAACATATCTTTTTTCCATTTTATGTCAGGTTTCTTGGATAGCGTTCCTGTTCCTGTACAAGGGACATCTACCAAAATTCTATCAAAAGGAGCATCTTTAAATTCCAACGCATCAGCAACAACTGATTTAACAGATTTAATTCCTAATCTGTCACAATTTTTTTGTAATAATTTTAATCTTGCGTCAAATTTATCGAGAGCTATTATTTCCCCTTTATCTTTAATCAGGGCTGCTATGTAAGCAGTTTTGCCGCCAGGAGCAGCACATAAGTCAAGAATTCTCATTCCTGGAATTACATCAAGTAACTTACAAGCTAACCCTGTGCTTTCATCCTGAATGTTAAAATATCCTTTTCCAAAATACTCCCAGGCAGTAATGTTAGTAAGATTTTGTAATTGAATAAAATCTGAGTTATACTTTCCTACTCTGTACTTTAGATTTACAGAGTCTAACAGTTTTTGGAATTCTTCGTGAGTTGTTTTAATTGAATTAACTCTTAAAGTAAGAAATGGTTTTTCATTATTTGCATTGAGAAGTTTTTCAGTTTCTTCTTTGCCAAACCTTTCTATATAACGTTTTACCAACCAATTCGGATGTGAATAGTAAGTTGCAAGATAACCAATCAAATCCTCCTGCGGATCAGGATATCTTATTCCATCCTTCGATTTAAGAATATTCCTCAAAATTGCATTACTGATATTCGCAACCCTTTGCCCCTGAAGTTTTTTAATAAATTCAACAGCTTCATTGACTGCAGCATAATCCGGAATCTTATCCAGGAAAAAAATCTGATACAAAGCTACTCTCAGGCCATTCTTCATATCAGGAATAGCTTTTGCGAACTGACCTTTATAAAACCCGTTTAATATCCAATCTAATCTTCCCATCCATCTTACAACTCCGTGCACTATTTCGAAAAGCAAAGCTTTATCTGGACCTGATAAATCGGAGTTTTTCATTTCAAAGTCTAAAAGCTTTTCGAGGTAAGCATCAGTTTTCTCTATACGGTTAAGAATTTTTACTGCAATTCCTCTAACACCAGAATAAAGATCTACAACTTTATGCTCTTCAAAAGGAATAGTAATTCCATCAGTTATTTCAGCAGGAATTATTTCTTCATCAAAAACAGGTTTATCTATTAAATTATTATCTTCATTTATATCCATATTTCTCTCTAATTGAAACTGTATGATTAAAAATAGTTAAAAACAAGTTATAATCTTTTTGAGTAAACTCTTTATTTCTTCGTGAAAGAACAATTTTGGCTACTTCTACTGCTTTATCAACTTTATAAACATCTTTTGAGTTAATAGAGCCCCAGGCAAAAGATGGAATAAATTTATCGGTAAAGCCTGAGCCAAAAATGTTACTGCTAAAACCAACAATTGTAGCAGTATTGAATCTTGTACCAATAGCTGATTTAGAATGATCACCTGCCAATAACCCTAAAAATTGTAAATCAGTTTTTATGGATCCGAAAGAAAGCTCTGCCCGAATTTTTGAATAATTATTCTTCAGGTTACTTGTTACAGTTCCTGCACCTAAATTTACCCAACTTCCGAGATAAGAATTACCCAAAAATCCGTCGTGTTGTTTATTTGAAAAATCCATTAAAATAGAATTTGAAACTTCACCAGCTACTTTGCAGTAATTGCCAATAGAAGTTCCTCCATAAATAGTCGTGTTGCTTTTGACAAAAGCATTTTTTCCAATATAACAAGGGCCATAAATAACAGTGTTGTGCATAATTGCAGCGTTTTCATCAATTATTATCGGACCTGATGATGCATCTAAAACAACTCCATATCCGATTTCAGATGAATCAGAGATAAAAATTTTTCCCTCGTTAATGAGATGAAAGTTACCTTCTTTCTTCTCTGATTTTTTATTTGAATAATTGCTTTTATATAAGTCAAAATCCCGATTTATAAAATTTTCATTCTGATTGATTAAATCCCAGCAATAAGTAAAATAGTCGAGTTCTGTTTTCTGTGAGGGGAGATTAAGAAAAAGTTCATCTGTAAACTCAGGATTTTCTACTCTGAAATATTTTTTAATCAAATCCTTTGATACATAAGCAGCTAATATCACATCCGCATTTTTTAACAATAAATTTCCCTGAAACGAATCAGGTAAAAAACTTTTGAGTTCAGAATTTGGGAAAATTCTTCCATTTACAAATAAGTAATCATCTTCCAGAAATTCATTAACTAATATAGCCGGATTTTGATTATTTAATGTTTCCTTCAAATAATCCCGACAAAGCAAAGTATATGAATCAAAATTCAATGAATCAGCAATTTTTTCTCTGATAGTGGAAGCTCCGACCTTTAGATCAAAAACCGGTCTGCTAAAAACTAATGGCTCAAATTTAAAGTACTCTTTATCCTCAAATATGCAAAGCTGCATTTGAAACTCTCAATTTGTTATTGAAAAAATAAACATTTAATCCAAATTTTGCATTGAAAAAATAAGCTTTCAAAAGTAACTGAAAAAAGAATCCCTGAAAAAGAAGACAAAACTCTTTCTTATAAAAATTCTAAGTTATATTTGCCAATAAACAAATCAACAATTATGAAAACTGTACCTGTAACAAAGACCAATTTCCCAAATCTTAGATTATTAAAACGTGGAAAAGTCAGAGATATTTATGATCTTGGAGAAAATCTTTTAATCGTTTCAACTGATAGAATCTCAGCTTATGATGTTATTATGGATCAAGGGATTCCATTAAAAGGTTTTATACTCACAAAAATTTCTGAGTTTTGGTTTAACCTTTTAAGCGATGTGGTTGAGAACCATCTGATTTCAACAGATGTCAATAATTTCCCAATTCCTTGTCAGGAATATACAGACATTCTCAGGCATAGAAGTATGATTGTTAAAAAAACGGAAGTCATACCCATTGAATGTGTAGTCAGAGGATTTTTATCCGGCTCAGGTTGGAGTGATTACTTAAAAACAGGAGAAGTTTGTGGAATTAAATTACCAACAGGAATGAAAGAATCTCAAAAACTTGAGAATCCAATTTTTACACCTGCAACTAAAGAAGAATTGGGTAACCACGACGAAAATATTTCAGAAGATAAAGCTGCAGAAATTGCAGGGGAAGACATTGTTAAGCAAATCAAAGAAATATCTTTAACTATTTATAAACGAGCTTATGAATATGCATTGAAAAAAGGGATTATTATTGCGGATACCAAAATGGAATTTGGAATTATAAATGATAAAGTAATTTTAATAGATGAATTACTTACTCCTGACTCGAGCCGTTTCTGGGATGCAAAGAAATATCAGGCTGGTAAATCTCAGGAAAGTTTTGATAAACAATTTTTAAGAGATTATTTAATATCAATTAATTTTAATAAAAAACCGCCTGCTCCGGTTCTGCCGGAAGAGATAATAAAAAATACGAGTAAAAAATATCAGGAAGCTTTGGAAATTCTAACGGGAAAATCTATTTATGAATTTATTTCCTAAGCAAATAAAATTATCAGAAGATAAGGATTCACTTCTGATTTACTGGAGTGATAATTCAACTAATTCGATTTCGCTCTTAAAACTAAGAAAGCTTTGTCCTTGTGCAACCTGCCTGACCGAAAAAGAAAAACAAAGTCCGTCTTATATTCCGCTGTTTGCAGAGAATCAGATAAAAATCAAATCTATCAATCAAGTTGGCAGCTATGCAATTTCAATAGTATGGCAGGATGGACATAACACTGGAATTTATGAATTCCCGTATTTAAAGATTATTGCTGAAAAAGCAGGTTAAATATGATATTACCCAATCAGTTAACGATTTTCAGAATAATTTTAACTCCTGTTTTTCTTGTGCTGTTTTTATCAAAAGATTCAACTCTTATTCAAATCTCTTTCATAGTATATTTAATCGCTGCAATAACTGATTGGTATGATGGATGGCTTGCAAGAAAGTTTAATTATATAACTGATTGGGGAAAATTTTGGGACCCACTGGCAGATAAAATCTTAACCTCTGCTTGCTTTATTGGTTTTGTAATCGTAGGAATCCTTCCGCTATGGATGGTACTATTGGTAATTTTACGAGATTTAATAGTTACATTATTGAGAATTTTATCCGATAACAAAGGAATTTCTTTTAAGACAACTTATTATGCAAAATGGAAGACTTTACTTCAGATGGTATTTGTATATTATTTACTTGTTGGATATGTTTTGCAAAATACACCTTATTTTGTGAGTAACTATAATGAATACATTCTAATAATGATGAATGAAAAACTAATCTTCAGCGTAATGTTAATAATAACCTTGATTACTGTTCATTCAGGTATTTCATACTTAAAAGTGAACTCAGAATTATTAAAAAAGATTTTTAATGAAACAGATAAACTGGTTTGAAAAAATAGTTGGTTCGGGTTTATATACTGGCTATATTCCTTTTGCCTCAGGTACTTTTGGAAGTTTAGTTGCACTTTTAATCTATATAATTATTCCCAGAACAGAAGATTATCGTGCGCTACTTTTTCTAATAATTCTTTTTTCTATTACAGGAACAATAGTATCAGGCAAATTTGAGAAAAGATATGGAAAAGACCCTGCAGAATGTACTATTGATGAATGGGTTGGAACTTGGATATCTTTAATCAATGTTCCAAAAGAAATTTTATGGATTTCAGTAGCTTTTTTGATCTGGCGACTTTTAGATATTATCAAACCATTTCCAGCCAGACAATCTGAAAAACTGGAAGGTGGATTTGGAATTATGGCAGATGATTTTATTTCCGGGTTTTACACTTTTTTAATAATGCAAATAATTCTTTATTTATTTAATTAGAAAATATTATGAAAGCATATTTAATTTCTATTGGAGATGAACTCCTTATTGGTCAGACAATAAATACAAATGCTGCTTTTATTGGTGCAGCTCTGTCTGAAATTAATATTGAAGTAATTAAATCATCTGTTGTTGGAGATGATCTTGAGACAATTTTATCTGAATTTCAGGAAGCTTTTCAAAAAGCTGATTTAGTTATTACCACCGGCGGACTTGGTCCAACTCACGACGATATTACCAGAAGTTCTATTACAAAATTTTTCAACACTGAATTAGTCCTCGATGAAAAAATTCTTGAAGACGTTCAGCAGTTTTTTATAATGCGGGGAAGAGAATTAACAGAGTTAAATAAGCAGCAAGCTTTGATTCCAAAAAATTCAATTCCGATCAGAAATTCAAAAGGGACTTCGCCCGGATTCTGGATAGAAGAAAAGAATAAAATCTTTATTGTGCTTCCCGGTGTACCAATTGAAATGAAAGAGATGATCAATTCGTTCGTTATCCCGGAACTAATAAAGAAAAACAAATCATCCCTAATACAACAAAGATTAATTCTTCAAACCACAGGTATTCCAGAATCAATTCTGTTTGAGAGGCTCGGCAGTATTGAAGAACTTACCAACGGAGCGAAGCTTGCTTTTTTGCCAAATCAATATGGAGTTAAATTAAGAATTTCCGTTATGGCAGAAAGTGAAAGCGATTGTTCAAACAAATTGATGGAAATAGAACAAAAAATCAGATCGAAAGTCGGAAGATTTATCTATGCTCGAGGTGAGGAATTATTAGAAGAAACCGTTGGAAAAATACTGACAGAGAGAAATTTAAGATTAGCCGTCGCTGAATCTTGCACAGGTGGTTTTCTCTCAAGCCGATTAACCGACATTTCAGGAAGCAGCAAATATTTCGAAAGAGGTGTTGTCTCCTACAGCAATGCTTCGAAAGTAGAAATATTGAAAGTTGATGAGGACACTTTACAAAAATTTGGTGCAGTTTCCCCTGAAATTGCCATGCAAATGGCAGAGGGAATTCGTGCTATAAGCGGAGCTGATATCGGGCTTTCAACTACAGGTATTCTCGGACCAACTGGTGCTACTTTCAATAAACCAGTAGGTTTAGTATATATTGGTCTGTGTGATGAAAAAGTCTGCTATGCAAAAAAATTTCTTTTTGGGAATGACCGGTTAATAAATAAACAAAGGGCTTCACAAGCTGCTTTGGAAATGCTCAGAAGAAATCTATTACGAATTCCTGATGAAGATTAGAACATTTTTGGCACTTGAAATTCCTGATAATGTTAAAGAAAAGATTTTTAATCTGATTAATGATTTTGACGAAGCTAAATTTTTCAAGTGGGAACAGAAAAATAAAATTCATCTGACATTAAAGTTTTTGGGAGACATTGAAAAAAATTTAATTCCTGAGATAATAGCGAAACTTAACTTTCTGAATAATCTTTCTACTCAGACTTTAGAATTAACAAACTTTGGATTGTTTTATCACAAAAAAGAACCAAAAATTTTCTGGGCTGGGTTAAACGTTTCTGATGAACTGATCAACGCTGTTGATCTTTTAGAAGACTGTCTTTATAAATTTGGAATAGAAAAAGAAAAAAGAAATTTCAAACCACATTTAACCTTATTGAGAGTTAAAAATAGTGCTAAAACTGATTTTTTATCAAAACTAAAAGACTTTAATTTTGAGCCGATAGTTTTTGAATCAGATACAATAGTTTTTTATAAAAGTGAATTACTTCCAACTGGTTCTGTTTACAAATCTTTATATAATTTTCAATTGAAAAAACGGAGTTAAAATGACAACTGATAGAGAACAAAAATTAAAAATAATCGAAGATGCTATCTCCAGTATTGAAAAGACCTACGGAAAAGGAACTATTATGAAACTTGGAGATGGAATAATTAACGATATCGAAGCCATTCCGACAGGTGCGCTTTCTTTAGACATTGCTTTGGGAATTGGAGGAATTCCACGCGGACGAATTACTGAAATTTTCGGACCTGAATCAAGTGGTAAGACAACTCTTTGTCTCCACATAATCGCAGAAGCACAAAAGATGGGCGGGCTCGCTGCATTCATTGATGCTGAGCACGCATTAGATGTAAACTACGCAAAAATGCTCGGTGTTGATACTTCAAATCTTTTAATATCGCAACCTGACTTTGGTGAACAGGCTTTGGAGATTACTGATACACTCGTAAGAAGCAATGCACTTGATGTAATAGTAATTGATTCAGTTGCAGCTTTAGTACCACGATCAGAAATTGAAGGTGAAATGGGTGATGCTACAATGGCTGTGCAGGCAAGATTGATGTCTCAGGCTTTAAGAAAATTAACTGCAGCAATTTCAAAATCCAAAACTGCTGTTATTTTTATAAACCAGTTGAGAAGCAAAATCGGAGTAATGTTTGGTAATCCAGAAACAACTACGGGTGGTAATGCTTTAAAGTTCTATGCATCTGTAAGAATTGACATCCGCAAAATTGCTGCAATTAAAGAAGGTGAAGATGTAATTGGTAACAGAACCAAAGTAAAAATTGTTAAAAGCAAAGTCGCTCCTCCTTTCAAGCAAGTAGAATTTGATATTCTTTATAATGAGGGAATTTCAAGAACAGGTGATTTAATTGATCTCGGAACTGAAATAGGAGTTATTAAAAAAGGTGGAGCGTGGTTTACTTATGGAGAAGATAGAATTCAGGGCAGAGAACAGTTCAGACAAAAACTAATTGAAATTCCAGAACTTTATAAAAGATTAGAAGAGGATATAAAGATTAAACTCGGAATGCTTAAGAATAAACCTATGCAGGAAGAAGTTCAGGAGGAAAAGACAAAGTCAAAGAAAAGTTCTAAATAGCGTTAATGAAAATAACTCAGATTGTTAAGAAAGATGATTCGAAAGTTTTTGTTATTCTTGATAATGATCAGAAATTAGTTTTAAGCAAAGATATTGTTTACCAAAACGGATTAAGAAAGCTTGATGAACTTTCTGATAATAAAATTGCACAACTGCTTGAAGAGGAAAAGAAATATAATATTAAATTAAAATCTCTATCCCTTCTGAAAAGAAGAATTCATTCCCGCAAAGAGTTATTTACAAAATTGAAAAGGCATTTTTCAGAAGCAAGACTTATTGAAGAATGCCTTTCCGATTTGGAAGAGAGAAAGCTTCTGAATGATTATCACTTCGCCGAACTTTTTGTTCAGGAAAAAATCCGTTTGAAAAAATGGAGCAGATCAAAACTAAAATCCGAGCTTTTCTTACGCGGAATTTCTAAAGATATTATCGAAGAATGTTTGAATAAATTTTTTGATTCCGGTTCAGAGAAAGAAAAAGCATTTGAGTTGGCTGAAAAGAAACTCAATCAGATTAAAATAAGAACGAACGATAAAAAAGTGATTTATCAGAGATTGTTTATGTTTTTACAGTCTAAAGGATATGATTATGAACTAATTTCTGAAGTTATAAATGAGATATTAAAGATTGATTGATTTAGTAATTGGTTGATTGATTATCTGCATCCTCGCGAGGAGTCAAATCCCAAATAGAACACGGATTCTACGGATTAAAACGGATTTTCAAATTCATTAAAATGTTTTTGATTGACTCATTCTCAACGATTTGAATGGCTTCATTAATACTGAACCATTTTCTTTTCCTAAGATTTCTCTCAGGATAATCATCAATTTGTCCAAGTACTTTCATCAAAAAAACTTTTACTAATTTTTTATTTTCGTTTTTACCGGCTAAATATTCTCCTATTTCTTCTGTTTCGTTAGAGCCTGTTATTCCGGCTTCTTCAAAAGCTTCTTTCTTCGCAGATTCAAACGGAGTAAGACTATATTCAACATAACCTTTTGGAATAATCCACTTTTTTTTCTTTATTGAGGTTATTAGAAGAATTTCTAGTTCGCTTCCACTAATTCTATATGGGACAACCGCAGATTGAATAGATTCTGTTATCATAATTTTGATTAACTTTAAATGTCTTAAAAAAACAATGCCGACAAAAATATTTGATTGATACTAAAAGATGAAAATTTTTAATGATTTTTCCTTAAAACATTACAACACTTTTGGATTAAACTATAATTGTGCTGCTTTTATTGAAGTGGAATTTGCTGAGGAAATTTATTCAATAAATAAAATGTTTGAGCTGAGTGAAACAGAACATCTAATCATAGGTCAAGGAAGCAATATTTTATTCACAAAAGATTTTGATGGGATAGTAATTCATCCAACCTTTAATAACTTTTCGATGAAGAGTCAAGATAACAATTTTCTTTACCTTGAAGTCGAAGCAGGTAAAAATTGGGATGAGTTAGTAAGATACAGCGTTGGCAAAAATCTCGGTGGGATAGAAAATCTTGTTTCAATTCCGGGCTTAGCCGGAGCTGCACCTATTCAAAACATTGGAGCCTATGGCCAGGAGATAAAAGATGTAATTGAATTTGTTCATTTCTTTGATTTTAACGATAATATTTTCAAAGTATTTCATAACCGTCAGTGCCGATTTGATTATCGGAATTCAATTTTCAAACAAGAATTAAAAAACAAGATTTTTATCACTTCAATCGAAATAAAGCTTAAAAAAAATCCTACACCTGTCATTGACTATGGAAATGTTAAAGATGAATTGTTTAAATCGGGAATTAAAAATCCTTCTGTTAATGATGTTTGTAATATCATTGCTAATATCAGAGAAAATAAATTACCTTCACCTAAGGAGATAGGAAATGCAGGAAGTTTCTTTAAGAACCCAATAGTTAGTAATTCAAAATTTGAAGAATTAAAAAAGTCTTATCCCGACATTCCATTCTTTGAAGTAGGAGAAAATCAGATAAAAATTCCTGCAGCGTGGTTGATTGAGAAAAGCGGCTTTAAAGGAAAAGTTAAAGGCAATGTTGGGACATATCATAAACAACCATTAGTAATTGTAAATTTTGGAAATGCTTCAGGTAATGAAATCTTAGATTTTGCAAATGAAATCAAAACAAAAATCTTCGTTGAATTTGGAATTGAATTAGAATCAGAAGTAAATATTTTATGAAGAAGGATTTAATCTTTCTTATCGGCTTTATGACTGCAGGGAAAAGTACTATTGGAAAAATTCTTGCCAATACAATCGGATGGAATTTTATTGACCTTGATCAGGAAATAGAAAGAATGGAGAATAAATCTGTTATAAAAATTTTTAAGGAAAATGGAGAAAATTATTTCAGAACTATAGAGAGCAACACTTTAAAGAGTTTAACCGAAGAAAGAAATTTGGTAATATCACTTGGAGGAGGAACTGTTGAGAATCCCGATAATTTTCAACATATAATTTCAAAGGGTATTATCATTTATCTCGAAATCTCTCAGCAGGAAGCATTCAGAAGATTAAAGTTTAAAAGAAATCGTCCGGTGCTTTACAATGATTCCAATGAAGAGGTCTCAGATGAAGAACTTATGCAAAGAATTAAAAAAATTTTTGAAAGAAGAGTTCACATCTATAATAAAGCCCATATAAAACTTAGCACTGATAAAATGAAAGTTGGAATCACTGTTGACAATCTCGTTAAAATATTGCAAAGGGATTACGGAATTGCATAAGCTTTTAGTAAAAACAACATTGAAAAATTATAATGTTTATGTCGGTGATAATTCTTTAGAGGAATTCAGGAAGAATTTATCAGCAAACCATAGTAAAGTTTTATTCTTAATTGATAAGAATGTGTTCAAAAAATGTTTAAAGATTATAAATAAAATATTACCTGCATCTAAAGATTATCATCATATAATTATTGAATGTTCAGAAAAGAATAAATCAATAAAAACTGTTGAGAAAGTTTGCAAATATCTTTCTAATAATAAATTCGATAGAAAAAGCGTTTTAGTTTCAATTGGTGGCGGAGTTCTGGGAGATGTTACAGGATTCTGTGCTTCAATCTATATGAGAGGAATAAAATGCTATCAGATTCCGACAACAATTCTTTCAGCAGTCGATGGTTCTGTTGGTGGAAAAACTGGAATTAATTTTAATGGGATAAAGAATTTAATAGGAACTTTTTATCAGCCAGATGGAGTTTTTGTCGAAACTGAGTTCTTTAAAACTTTGCCAAGAAGAGAAGTCATATCGGGCATTGGTGAATTGGTAAAGTATGCTTTAATTATTCCAAAGCTTTACAATTTTTTCCTTGAAGAAATAAAAAAAATTTATCTCAATAGAGAAGTTTCAATTGAAGTAATTATAACTTCTCTAAAAATTAAATCCGAAATTGTTAATAAAGATGAAAAAGAAGAAACAGGTTTAAGAAAGATTTTGAATTTAGGTCATACATTTGCACACGGTTTTGAATCAGCTTCTGATTATAAATTAACACACGGGAAAGCTGTTTTTTATGGAATTATTTGTGCCTTATTAATTTCGGAAAGATTAGGTTTAATTGATAACAAAATAATAACTCAATTTCTGAATGATTTTGGATTTATTAACAGAGAAAAATTTGTAAATCAACTTGATACTCAGAAAATAATTAATTTTATGAAAAGTGATAAGAAAAACTTTAACGGAACCATTAATTTGGTTTTAGTATCAAAAAGTGGAATTTTAACAGATATTCCGATCAAAGAGAAAGCTGTATTTACGACAATAGAAAAATTTAAAAAAATGTTTGGTTAATTATGATTTTTAACAAAACAGAACTGGCAATTGACTATCAAGCAGAAATTATCAAACTAAAAGAAGATCTTAATGCAGTTATCCTTGCGCATTATTATCAGCAACCTGAGATTCAGGATATAGCTGATTTCGTTGGCGATAGTCTCGAATTATCCCGCAAAGCAAAATCAACTAATGCTGAAGTAATTGTTTTTGCTGGTGTTCATTTTATGGCTGAGACAGCCAAGATACTAAATCCGGAAAAAACCGTTCTACTGCCCGATTTGGAGGCTGGTTGCTCATTAGCAGAAGGTTGCAAGAAAGAAGACTTTGAGCCTTTTGTAAAAAGTCATCCTGATCATATTGTAATAACTTACATTAATTCTACTGCTGAAGTGAAAGCCCTTAGTGATATAATTTGTACATCAAGTAATGCTGAAAAAATCATCAGACAGATTCCTGAAAACCAAAAAATAATTTTTGCTCCTGATAAAAATCTTGGTAAATATCTAATAAAGAAAACTGGCAGAGAAATGCTTTTATGGGAAGGCAGTTGTATTGTTCACGAAACTTTCAGTGAAAGAAAGATAATTGATTTGAAAGTTCGAAATCCTAAAGCAAAAGTAATTGCTCATCCCGAATGTGAGGAACGAATATTATTTCTCGCCGATTTTATTGGTTCAACAAGTAAACTGCTTCAATTTGTTAAAGAAGATAGTAATGATACCTACATAGTTTTAACAGAGACTGGAATTCTTCATCAAATGAAAAAAGCAGTTCCCGAAAAGACTTTCATACCTGCTCCAGTTAATGATGAAACTTGTTCTTGCAATGAATGTCCATATATGAAATTAAACACTATGGAGAAGCTTTATCTTTGTATGAAAAACCGATTCCCGGAAATAATAATTGGCCAAGAACTTCGATTAAAAGCATTAAAGCCAATCGAGAAAATGTTAGAGATGAGTTAAACCTTCTTTTGATTCTGATTAAGTATTTGCATCGAAGCAATGTCATCCTTCGACAGGCTCAGGATGAAAAAAAATTTTTTATAAAGAACCTGAAACAAATTCAGGTTGACACTATTTATCTTTAATAATTCTAGCCTGATTAGATTTTCCTCAACAAAATTTTAAATGTAGTTCCCTGCCCTGGAGCAGAGGACTTTACAAATATTTTTCCGTTATGATATCCTTCAATAATTCTTTTTGATAAACTCAATCCAAGTCCCCAGCCTCGTTTTTTTGTACTGTAACCAGGTCTGAAGACTTCTTTTCTGTTCTTTAGGTCAATTCCCTTTCCGTTATCAGTTACCTCAATTTCGGCAAACTTACGGGATTGCGAAAGTTTAATATTTATCATTCCATTTTTTGTTTCAATTGCATCCAGAGAGTTTTTTATCAGGTTCTCAATTACCCAGTCAAATAATTCAGAATTAATTTTGGCTTTCAGTTCTTTTTCACCTTCAATTGAAAGATTAACTGTTTTGCCAGTCTGAGGTAATCGCCTGTTAAAATAATCAATTACTTTAGTTACTTCCTGATAAAGATTTACTTCTTTAAGCTCCGGTTTGGAACCAATCTTAGAAAAACGATTTGTAATTTTATTAAGTTTTTCAACATCATTCTCTATCTCCTCAGAAATATCTAAAACTTTATTGGGATCGTTGTAGTTGATTTTCAACATTTCAAGCCAGCCCATCAGACTTGAAATCGGAGTGCCAAATTGATGAGCAGTTTCTTTTGCCATTCCAACCCAAATATTTTTTTGCTCTGATTTTTTTACATAGCTGAATCCAAAGTAGGCTAACAGAATGAACATTGCTGCAACACCAATTTGGAAATAGGGATAATACTTCAATTGATTGATTAATTGAGAGTCACCATAATGTATTCTTGTTAAAATCATTGTATCTTGATAAACAATATTTATCGGCGGATGTACTTTATCAAATTCTCTAATAAGTTTTCTTAAGATTTTCTCAATTTGTCCCTGTGTATAAGTTGAATCAATTTCTATGTTGCGAATAGAACTTTTATCAGCAAGATTTGGGTTGTCTTCACTATCTGTTAGAATCATTGGAAAATCAATAGGCCGAATTATATTCTCAAAAAGAAAAGTTATATCTGCTTCGGGATTATTACTATTAGCTACATATTCAATTCCCTTAGCATATAGCTCAACAATTTCTTTCTCTTTCTTCTGAAGTTTTTTTACAAGCTGATCAGTATAATACAGTGTACCAAATGCAATTATTAGTGCCATCAGTAAAAGTAAAAATTTGAAGTTTACTGAGGCAGGTCCGCCAGATAATTTCATAAAAAACCTAATTTTTAAAGTTTCTATTTGGAAATTAAATAAGGTTAAGTAAAGAAGATATAATGAAAAATTTGACTTAATTGAAAATCAGATATGACTCTCGTTCAGATCTTACAAATAATTTTTAAAGGATTAGATTAGTTTTTACAAACTATTGTTTGTTGTCTCTTAGCCCCAACAGAAATAATGTCAATTTTAATTCCTGCCTGACTTGAGATAAAATTCAGATAATCTTTGGTTCTGGATGGTAGTTCATCATAACTTTTACAATCAGAAATATTCTGGTTCCATCCATCAAGAGTTTCGTAAATAGGAGTAACTTTGGAAAGCTGATCAACACTTGTAGGAAAATGTTTTAACTTCTTCCCATTTATTTCATAGCCGACACAAACTTTTATTTTATCAAAATGACTTAATACATCTAATTTGGTAACAGCAACAGAATCAATTCCATTAATCATTTTGGAATAAGCAACGAGAAAAGCATCAAACCAACCACAACGACGTGGTCTTCCGGTTGTTGCACCGAATTCTGCTCCGATTGTTCTTAACTTTTCACCTTCTTCTTCAGTTAATTCAGTAGGAAAAGGACCATTTCCAACTCTTGTAGTATATGCTTTTACAATTCCTAAAACCGAGTCAATTCTGTTAGGTGGAATACCTGTTCCAGTGCAAGCTCCGCCAGAGGTTGGGCTGCTTGAAGTAACAAACGGATATGTTCCGTGATCAACATCCAGGAA
Organism: uncultured Ignavibacterium sp.; assembly: GCA_937942875.1. Taxonomy (GTDB): domain Bacteria; phylum Bacteroidota; class Ignavibacteria; order Ignavibacteriales; family Ignavibacteriaceae; genus Ignavibacterium. Next base: position 29,602 of record CALEBT010000006.1, on the reverse strand, counting down.
AGTTCCCTGAGCACCTTCAAGTAAAACTGTTCTTCCTTCGTCCAAAGCCTGATTCAAAAATGTAGGGACATCTTTGATGTATTTATCAATTGCTTTATCAAATTCAAGATATTCTTTCAGAATGGCTTCAACATCAAGACCTTCGTGATGATAAATTTTCTGAAGCAAATCATTTTTTTCTTTTAGGTTAAAACGAATTTTTCGCTCTAATTCATCACGGTTTAATAAATCAACTATTCTGATTCCTCTTCTTCCATATTTATCAATGTAACAAGGACCGATTCCTCTACCGGTTGTACCAATTTTTTGTTCACCACTTTCACCAATTGAATCAAGCAATTTATGATATGGCATTATTAGATGAGCGTTTTGACTGATAAAAAGTCTGCCTTCTACAATTATTCCGTTATCTTCTAAAAGGGAAATTTCATCAAGAAGTGCCTGAGGATCTATAACAACACCATTTCCAATAACACAAATTACATTTTCACGTAGAATTCCTGATGGAATTAAATGGAGGATATATTGATTATCCCCAATAATTACTGTATGACCAGCATTGGCACCACCCTGATAACGAGCAACAATTTCAAATTTCTCGCTGAGAATATCAACAATTTTTCCTTTTCCTTCATCGCCCCATTGTGATCCAACTAAAACGGTGGCACCCATAAATTCCGTGTTATTAATTACTATAAATCGGCTGTTTAATTATTGTTAAGACTAATTAAAAGTTTTAACGGCATCTTCAACTGATTCATAAGTTTCAAAAATCTGAATCAGTTTGGTAATTATCAGTAAACTCTGAATTTTCTCACCTACACGAGCAAGCTTCAGACTTCCTTCAGCTTTTTTGGTAGTTGTTAATCCGGAAATCAACATTCCTAATCCTGAGCTGTTCATAAATTTAACTTCACCCAAATCAACAATTATATTCTTTTTACCTTCATCAATAAGTTTATGCAATAATTCATTAAATTCTTTTGTATCATCGCCGCCCATTACATCGCCTTTAAGCTCAATTATAACAGCATTATACTTTTCAACAACCTTTGATTTCATAAAATAAATCTCCTAAAATGTTTTCGTGAAATTAAATAACGCTTTAGTGTATTGCAAATATCTGTATTATTTATCCTAAATTAAAGTAATTTTTCCTTAAATTTTAAGGAACATTTAAACATTATTTAACGTCAAAAAAATGAATTCAGAGGAAAAACAACCAGAAGGTGAAATGGAACAACCCAAAATCCTGACTTTAGATGACGATTTTTCACTTATAAAAAGATTTAACGAAGGTGAAAAAGAAGTTTTCCGGATTTTGATAAATCGGCACAAAGAAAAAGTGCGAAATATTGTATTTATTACTTTGTCTGAGATTGATGCAATTGACGATATTTCCCAAGAGGTGTTCATAACTGTCTTTAAAAATCTTAAAAATTTCAGATATGAATCTCAATTCACCACCTGGTTGTATAGAATTACTATTAACAAGTGTAAAGATTATTTAAGGAAGAAAAAAGTAAGAAGAATTTTCTCTTCCGTTGATGAAGACTATGATTATCGCTCAACTGAAATTGATGAAAATAATGATGTAAGAATGATTGTTAGAAATGCGATTGATAAATTACCAGATAAATTAAGAATACCAATGATTTTAAGAGATATTGAAGGTTTATCTTATCAGGAAATTTCAGAAAGTCTAGAATTGGATTTAGGCACGGTAAAGTCTCGAATTTTCAGAGCCAGAGAATCATTAAGAAAAAACCTTGAACCAATGAAAAAGGAATTATTAGCATGAAACATAAATACGATGATTTTATTTTACTTTCAGCTTATCTGGATGATGAGCTTTCCGATAAAGAAAAACAATACATTGAAAAGCAACTCAAAAATTCTGTTGAATTACGAAATAAACTTGAAGAATTAAAACGAATTAAAGAAATTACTGCAAATTCTAAAAAAGAACTTCCTGAGAACCATTATTTTGAGCAGAGAGTAATGTCTGCTTTATTGGAAAACAATCCAAAATCTTTTTTTAGTAAAAAATGGATTCCCGCAGTTGGTTTCGTTGCTGTTTCAATGATAATTTTTCTTTCAATAAATATCAATCCTGAATTTTTCAGGAATTTAATTGATACACAGAAAAATGCTATTTCAGACTACACAGGAAGTTTGAAGCCTTTGTTCTTTCCTTCAGAAATAAGCAATGAAGATCTATTCAATTTCGCACTTTACGAAGAAATTCCATTGAACAATAGTGATAATCAGGTCTTAAAAATCGGATTAGATGAATCAGGCAAAGAATACTTTGAAGTAAAAAAATCAGATAATGAAATTAACAAAAACAATCTGAACAATTTTTTATCAAAACTTAATTTATCTGATAATAAAAAAACAAAATTAGATTCATTATTTAAAGATTATGCAAGCCAACTTTCACGAAATATTTTAGTAGGGAACGATAATGCTATTGCAATTAATCCCGTTGTATGGAATTTAAGAAAAGCAATGGTAGCAGATTTCGTTTCACTGACGAGACAATTAGATACAAGAAATTTCGACAGATTAGCTCATTCTCATAATATCCCGATTCCTAAAAACTATGTCGTATGGAATAAAAAGTTAGATTCTATTCAAACAAATAAATACATAGTTTTTACTCCTGATTCTGTCTTCACAAGCGAACTTTCTCTTAAAATGAAAGATTTAGCCGAATTAAACAATGATAATACTGCAAGAGGAAATTCAGAAAGAAGATTCCACAGAATTGATTTTGATAGCGTTTTCAGCAATCAGGGTGGAAGAGTAAAAATTTTCAGGAGTCCTGGCTTTGTTCAGGTTCAGGTTGAGGAAATTGAAATACCGGAGATTCAAATTCCAGAATTTAATTCTTTAGTTGAAATGATAGAAAAATCATTAAAAAATCAATCTAACCTCAATCTTGTTAACGAAGAAAATCTTAACAGAGTAAAAGAAAATCAACAAAAAAGAACTTTATTTTTACCTCCAAATGATATTAATCTTGACTCTATTATGGAAGGACAAAACAGGAGATTTGAAAATAGTCTGAAAAGAAATGCAGATCGTCAAAAAAGCGATTTAAATAATTCTCAAATTACGCCTGAAAACCAAGTTCAGAATAGTGACGTTAATGAAGACATAAGAATTGAATTGGAAAAACTCCGTGAAGAAATTGAAAAATTCAGAAAACAGTTCAATAATTACCTAAAAGAGGATTCAACAAAATCAAGGTCTGAACAAATCAATTTAATTGACCATATCGAAATTTAAGATAACTTTATATAAAAAGATTTAGCCGCTAATCATCCAATTGGCAGCTTTATCAAAATAACATTTCCAAGAAAAAATCAATTCATATATTTCAGTTAAAACATCTATACTTTGTTATTATTTTAGTGCAGATAAATCAAAAGGGATAAAAATGAGTGATTTCAATTGTAGCATAGTTGAACATAATAAAATTCAGATAATTAAATTAAAAGGTTATCTGGATGCACATACTGCTCCAATGTTGGAAGAAAATTTCACAGAGCTGATTTCTAAAAATAAATTTAATATAGTGGTGAACTTTAAAGACCTGAATTATATAAGCTCTGCTGGTCTCGGAGTTTTTATGGCTTACATTGAAAAGATAAGAGAAAATAAAGGAGATATAAAACTGACCGAAATGAATGAGAAAGTTTACAACATTTTTGATTTATTAGGATTTCCTTTATTATATGAAATTTTTGATAAAGATGAGCAAGCAATAAGCAAATTTCTTGGTAACAAAAGTGAATGATAATACTTTAATAATCATCAGCAGAACAGAAAATCTCTCCAAAGTAAGAGATTTTATTAACTATCAGGCGCTGAATGCCGGATTCAATTCCGGAGATGTTCAGGATATTATTCTTGCTGTTGATGAAGCTGTTACTAACATAATTAAACATTCATATTCATTCGATCCTGAAGGTGAAATAAGGATAGAAATCGAGATAAAAGATGATGAATTCATCATAACTATTACCGATAAAGGAAAGTCTTTTAATCCTGCTTCTGTTCCTGAACCTGACATTAGAAAATATCAAAAGGAGCATAGAGTAGGCGGTTTTGGTTTGTATTTGATGAAAAAATTTATGGACGATGTAAGCTACACTTCTATTCCTGATAATTACAATAAAGTAACTCTTAAGAAAAAAATCCATTAAAGTGCTTCAATGTCAGAACTGGATTCATTAAAAATAAAACGAGACCTTACAGCTTTAGTTGAATTCTCCAAAATAATTAACTCAAGTCTCGATTTAGATTTCATATTAAATAATATTTTATTAACCTGTCTGGGAAAATTTTTAGCCACGAGAGGAATAATTGCATTAAAAGAGGAAGAAAGATTAATTGTAAAACTTTCAAAGGGAATTCCACAAAATATAATTTCAGAATTTCCTAAAGATAAAATCAATGAAAACTTTTTTGATGAAAAACTAGCTGATTTTTATTCGTTAGCAAAAATAAAAGTTTGTGAAAGAATAACTTCTTCATCCGACACACTTGGAATTCTGTGTATGGGTGATAAATTAAACGGAAGTGAATATACCGAAGATGACAGAGACTTTTTGAAAACTATACTTAATATTGCCGCAACTGCAATACAAAATTCAATAATTGTTAAAGAGCTTAAAGAATTAAATCGTGTGCTTGATTCTAAAATTCAGCGGTTGAATTCCCTTTTTGAGCTGAGCAAAGAATTCGCTCTTTTCTCTGACACAAAAAGAATTCAGCGTTTGTTAATTTTATCATTAATGGGTCAATTTCTGGTTTCAAAATATGCAATTCTAAGTTTAAATGAATCTGACATTCAGATTCTTGATACCAAGTATAATCCTGAAGAATTACTTAAAAAAATTAGGTCAATTGATTATTTGAAGATTGATTCGACATTAAAGCCGGAGACTATCCAACAAAAATATCCTGAACTTGATGAGCTGGGAATTAGCATAATCGTTCCAATGAAAATTCAAAATAAACTCAAAGGACTAATTCTTCTCGGCAAGAGAATAAACAACACAGATTTTTCTGATTCCGATATAGAATTTATCTATTCAGTTGGCAGTCTGGCAATTATTTCACTTGAGAACCGTAGATTATTGCTGGAAGAAATTGAAAAGCAAAAACTTGAAGAAGAAATTGAATTGGCCAAACAAATTCAACAGAATCTTTTACCATCAGAAATTCCGAAATCTGAGGTTTTTGAGATTGCAGCAATAAACCTTCCTTCAAAACAGGTTGGAGGAGATTATTTCGACGTAATCAGAACAGAAAAAAATAAGTTAATCACCTCAATTGCTGATGTATCAGGGAAAGGTATTCCTGCTTCTTTACTTATGGCAAATCTTCAGGCATTTATCAAACTTATAATTCAACAGGAATTTGAATTAGATAAAGCTACGGAAATAATAAACGATCTATTAACTCAAAATACAGGTGACGGACGATTTATTACTTTTTTTTGGGGAATACTTGATGAGAAAGAAAAAAGTTATAATTACGTAAATGCCGGACACAATCCACCAATTCTATTAAGAAATGGAGAAATAGTCAGACTATCTGAAGGTGGAATAATTCTGGGAGTAATGAAAACAATTATCCCTTACAATAAGAAAAAAATTTATCTTCAGTCAGGTGATATGTTAGTACTTTTTACTGATGGAGTTTCAGAAGCAATGAATACAAATTCTGAGGAATTTGGAGAAGATAGATTAGAAGATTTATGCAAAAAGATTTCAACTCTCTCCTCTCAATCTGCACTTGAATTCATTAAAAAAGAAGTTGAGTCATTCACTCTCGGAGCGCCACAATCCGATGATCTGACTATAATGGTTATTAAAGTTTCCTGAGTTTATATAACCAAAAAAACTTTCATTTTTTATTATTAACACTCAATACCACAGAAATACATTCGCATTATTCATCCTTAATTATACATTATAAATTATACATTATACATTATAAATTATTCATTGTTAATTCTTAATCGTTCATTGTTCATTTAACAAGAACCATCTTCCTCATCTCTGTATATACAGGAATATTTCCTTCTCTTAACACTTCGATTCTATATAGGTATATCCCGCTTGGTAGAGGCGGGGTGTGCTCCATCTCTACAGATGGGAAATCTACTTCATAATATCCCGCTTCTTTTTCTTCATTTACCAATACTGCTATCCGCTCCCCTTTTATATCATATACCATCAACTTTACATATCCTTTGTCTTTCAATTTGTAGGAAATGATTGTTTTAGAGTTAAAAGGGTTCGGGTAGTTTTGTTCAAGTTTATATGAATTAATCAATCCATAATTAACTTCAACTATATCAGAATATTTAAAGTCACCATTTAAATCCAATTGTTTTAATCTATAATAATACATTCCTGAAGTACTAGGTTTATCAATAAATGAGTAATAATTTTTTTCATTTGTTGTTCCTTTGCCCTTTATGAATCCAATTTTCTCCCACTTAGTTTGTTGAAAATTATTCTCAAAAGATGAGCGTTCAACTTCAAATCCATAATTATTTAATTCTGATGAAGTAACCCAATTTAATAAAACTGAGTTATCAGAAATTGAATAATTGAACGAAGCAAATTCCACAGGGATATAAGCGAGAGAATCATTTATGATTGCAGTCCAAACAGTCAAAGTTGTTCCATCCATTCTCATCCAGATTGGATAAACTTTTTTATTGAATGCAGCAATGTTTGTATAATCACCAAAGAAAATGTTAGATGACGGAGTAAATGATGATTGACTTACCTTAAAATTCAAAAAAGATTGACCGCCATCTAAAGAGCGGGCTACATAAACATCAGTCAGATTTCCTGTTGTGTTTCTTCTATCGTAAAACACAATATAAATTGCTCCAGTTGTTTGATCAATAGTCATCCAAGTAAAGAACTGATGACGATTGGAATTATCATCATTAACTTTCAAAGGCTGGCTCCACGTATTACCTCCATCAGTTGAACGAACAAAAAATACATCTGTATTAGTTGAGCCGTTTCTTTGATCTGACCAATTGATATAAATATTGCCTCTAAAGGGAGATTGACTTGTATCGCAGGCAGTAATTGGAAGTCCGTTACATCTATAAATTCCCGAAACATTAAAATCCCATCCACCCGGAATATTCGAAACAAATTTATCATTTCCCCAGGTTAATCCTCCGTTTGTAGATTTATCAAACATAAGTCCGAGAGGACCAGCCCAACTAACATAAATTTCACCATTGGGACCGACACAAGGAACTGCACCTTCAACAGTGTTATCACTGTCAATACAATCGCCGCTCCTATCGCTGATAGTAATTGCATTGCTCCAGGTTAAACCTTTATCAGTTGAACGGGAAAATTTTATTCTTGAGGAATCATTAGGATTACTGCTTCCGTAATTGTCAAATTCTGTCCATGTTACATAGATATTTCCTTTGAATTGTGGGCTATGCATATCAACTGCAATCCATTCTTTATCCTGATTTTTGGGTGATAAAAATCCAATCCCTGCTCCGTCATTCCAAGTTGCTCCATTATCTGTCGAGCGTTGAATTACAATTCTGTCTATCCAATATCCAGGGAAAGGTGGATTTGATAAATGTCCGTAATAAAGATATCCCTGCTCATCATAAACAACACAAGGATCGCCCCAAACACCAAATGAAGATGTAAGATAAGATGTAGTCCAGGATTGTCCTCCATTACTTGAACGGAAAAAATGATTTATGTTTGCACCGGCAGCAAGATAGTTGGGGTTTTTAGGGTTAATTGCAATTGATACTTCTTCAGGTTGATTACTGCCTGGACTATCAACTCTGATATTTTGATACTGAGCAAAACCGGTTGTTAAAAAAATAGCAATGAAAAAAGAAAGGTATTTCATAATACTCTCAAATTAATTGATTTTACTTTATCATACTTAACTAAATTATTAGAAAATTCAAAAGTGAAATGTCATCTCGACTTCGCTCGATGACCTGATCCGACTTCGCTCGATGTCCTGATCCGACTTCGCTCGATGTCCTGATTCGACTTCGCTCGAAAATCAATTTATAATAATTCCTAATCCAATTGGTTGCTGAGCGAAGTCGAAGCAACCTTTTATTTTATTTCAAGTGATTTCATAATTTAGAATTAGCACTATAAATTTACCCTTGATTTTAAGAAATACATTTTAAAGATTTCATTAAATTAAATTTACCAATTAGGAAAATTCTATGATAAAAAAAGCGTTTTTTACAGCTTTGTTTTTAGTAGTAACAGGAAATATTAACGCACAAACTGTAATTGCAAAATATGCAGGTGAGTTTATGGCATTGGGAGTGGGTGGAAGAGCAATTGGAATGGGAGGTGCGTTTACTGGAATTGCCAATGATGTTACTGCAGGATACTATAACCCAGCTGGTTTAGCAAATCTTAACTATCCTCAGGTTGCTTTAATGCACGCTGAACAGTTTGGCTCGTTAGTCAATTACGATTATGGTGCAGTCGCAATTCCCTATGATACAGATATGAGCTTTGGAATAAGTGCTTTCAGAATAGGTGTTGATGGAATTCACGATACAAGGAAAGCTTTATACGATGCAAACGGTGACGGTATTATAGATATCAGAGATGATAGATTGGATTATTCAAAGATCACAGAGTTTTCAAATCAGGATTGGGCATTTTATCTGACTTTTGCAAAAAGATATTCAGAAAATTTTTACTGGGGCGTTAATGCAAAAATTATCCGCAGAAGTATTGCTGAAGAAGGAGCAACAGGAATTGGCTTTGATATTGGAGCTTATTATTCACCGATGGAAAATTTATATCTTGGAGCAAATCTGCAAGATGCTACCACAACATTAATTGCCTGGAGCACTGGACGTAATGAACTTGTTTCTCCAACTTTAAAGGTTGGTGGTTCTTACATTATTACTGAATTTCTTGGTGGTTATGTAATGCCGGCATTAGATTTTGATATTCGTTTTGAAAATAGAAGATTTGCTTCACAGTTCAATCTCGGTCCGGTCAGTTTTGATATGCACGCCGGGTTAGAATATTCTTTTAGAAATTTGATTTATGTTCGTGGTGGTTACAATGATGTTAATCAATTTACAATTGGTGCTGGAGTAAAACTTCCAAAACTTAACATAGATTATTCATTTGCTCGTTTCAGCCAATCTGAAATTGAAAGATTACCAGATTCACACAGAATCTCAATTATTCTCACTCTTGAAGAGCCAAAATTTTTAAGAAAAGGACTGTAAAATTATTTATTTGATTAAACTATAGTCTTGATTTATTTTTGCTCATAATTTTTAATTAAATAATTAAGGATATTATGGGAAAAGGTGATAAAAGAACTAAAAAGGGGAAAATTTTTGCTGGTTCATTTGGCAATTCAAGACCAAAAAATAAAAAGAAAAATAAAGCAGCCGTAAAACCTCAAACTGAAAAAACTCAAAGTTAATAACCATTCATTTTTTTATACATAAACCTTCAGAGGTCTCAATTTCTGAAGGTTTTTCATTCCATCAAAAATCTCAATAATATATATCCAAAATTTATCTGAAAGGCAGTAAGAGTAATCCCACTAACTAAATCATATTTTCGGGTTTGATCAAGTTTTTCCTTATCTCTGACAGATAAATATTCATCAAATAATTTATCAGCCTTTATCTTGTAGTAAGCGGTTAATCCACCAAAAATTATTGCTGTCCCTGTTAATATTCTGAAAAGATTTGAATCAACAAATTTTTCTTTTTTTACAGGATTAGGGATTTTCAAATCCAATTCTTCATAGGCAGAATCGGAGAGATAATATTTCTTTTGAAAATGATATCCATCATTATTCCTGTCAAATTCCGAATTAAATGTTGCTGATCTGAAGAAAAACAAAAGTTCTCTATTATTACAATCATTTATAAATAAAGTATCCACAAATGTTTTTGAATTCCAGCGATCACTAACCTCGTCAGCAATAATTATGTAAGTACCTTTAGTCAGTTCACCAGTGAATTGACCATTGTTTGATACAAGAGAATCGTTAATAAAAATGTTAACCAGTTCAAAGTCACTTTTTATTATTAAAACAGGTTTACAATCCTGTGAAAAAATCATTGATATTAAAACCAATGCCATAATGAATGATTTAATAAAACTCATAAGCCTCCAGAATTCCATCATCATAACCAATAAAAAGTTTTCTATCAATTAAAACAGGAGACAATTTTGCTCTCCCTTCTAATTCCAATTTTTTAACCACTCTTCCATCGTTTTTATCCAAAATCCAATAAGTTTTGAAAGAATCCGGGACAATCAATTTATTCGAACTAATTATCGGAGTTGAATTAAATAAACCCTTATAATTTTTTGACCAATTTATTTTTCCATCCACTTTATTTATACTTAACAAATCACCTTTCAGATTCCCGACGAAAATATTCCTCAGATCACAAGCCGGATTCATCAAAATTTTTGAACCTGTTTTGACATTAAAGTTTATATTCAGGTTTACCGGATTGATTGAAAACAAATTTCCATCATTATCTCCGATAAAAATTGCTTCTTTCTCCGCAGTAATTCCAGACATAAAACCTGATGATATCTTTTCCCTTTTAACTATTCTGCCGAAAAATTTATCTAATTTTATTATCTCACCTATTTCATTTCCGATGAAAATAAAATCTTCAAATAAAGCTGGTACGCAGTAAATATTTTGATTAGTTTCTGTTTTCCAAATAGGTTTCATTTCCAAAGAGTATTTATAAATCGTTCCGTCTTCCGCTGTCAAATAAATTCCATCATTATCATACATAATTTGGTTTGTAATTCGGTCCTCAACTTCAATTATATAAACTTCCTTACCTGAGTAAAAATCATAAACAATAATCTCTGTAAGTTTTTTCTCTTTTTTAACTAAAGGATAATAAATCCTGAAATTAGTTAGCAAAGGTGTAGAAAAAATTGCTCCTTTTGTTTTGATAACTCCAAGTTGTTTACCAGTATTCATATCGAAGGAATAGACTCTTCCGGCTAATTCACCGAGGAACAATAATGAGTCATAAACTACTAAAGAGGAATTATTAAATCCACCGTAAGTGCTTGCCTGCCATAAAAATTTCAGACTGTCAGATAGATTAACCGGATAATAAAAACTTCTATGACTTGTTGTTCCAAAAACCGGATGAAGAGTTTCAGGCGGTTTAACATTCAACTTGATTAATGAAGCAGAGCAAGCTGAAATTAAAAAAAATGATAATATGTAAAAAAACTTTTTCAAAAATCCCATCCAAAGAAAAACTGATAAAACAAACCCGGTTGAAGCTTTGTAAAATGTTTTTCGATCTTTTTCCCAATATCGTATCTAAGTATAAGAACATTCCAGAGATTAAATCTAAAACCAAAACCAACACTTCCATAAGTTGTTTTGTATTCCTTATCCCAGGCACTTCCGACATCAAAAAAAGTTGCAGCGCGAATTCCATTGAATCCCAAATTAAGAATCGGGAATTTTATATAAAGCTCATCAATAAGTGGAAATCTCAGTTCAAGAGAAGAAAGCCACATTTTCTCACCACGAATTGACCAACGATTCCAGCCACGTAAATCCCAACTTCCTCCCATAAAATATCTGCGGGCATCTTTCCCGTCATTATAAAAAATTGCAGCTCTGAATGCTAAAGCAGTTCGTAAATCTAATCTTATATACTGCCGGTAATCAACTATCAAACTGTAATAATTTACATTGCTGTATTTAATATCAGTAGTATATCCCATAAGCATCAACCAACGCGTACCATCAACAGGACCTGAAGTAATCCAAAGCGAATTATCGTGGACGAGTGAAATGGAATTACTCAGAATAAAAGCTTTTCTTTCTGAAATTCCTTCTACTATTTCCCTTTCTGTATCAGCAATTGAAGTTGATGCTTCAATTCTATGAAACTTTGAAAGAGGATAGCTTAATAAGAATACACCACCATAACTTTTTTCATAGAAGTAAGTATCTGATTCTCTTATATCATATCTTCTTCCATTGAAATGAAATATTCCATATCCAAAGTTTACACGTTTTTCGAGATTGATTCTTGTTAAAGATAGGTTGAAACTTTTGAGAAAATCACTCTGAACTTCTGCAGTATTGTAAAGTAAAATATAATATTGGTCATTTGCTAACAAATCGCTTATAGTTAAAATACCTCCGCCACGCGTTCCATAGACAGGATCTGTTGCAACTACGCTTTGAGCATAATCTACTGAATATTCTCGTTCGTATTCTAATTTTTCGAATTCCCCACGCTTAGAAATTAAATTAGGTATCCACCTTCCTTTTGCCAAAAATGTTTCCATTTGAAGTGATTTTTTTAATTCAGAATCAGGTGGAATTTTCTTTTGATAAATCTGAAAGGAGAAATTCTGAAAACCTGTAAATGTTAAAGTTGAATCATCAATAAATCTTGGGTCGAAAGCGCTTGTATAAAAATCTGATATCTGATGAATTGTCTTACTGAATTTTTTATTAGTGATATTTTGTTTCCAGATATTTCTAACAGTATCTAAATCCGAAGTAAAGATTAAAAATTCCTCTGATGAAGAAAGAATTGGATTATAAAAATTTGCATTTGCATAAGTGACATATCTTATTTCACGAGATATTATATCTAATATGAACAGGTTGTACTTGCCCTGGTATTTTCCTGCAGTTCTGTCCGATGAAAATATTATACAATCTTCATCAGAAAAACCAAAGGAGGGATCCCGGTCATCGTAATAATCATTTGTAAGTCTTAGTAATGAATCAGTTTCTAAAAAATATAAATACAAATCACTGTAACCTTTATTATCTACTGCCTGAAAAACAATTCGATTTCCATCTTTAGAAAATTTGGGAGAAGTTATTGCTATCAGATTATCTCGCTGAAAAGTCTTTTTAATCTGATTTGTTTTTATATCAAAAAAATGAATTACATCTGTTGCACCTGACTTAGTAACAAATGTAAGAATTCCATTTTTATTTATATCTATTGAAGACTGGAATAAATGAAATGACTCAAGCTGATCAGTTTGTTCGCCTTTAATAACCAAATTTACTTTAGGATATTCTCCATTATCAGAATTAAGTATCAATTTATATATTGATGAATAACCATCTCTGTTACCATTAAAATAAATGAAACTGCTATCTCCCTTCTGATAATGAACCGGTGAAAAGTTAAAACCAGAATTCGTTATTTTTTTTGAGCCGACTTCCTGTGGCTTTTTATCAGCAAGGAGCGGATAATATTTCTTTTTAAGTTCATATTGCCATTCTATATCTATTTGATCGATTGATTGTCCGAGAGTATGTTCTAAAACATCATCAAACTTTGTGAACATCCAGAAATTTTCAAGTAACATTGGAATTTTATCAGCACCGTATTTTTTATCGAGAAACTCTAAAAAGTTCTGACCAGCTTTATACATTATGTAAGTGCCATAAATTTTTGGAAAATCCTTTAGTCCGGTAAAGTAATTATTTATTACAGCATCTCTCATAACCATTTCAGCCTGGGCATCAACTTCTGTTGAAAGATACTCAGCTAATCCTTCAACAAACCAAAGAGGCGGCATAACATCAGTCGGAAGACGATGGTCTTTGAGAACTCGGTAAATTTTATTCGTCATAAATACGTGAACAAGTTCGTGTCTGATTACGTGTTTGAATTCATTTAAAGAGCCATTTGAAGGAAGAACAACTCTGCCCTTTAAAAATTCAAAAAATCCGCCAACACCTTCAGGTATTAGTCCGGGAGTTATATTCGTTTGTTGAAAATGAAGAGAAGTATTATAGAAAACCAAAGGAATTTTTCTTGTGACAACGTGATTTAATCTTATCTTCAGTTCTTCATAAGCATCTTCAGCATAAGCAGCACCGATTTCTGCAATTTTTTCAACGTCTCCGTAATAATAAATATTAAAGTGATTGGTGCGAATAATTTTCCAATCGAAATTTTCATACTGCACTTTGTTTCTTCCAAAGAAATAGTATTGGCTATAGGTTACTGAGGTAAATGAAACAAAGAGAAATACAAAATAAAATTTAATGAAGCTGAATTTATAATTCACTAAGATTCTGATAATTTATTTTTGAGAATATGAATGAAATCTATTTCGCTTGGATCAAATTGTCTTAAAACTGCAAGGTAATAACTTACCCAATCTGTCAAATAGATTAAATCCATTATTCTCATTTTAAAATTTTCCTCAGAACTTTTCAGTGTAATAATTTCGACATCTGATGATTTGATCATCGGGGCTATGATTTCAAAGCGTTTTTTGATCTGTGGATGAATTTCTTCGTCATAAAGAAATATTACTTTTGCGTGAATATTTTTCTGTTTGTGACTTTCCCAACCAATTATTTCATTATGATTCATCTCTGGAAGTTCATTATGAAAAGCGTGAAGTTTTGAGTTCTCATTTAACTGGGCTTTGAATCTCATTCCGACAGAGTTATTAAAATCACTTACTGAATAAATAATTGGAATAAAGCCGATGAGATTTTTAGCAATCTCTAAAGGAAAGCTTCCTTCAGAGGAAAACTCTGATGCACGTTTTTTCCATAAAGAAATTATCTGAGCTATAACTTCATCCTGATTTGGAATTAGGTTTAATTTAGAAAAAAGAATCAGTAAAGTTGTGAAGCTAAGTCCTAAAGCAAATCTCGGTTGAAAACCTTTTTGCAGGCTTATGATTGGGATATTATTAAAAGCTGTAATTTTTTCTAATTCACCACCTGTAGAAATACAAATTATTTTACAATTTCTTTTAAGTGCTTCATTAAAAACAGATATAGTCTCTTCAGTATTTCCGGAATAAGAAGAGCAAATAATTAGTGTTTTCTCATCTGCAAATTTTGGGAGATTATAATTCCGATTAACCAAAACCGGAATTTTCAATTCATCTTTAAGAAAATTTTTGATTAAATCTCCGGCTATGGCAGAGCCACCAAGTCCACTAATTACTATGCAGTTTATTTCATCAATGTTAAAATCAAATTTTGGATAAGAATTAGAAATTGCAAATTCAATTTGCTTGTAAGAATTTTTTAGTACCTCAAATTGATTTTGAGGGTCGTATTTTGACACGAAATCTTTGATTGACAACATAATTTATCAGATGATGTTTCTTGTTCTGGAAATATTATTTTCTTCAAAGAATTTCAGAATTCTTTGCTGAATTTCTTTTTCAGTTTTCATTTGTAGGCACTCTTCTGCCATTGCTTTTGCTTTTTTGTATGAGAATGAATTGATAATTCTTTTTGCATAAAGTATTGTTGCGGGAGACATACTTATGGAATCAAGTCCCAATCCAACAAGAAGTGGAATTGCGAGAGTATCGGCAGCCATTTCGCCGCAAAGACTAACAGGAGTATCAAATTCTTTTGCTCCCTGCACAATATGATGAATGGTTCTTAAAACAACCGGGCTGAACTCCTGATATAAATCTGCAACTAAATCATTCCCTCTGTCAACAGCCATTAGGTATTGAATCAAGTCATTCGTGCCAATGCTGAAAAAATCAACTTCGCTTGCAAAATCTTTAGACATTACTGCAGTTGACGGAACTTCAACCATTATTCCTATTTTCATTTTTGAATCAAAATGAATCTTATCTTTTCTAAGATCTTTTTTGCAGTCGTCAATTATTTTTTTTGTTTTCCACAATTCATCCAAAGTCGAAACCATCGGAATCATAAATTTAATGTTCTTATGAACGCTTGCTCTTAAAACCGCCCTGATCTGTTGTTTGAAAAGATTTTGATTATCGAGCAAAAATCTTATACCTCTTAAACCCAAGAATGGATTAGGCTCTTTGTAATCCTGAAACTTAAATTTATCCCCACCAACATCAAAAGCTCTTATTGTGCAAATTAAAGGATAAACTCTTGAAGCAAGTTTTGAATAGATTATGGTTTGTTCGTCTTCGCTGGGAAAACCTCCAATCTCATCCAATAATTGCTCTGAACGATAAAGACCAATTCCGTTTGCTCCTGCTGAAATTACCAAGTCAATTTCACCAGTTACATCTACATTTGCTTCAACATTTATTTTCTTTCCATCGGTAGTAATCGCATCTTTATCTTTATATTCCTCCAATCCTTTCTGAAGTTCTAATAGTTTCTTTTGTTTTTCAGAATAGAATTTTATTTGTTCTTCAGTTGGATTATAGAAAACATATCCGTGAAAGCCATCAACAATTACTAATTCTCCGTCTTTGATAATTTGAGTAGCATTATGTGTCCCAACAACAGCAGGAATGTTAAAAGATCTTGATATTATTGCTGCGTGAGAAGTTAATCCACCGTGATCAGTTACAAAACCCTTAGTTTCGCTTTTTGTAAAAAGTAATGTATCAGCAGGAGTTAAAGATTCACTGATTACGATAACGTCTTTTTCAATTTTGGACTGCCATCTTTTTTTCTGAAGGTTTCGAATAATCCTGTTCTTAATATCTTCAATATCCTGTGCTCGTTCTTTCATATAATATTCTGAAGACTGAACCATTATTTGCTGATATTTTGATATTTCTGTTGCGACAATATATTCAGGTTGAACTTTTTCCTCAGCAATTCTTTTTCGAATAGACTTCAATAAAATTTCATCATCAAGAATCATTAAATGTGCTTCAAAAATTGCTGCTCTCATTTCATCCATTTTTTCTCTGGCGATATTGAAAATTTTATTTAATTCCTTTTTTGAAAGAGCAAGGGCTTCTTCAAAATTTTTCAGAGCTTCATCAATATCATTTATAGGGCTTTTTGAGATTTCAATCTTCTCTTTTGTGAAAAGATAAGATTTCCCGATTATAATTCCCGGAGCAGCGGCAATTCCCGCAATTTTATTGTTAGCTTTAGAAATAATTTCCTTAAAAGATTTCATTGTTCGTCAAATCCCCTTTCAAAATATGATACAATTTCTTCAGCAGCGGCATTTTCATCTGAACCATCAAACCTTAGAATCAGTTCTGAGCCCATTTCAGCAGCAAGTGTCATCACTCCAATAATACTTTTCCCATTTATTTCCATTCCGTCACGATCGATAAAAAAATCACATTTATATTTTGCAGCCATTTTAACGATATTGGCAGCAGGTCTGGTGTGAAGCCCGGCTTTGTTTACAATTTTAACTTTTTTTTCTATCATCATTTATTTCTTTCAATAAGAGAATCTGCGAGCCAATGAAAAAAAGTAATTTCTCTTTTGTTAGAAAGTCTATTAATTGATTTTAATGCTTTTTCAGTGTACCCTTTTATTTCTTTTCTGGCGTCTTCAATCACACCCAGTTCAATAAACATTTGCTTGAAGTAATCAACTTTATCAGGATTTATACCTTTATTCTTTATCATTTTTAATAATTCATTTCTGTGCTTTCCTTTTGCTTTTTCGAAAGCTTTAATAAACAAGAAAGTTTTTTTGCCAGCCACCAAATCTCCACCAACTGTCTTTCCGAAGTCTTTTTCCTCTCCCATTATGTCTAACAAATCATCCTGAATTTGAAAAGCAATTCCGAGGTTTAATCCATAATCAGATAATGCTTTGATGTCTGAACTTTTTGCATCAGATAATATTGCTCCAAGTTTACAACACATTTTTGCTAATGCAGCAGTTTTCTTCTCAATCATAATAAGATACTCGTTGAGACTAACATCTTTTCTTTTTTCGAATTCAGTATCAAGGCTTTGTCCCTCACAAACTTCGATTAATCCTTCTGTAAATGCTGCTACTGCTTCTCTGGGGTTAACTCTACAATCTTTGAGTAAATATTCATAAGCAATTGATAGTAAACTATCTCCGGCAAGAATTGCAGTGTTTAAATCATAAAGTTTGTGTAAGGTTTTCTTCCCCCTTCTAAGGTCAGCGTTATCCATTATATCATCGTGAATCAGAGTAAAATTATGTAGCATCTCTACAGCGAGAGCAGCATTAAATACAGAATTCATATTACCATTAACAGCTTTTGCAGAGAAAAGAACAAGTATTGGTCGTAATCTTTTACCACTGTTACTTAGGATATAATCGGAAGGTTTATACAAAGATTCCGGTTTACGGTTTTTTAGAACCTCGGCAAGTTTTTTATTAACCTTATTTCTTTCTCGCTGATATAACTGAGCGAAATTGTTATTTTTTTTATCCACGATAATCCTGATTTGAAATTGTTATCAAACAGCTTCTGTCTTGAAAAGAAGAAAATTTTATTGCAAAATATCAAAAACATTAATAAAAATCAGTTTTTTTTCAAAAAGAATCCAGCTTTAATTAACAAATGGATTCCATTAAATCTGATTTTAGATGAAATTCATATTTGATTTTCTAATTGCTAAAAACTAACTTTAAAGGCAAAATAATTCGATTGAGGATAAAATGAGCTCTACAAATTTTTTAAGGAATATTCCAATATTCTCAGAGCTGAATGACAGCACCCTAGAAAAAATTTACGAATCAGGATATATAAAATCATATAACAAAAACAACATTATTTTATCAGAAGAAGATTCTGGTAACTCGATGTTTTTTATAGTTGAGGGAAAGGTCAAGGTTTTAAGAAGTGATGAAGATAAAGAAATAATTATTTCATTACTCGGACCGGGAGATTTTTTTGGTGAGATGGCAATATTAGATGGAATGGGACGCTCCGCTACTGTAAGTGCTATGGAAGATTCAAAGCTATTTATTCTGCAAAGAAATGAATTCCTGGATTTACTGAATTCTCATCCCGAAGTGTCTATCAGTCTTTTGAAGGAATTATCTGTTAGATTGAGAAATGCAACTAATAAAATCAAAGCTCTTTCACTGAAAGATGCAGAAGGTAAAGTTGCAACAGTACTTCTTCAGATAGCCGATGATGTAGGTAAAATAAGACAAGGTGTTGTTGAAATAGATAATATTCCTTATCAGCAAGAACTTGCAAATATGGCTGGCACCTCAAGAGAAACTATTTCACGAACTCTTCACACTTTTGCTAAAAAAGGTATGATTGAAATGGAAGGATCAAAAATCAGAATTCTTAATTATGAGCATTTCCAAAATCTGTATGGAAAATAGAAGATGAGAAAAGCTGATCTGCATATGCATACAAACAGATCCGATGGCCATTACAGTGTCGAGGAACTTATTAAACTAGCAAAGTCTGTGGAATTGGATATTATAAGTATTACTGACCACGATACTATTTCAGCGATAGAAGAAGCAATTGAGATTGGAAAATTCTATGGCATCGAGGTTATTCCCGGACTTGAAATCAGCTCTGATTTTTTAGATTATGAAATTCATATACTTGCATATTTCTTTGATATAAATTCAAAAGAATTAGAAGAGTATCTTAATTTCTTTCGGGCAGAGCGTTATAAAAGAGCTATCAGAATAATAAATAAATTAAATTCGATTGGACATTCAATTACAATTGATGATGTACTTGAAGTTGCCGGGAACTCAAGTATTGGAAGGCCGCATATTGCTAAAGCTATGGTAAATAAAAATATAGTGTCTAATTTTTATGAAGCATTCAATAAATATATCGGTAATGGTTGTATTGCTTACGAAAGAAAAGTTCATCTTTCTCCACAAAGTGCTTGCAAAATAATAAGTGATGCGGGTGGATTATCTTTTATTGCTCATCCAAATAATATGCACGAAGATATTATTAAAATTTTAATAGAATCTGGAATTGATGGAATTGAAGTTGTTCATCCTTCTCATATAAATCATAAAACAGATTATTTCAGGGGAATCGCAAACGAATACTTTTTACTTGAAAGCGGTGGCTCAGATTTTCACGGTGGGGACAGGAATGATGTTTCTAATCTTGGAAAGTACTATATTTCGGGTGTTAAAGTTGATGTAATGAGAAACTATTTAATGAGAAACCGGGCTTGAAAATGAAACTAATCGAAGGGAAATATTTTACAAACGATCAAAAGTTTGCTATTGTTTTAAGCAGATTTAATGAATCAATAGGAGAAAATCTTCTAAAGGGTGCAATTGAATGTCTTTCAAAACACGGAGTAACTTCTGAGAATATTGATATTATAAAAGTTCCCGGTGCTTTTGAAATTCCTGTAACCGCAGATAGACTTGCCGATTCAAAAAAATATTCTGCAATCATTTGTATTGGAGTTATTATAAGAGGCGCGACTCCTCATTTTGAATATGTTGCTTCTGCTGCAAGTAACGGAATTCTTCAGGTTTCACTTAAACACAGCATACCGGTAACATTTGGTATTTTAACCACCAATTCAATTGAACAAGCAATAGAAAGAGCAGGGTCAAAAGCTGGTAATAAAGGCTGGGATGCTGCACTAACCGCTATCGAAATGTCAAATCTTTTCAACCAGCTTCAGGGATGAACTTATCGCTTCTTTTTTACCATTTACAATTTAAAATTCAAAGAAGCTTTCAGGTATATATATGAAAAAAATAATCTTTTCTCTTCTTATACTTACTTTAATGGTAAATGCTCAGAGTGCATCAAATTGGCAAAATTATTCGGACTTAAAAGATATTCGGGATTTTATTTTCGGCAACAATAGAATTTGGTCTGCTTCAAGTGGTGGTGCTTTTGAATATAATCTTTCAGAGAGTAATTATAATACTTTTGCAAAGGCTGAAGGTTTATTAGGAACTGATTTAAATGCTGTCACAATTGATCTTGGCGGTAAAATATGGTTCGGCAGCAAATCGGGTACGATTGATGTTTTAAACCCCTCAACGAAAAAATTTTCTTATATCAGTGATATTTACAATTCAGATAAAACCAATAAAGGTATAAACTATTTTTTTGTAAAAGGTGATACCATTTTTGTCGCAACTGATTATGGAATATCCTTAATAAATTCAACCAACTTTTTCTTTTATGATTCTTACTTTAAACTTGGTACACTTCCATCTAATCAAAAAGTTAATAAGGTATTTTATTTCAGCAAAGTCTATGCAATAACTGATGATGGCATAGCAATACAAAAGCAAAACGCAACTAATCTTTCAGCTCCGGAATCCTGGGATGTATTTACAAACAATGCTATAGGCGTAACAAGAGTATTTGATCTTGCTTTTTTTAATAATGAAATAATTATTGCAACAAACAGAGGTTTATACAGATATTTACCTTCAACGCAAAGCTGGGAAAGATTTCTGAATGAATTTACAAACATCTCTGTCAATGATATTGAAGTTGTTCAGAATAAACTTTTTATTCTATCTTCAAATAAAATTTATCAGTTTAGCGAAAACAACTTAACTAATCTTTACTCATCAGAAATAGAATTAAAAAAAATTTCTTTTAGTCCAAATTATGATGTTGCTGCTTCAAGTAACAAAGGTATATTACTGCTAAAAGATAACTCATTGTTATTACCAAACGGACCTAACGCCAATCAATTTGCTAATATGTCTGTGGATAATAATGGGAATTTATGGGTTGCGACAGGAAAAGATGGAACCGGGAAAGGTATTATGAAATTCGATGGTAAAATCTGGAACAATTTCAACCGACTGAACACGCCAGTTCTTCTTACAGATGATTATTATTCTGTCTATTCAGGAAATGATGGAAGAACTTATACAGGCAGCTGGGGCTCCGGATTTGCAAGAATTAATAACTCTGTAATTACACGTTTTGATGTTGCTAATACTCCTATGGTAGGAATTCCGATTGATACTAATTTTTTAGTAATAACGGGATTAGCGAATGATTCTAAAAATAATCTATGGATATTAAATCACTGGGCAGGAGATGGAAATCCTCTCGCATTGTTAACGCCCGATAGCAGTTGGTATCTATTTAAAGTTCCGGCTGGTCAGGGGCGAATAATTAACAAATTACAAAATCTTGTTATTGATCAATATGATACAAAGTGGTATGTCTCACTTGATGCTCAGAGTCTGAAAGGTCTTTTTTACTTCAATGAAAATAAGACTTTTAACAACACGGCTGATGATAAAAGCGGTTTAATCACTGAAAGTACTGGATTAAACAGTACTGATATTTCTGATATTAAAGTTGATAAACGAGGAGATATCTGGGTTGGCAGTAGCAGAGGTGTTAACATTATTTCCAATACATCAACTATAGTAAATTTAGCTAATCCACAACTCAGGATAACCTCAGTTTTTTCTTTGAGACAGCAAAGTGTTAAGGCAATTGCAGTCGATCCTTTAAATCAAAAATGGATTGCCACTGCTGAGGGATTATTATTAGTTAACTCAGATGGTTCGCGAGTTCTTGCAACATTAAATTCAAAAAATTCTCCTTTACTTGATGATAGAATTGAAAGTCTGACAATTGACGAAAAAACAGGAAGAGTTTACGTCGGAACTTTCCTTGGATTGAATGTTTTTGAAACACCTGCAATCAAACCAAAAGATAAATTTGATGGATTATTTATTTATCCCAATCCCTTTGTTATTCAGGACGGAGCACAATTAATAACTATTGATGGTCTTGTTCGAGACAGTGAAATAAAGATTCTTTCGGCTTCTGGCAATCTTGTAAGAAAACTCGAAACACCTGGAGGAAGAGTTGCTTACTGGGATGGTAAGGATGATGACCAAAACTTAGTAAGCAGCGGAATTTACCTCATCATTGCTTCAGATAAAGATGCAAATAATATTGAGATTGGAAAAGTTGCAGTAATCAGAAAATAAGTTAAATGATTGACCTGATTAATATCTCTCTGCAGTTTAATGGTAAGTACCTTTTTAACGAAGTTAGTTATAAAATATCTTCAGGCGACAGAATTTCATTAGTCGGTGCAAATGGAACCGGTAAATCCTCATTATTAAAAATCATCTTAGGCGAACTTTTACCTGAAGAAGGAATTGTACAAAAGCAAAAAAATATTTCTATTGGTTATCTTCCGCAGGAACTGATTTATCATTATAATAAAACTCTTCTCGAAGAAGCTATCTCAGCTCTAACTGATATTGTTGAACTTCAGAATAAAGAAAAAGAAATAAATAAAAAACTCGAAGAGAAAGGATTAGATGAACAGACAAGAAATGATTTGATTAATCAATTAGGCGAAATACATCATAAACTATTTGATATGGACTCTTACAGTGCTTCATCAAAAGTGGAAAAGATTCTTTTGGGATTAGGTTTTTCAGAGGAGGATTTTGATAAGCCGACCGATATTTTTTCGGGCGGATGGCAGATGAGAATTAAACTGGCAAAAATACTGATAGCTCAAAATGATATTTTGTTACTCGACGAACCAACAAATCATCTCGATCTTGATTCGCTAAACTGGTTAATAAACTTTTTAAAGGCTTATCAGGGAGCACTTGTAGTAGTATCTCACGATAAAAACTTTGTTAATCAGGTTACCAACAAAACGTTAGAGATATTCTTAGGAAAAGTTTATTCATTCAAAGGAGATTATGAAGCTTACCTGAAGTACAAAGCTGAAAGAGATGCTCAACTTTTCCATCAGTTTGAAATTCAACAAAAAAAGATTCAGGAAACTCAAAGATTTATTGAAAGATTCAGATACAAAGCGACAAAAGCAAGACAAGTTCAAAGCAGAATAAAACAATTAGAGAAAATGGAATTGGTTGAAATACCTGAATCTAAAGATAACATTTCTATCAAATTTCCCTCTCCTGTTCAAAGCGGCAGATTTCCAATTGAATTAAAAAATATATCTAAAAGTTTTGGCGATAAACTTGTTTTGGATAAAATTGATTTATTGATCGAAAGAGGAGATAAAATTGCATTTGTCGGACCAAATGGTGCAGGTAAAACAACTCTGGCAAAAATAATTTCCGGTGTGCTTGACTTCGAATCTGGTGAAAGAATTATCGGACACAATACTTTCATTTCTTATTATGCACAGGACGTTGCAGACAGCCTCGATCCTGAACTTGATATTATAGATTCAGTATCCGGAATAAACGAAGAAAAATCTCTTGGTGAATTAAGAACACTTTTAGGTTCTTTTTTATTCTCAGGCGATGATGTTTTCAAAAAAGTTGGTGTACTTTCCGGTGGTGAAAAAAGTCGTGTGGCTTTGTGTAAAATTCTCCTTACCAAAGCAAATCTGATTGTTCTTGATGAACCAACAAACCACCTCGATATTGACTCCAAACTTATTCTTCAGAAAGCTTTGATTGATTTTCCCGGAACTTTAGTTATTGTGTCGCACGATGTGGATTTTTTAAGACCGGTTGCTAATAAAATTGTTGATGTTCGTAATAAAACAATCAAAATTTATAACGGGAATATTGATTATTATCTTGAAAAGCATTCATCTGAATTTGTTGAAGATGATACTTCAAACATCAAATCAGCAAAATCAGAAATTCCTGTCTCCCGCAAAGAACAAAAAAGATTTGAAGCTGAATTAAGAAACAAAAAATATCAGGCAACAAAGTCGCTCAATAAAGAAATTGAGATATTAGAAAATAAGATTGCGGATTTGGAAGAGGAGCAAAAGTCCTTGTTAGAAAAACTTAATGACCAATCTCTTTATTCAAACGGGACTGAGATTAAAAACATATCTGTTCGGCTTAAAGAATTAGAGAAGGAATTACAGATTCTTTTTGAGAAATGGGAAGAGAAGAATCAAAAGGTTAATGAAATTTTACAGCAATTTAGTTAGACCGAAATTCCCAGAAACTCTCTTGTTAAACTGATCCCTCCATATATTGCAGCATCATCAGCTAACTTTGACAAAACTATCTTTGTTTTTTTAACAGATTCATTCAATGATGTTTTTTTGAAAGACGATTTTACTATTGGAAGATAATATTTTCCAACAGCTTCCATTAAACCACCGGCAAGAACTATCATATCAAAATTCATAAGATTGTTAATGCTCCCAAGCGTTTTACCAACTACATCAGCAGACTCATTTACTCTTTTTACTACTACTTTATCATTATTTTCATAAGCACTTAATAAAAGTTTGCTTTTTATTCTTTCCCCTGCTTTAATTTGTTTTTCAAGAAGTGATTTCTTTTTAAGTTTTTTTATATCGTTAATTATATTTCGTACAATTGCTGTTCTGCTTGCAATTGCTTCGAAACAACCTTTATTTCCACAACCACACAGAGGACCTTTTTCACCAATAACCATATGACCAATTTCGCCGGCAATGAAGTTTGAACCGCGATAAATTTTACCATCAATGATAATTCCTCCCCCGATTCCTGTGCCAATTGCCACAACCAGCATATTTTTAGAATTCTTTCCAACTCCAAATTCTTTTATTCCCAAAGCAGCAAGATTTACATCATTCTCGATTAAAATTTTATTCTTTATCAGCTTTTCAAGATTTACTTTAATATTAAAATTTTTAATACCAAGATTTGGAGCTATTCCTATTACTCCCGTGTAAGGATTAACTGAGCCAGGGATTCCAAGACAAATTGAAGCTATCTGATTATTCTTCAATCCAGCTTTTTTAATAACCTTCTCAGAAACAAATGCAATATCCTTTATATAATCATTTGGTGATTTATCAAGTTCTGTAGAAATTTTTTCTCTTGAAATGATACCCTTTGTAGAATTAATAACCGAAGCAAGAATTTTTGTGCCGCCCATATCAATACTGACTATAAATTTTTCCTGCATAATCACTCCGATTTTTACTGAAAAATTATTTTATTCGGACCATCAATTTGGTTTATATGACATTTGCAATCATCAGTATTTAATACATACGTATAACTATTGGATTTAACCGAGTCAGTCACAATAAAAACAAAAGTAGTTGGTAAGGTTGTCAGAGAATTCAAATTCGAATCATCAGCAATAACATAAAGATTTGGTTTATAATCTAACTTTTTGGACAAA
Source organism: uncultured Ignavibacterium sp. (assembly GCA_937942875.1). Classification (GTDB taxonomy): domain Bacteria; phylum Bacteroidota; class Ignavibacteria; order Ignavibacteriales; family Ignavibacteriaceae; genus Ignavibacterium. Next base: position 3,732 of record CALEBT010000006.1, on the reverse strand, counting down.
GGGATAATGGTCTTGCCAAACATATCTATAGTTCTTGTTTGAAGGTCAGTCAGAGGTCTGTTTAATGAATCTGTTATTTCAACAGTAATCATTCTGAATTCCTGAGTGCAAAGGCAGTCTATCTCATAATGTTCTTTACATCCAGTTAAAAAAAGCAATGCAATAAAAACAACTGAAAATAATTTCATTTGATAATCCTGAAAGTGATTATTTTTGCCCATCTTTAACGTAAAAATAATATAAAAACAATGAATAAATCTGCAGTGCTTTTAGTAAATCTTGGAACACCAGAAAGTCCGAAAGTTAGTGATGTCAGAAAATATCTTTTTGAATTTTTGAATGATAACAGAGTTATTGATATCCCTTGGCTTTTAAGATTTTTTCTTGTGAATTTTATTATTGTTCCTTTTCGTGCTCCAAAGTCAGCAATGCTTTATGAAATGCTATGGACCGATAACGGCTCTCAAATAATGATACATAGTGAGTCATTAAAAAATAAATTACAAAGTTCACTCGGAAATCAATTCGATGTTTATTTGGCTATGAGATATCAGAATCCTTCACTTGATAATGTATTAGAAGAAATCAGAAAAAAAAATTATAAACGATTATTAATTCTTCCTTTGTTCCCGCAATATGCATCAGCTACAAGCGGCTCTGTTTATCAAAAGATAATGAATATTATCAAAACCTGGTGGATAATTCCCGAAATAATTTTTATAAATGAATTCTTTGATAATGAAAAGTATATTGAAACAATTGCAGAAATTTCAAAAAAGTATAATCTGAATAGTTATGATCATATTTTATTCAGTTATCACGGACTTCCAAACAGACAGGTAGATAAATCACATACCGATGGTCGCTCTTGTATAAACTGTGAATGTGAAAAGATTTTCAAAGATGAATTTAGATTATGCTACAAAGCAAGTTGTTATCAAACCACAAGGTTAATTGTAAAAAGAATCGGAATTCCTGAAAATAAATACTCTGTTAGTTTTCAATCCCGTTTGGATAAAGATTGGCTTGAGCCTTTTTCTGATGATATGCTGATAAATCTGGCTAAAAACGGTGCAAAAAAAGTTTTAGTATTTTCTCCGGCTTTCGTTGCTGATTGTCTTGAAACTATCGTAGAAATTGGACACGAATATCAGAAAATATTTATTAAGAATGGAGGAGAAGTTCTTGATTTAGTTGAAAGCTTAAATGATCATCCTCTATGGATTGAGACATTGAAAGAAATTATATTAAAATACCCTCCGATATGAAGAAGATAATTCTCATTTCTGCATTTATTCCAATTCCTACAATAGCCGTTTTCGTTTGGCTTTTTGGAAAAAATAATAATCAGGAATTGCTTTCCTTATCCCGAATAGTCATAAATTTTCAATTGAATTTTCTGTTTTTAATATTTTTTAGTGCATTATTACTGCCGTATCTGATTGGAGTTTTTCTTTTTATTGCAGTTTTATTTTTTGAAATCAGGTATGTAATTAAAAGTCTGAAAGAGAAGTCCTTAAACAGAATTAAACTGCCTTATTACTTTAAATTCATTTGATTTTGTTGAATGAGTATTCAATCGCCAGGCTGAAGCCATCTGCAATAGAAATAAAAAATCACATTAACATCACATATTCACTGCCACCAATTTCACATTTTACAATAATTTCATCACTTTGTGGTTTTGAATTTTTTTGTTTCATTTTTTCTACAATTGACCTAAGCAGATATATAAAGATTAACAAACCTCACATCCGTGTTAAATATGATTTGCAGGAAATTGGTTCAATCACCGTTGAAACAATTTTAAGAGAAAAGAAAATCATTAAGTAAGAAAATATTTTATCTCTAATTCAAAACCTGTAAAATTTCCACTGCGGGTTTTTTTATTACAGTAGGTCATCCTGATTTTATCGAAGGATGACTTTTATTTTATTTTGGCAAACCATTTTGTATTAGTGACTGAATCCCAAAGGGATGACATTTTTATAAAACAATCACTAGCCAAATCTATAAAATCCCGAAGGGATGATATTATTATTTTCAAACAGACATTACAAAATGATAAATTGTCCCTCTGGGACTTTGATATGTGTTCGGTTTCCACTTGTTAAAGATATTTCGTCTCTTTTGGACTTTTCTGTTCAGATGTAATTTTTCATTTTCTGAAAGTGGTGAAATATTTAGAGTCACACCTTGATGGCAATTCCACTCATTGAAACAGAGTTATAATGTCATCCTGAGCCCGTCGAAGGATGACTAAAACCGCCTTTAGTTTATCTTTATCTGGCAGACCAGATTTGTTTTATTTGGGCTAAAGCTCAGATAACAAAGGGAATTTCTTCATTTTAAGTCAACTAAAGATATGACTGGAATATTAAGAAAAATTAATCAATTGTAGTTCAATATATTGAATTGATAGACTGTAACCCGCTCTGTTCAAATCTGCAATCCAAATTATCTCGGTTACTATAAAAAATCATACATCTAATTTAATCCTGTCCAATCCTATTCAGTCCTTCAACTATTTCCTTAAAGCTTGCAAGCCCGGCTTCAATATTTTCAATAATTTCATTTGCGATAACATCCGGCTCAGGTAAGTTGTCCAAATCACCAAGTGCCTCATCTTTGAGCCAGAATATATCGAGATTGGTTTTGTCTCTTGAAATAATTTCATCATAAGTAAATTTCTTAAAGCGTTCTCCGCCCGAGGCGGACTCTTTTCTTTTGAATCTGTTTTGAGGATTGTAGCATTCAACAAAGTCTTTCAAATCCTCAAACTTCATCTGCTGAGTTTTGAGTGTATAATGCATATTAGTACGAAGATCGTAAATCCAGACTTCTTTTGTCCACGGAGTTTTTGCAGCAGGCTTATTATCAAAGAAAATTACATTTGCCTTTACACCTTGAGCATAAAAAATTCCTGTAGGCAGTCTAAGTATTGTATGAAGATCCGTTGTTTCCAATAATCTTTTTCTTACTGTTTCACCTGCTCCGCCTTCAAATAAAACATTATCCGGAACAACCACTGCAGCTTTTCCATCAGCTTTAAGCATTGAGCGGACATGCTGAACAAAATTCAATTGCTTGTTTGATGTCGTAGTCCAGAAATCCTGTCTCTCATAGGTAAGCGCTTCTTTGCTTTGAGTTCCATCTTCATTAGTAATTGTAAAACTGCTCTTCTTTCCGAATGGCGGATTTGTTAAAACATAATCAAATTTTTCCGATGGTGCTGAAAGCAGACTATCAGCTCTTTCAATTGGCGGTTCACTGTTCAAGTCTCCAATTCCGTGCAGATATAAATTCATCAAACACAATCGTGCAGTGTTCGGAACAATCTCCCAACCTCTGAAAGTGTTGAATTTAAGAAATTCTTTTTCGCTTTTATCTAATTTGTAATTAGATGAAATATAATCGTAAGCTGAAAGGAAGAATCCTCCTGTACCACAAGCCGGATCTGCAATTGTTTTCTTTGGTTCCGGTCTTATACATTCTACCATTGCTTTTATCAATGCACGTGGAGTAAAATACTGTCCCGCACCAGATTTTGTATCTTCGGCATTCTTCTCAAGTAAACCTTCATAAATATCACCTTTAACATCAGCACCGAGTATTACCCAGTTTTCATCATCAATAAGTTGAATGAGTTTATAAAGTTTAGCCGGGTCTTGAATTTTATTCTGAGCTTTGAAGAATATTTCGCCAATCATTCCTTTTTCTTTTCCAAGTTCT
>CALEBT010000005.1 GCA_937942875.1 uncultured Ignavibacterium sp. | reverse complement strand
GTAAAAATGAAAAAAATAATTTTACTTATTTGTTTATTTTTTAATAATTACTTTATCTATTCTCAACCAATGAGTGGTACGTATTATATTGGAGATCCGGGAACTAAACCAGGAGGTGGAGATCCCGAATTTACAACATTATATGCAGCTTGTTCTACATTAACTGCTAATGGAGTTAATGGAGCTGTAATTATGTATTTTACCGAGTCTAAAACTTATACAGAGAATACTGATGTTTATTTAGGTGTTACTGGAACTAGTTCATCTAACACAATTACTTTTAAACCTTATACCGGGGTTGTTTGTACATTATCATTTACAAGTACAGCTATAAGAGCTTCTGGTATTGACGGTCACTGGGTAATTGGAACCAGTGATTATTCAAACACAACTTCTTTAGTTCCTACACACTATGTAACCATAGATGGTTCAAATAGTGTTGGAGGAAGTTCTAAAGATTTAACTATATTAGGTGCAACAACTTCAAATCAAAAATCTGTAATTAGAGTTTTTGGAAATAATGATTATATAACTATAAAAAATTGTATAATAATTAATAGAAGTTCTAGTGCCAGTTCAACATCAGGAATACAGTTTACAAATAGATACGATGGAACAAATTTTACTCCTGATAATTACACAATAAATAATAACACCTTAACAAGCCTTAGCGGTAATGGTGGATTAGGTCTTTTTCTTAGTAATTCAGGAACACCAACAATTGGTATGACAGGTGTAACAATATCTAACAATATCATCTCACATAGAGGTACCCGTGGAATAATGTGTAATTATGTAAATGATGCTAATATTTACGGAAATACAATTAGTGCTGATATGCAACTTGCTAGTGGAGCTGGCGCTGGAATTTGGTTATCCACAGGTACATCTGCTGCTGGTACATTTAATATTTATAATAACAAATTCTCAAGTCTGAAATTTCTAAACAATACTGCTGGAGCCAGTAATGGTTATATAGCAATAGATAACCAACTAGCTTCCCCAAAAATTGTCAATGTTTATAATAACTTTATAACCGATTTTATCATCACCGCAGCAGTCTCAAATTCAAAAATTTATGGTATAAGACATACCAGTACATCCACAACAAATGTTTATCATAATACCATAGTGCTTCCTGAAATGACTGATATGACAAATTTCGGTTCATCTTTAATCGCTGGTATTGCTTTTGCAACGGCAGCTACTACAGAAGCATCCCCATCTGGAACTTTAAATATTAGAAATAATATTATAATTTCTAACGAAACAACTATGAAAACCTGGGGAATAAGAAGAGTTGGAACAGGTGGTACATTTAGCTCAAATTATAATGATATCTATTTTGTTACTGGAAATAATCATACTGGGTTCTGGAATAATGCAGATCAAACAACACTTACAGATTGGCAAACTGCAAGCAGTAATGACGCTAACTCTGTCTCCAAAGCAGTTAATTTTGTCAGTTCCACTGATTTACATCTTACAGGTTCATCAATTGGAGATAACGATTTGATTGGTACTGTAATTTCCAGCGTGACTACAGATATTGATGGCGATACCCGGGATAGTTATTATCCATACAAAGGCGCTGATGAATCATTAACGAAAAAACTTCCTTCAGCGTTTCATACAGTTTCTATGAGCAGCAGTTTATCTAATATTGAAGCATTTGGTAATGGAAGTTTACTTGGCAGTGATGGTTCCGGTATTGATTTTTATGCTAACTGGGATAACACTTATCTTTATTTAGGCTGGACCGGAGGGAATACAAATTATTCATCAGATATGTATTTCGCAGCAATAGATACTGACCCGGATGGTTCTAATGGTACTACTCAAGCAATACTCGGTGTGGATTTTGCAGCAGGAAACCCAAATCCTGATTTCTATGTTGTTTATGAAAATAACTCAAGTTTTTACGGCTTACCGGCAACAAACGGAAACGCATTTGAGTTATATAACGTTAGTGGTGGCAACTGGAATTTTGTAAGCCGAACTGATGGGGATGATGGAACAGAATCGCAGATTATATTCTCTGGCTCAGGCGGTGAAGTCAGATTGAGAGTTCCCTGGACTTCGCTTGGCAGTTTTACTCCTGCGACGGGAAATAAAATCGGTATTGTAATGTGGAATAATAATTCATCAGGTAATTATATGTGGGCACGTGTTCCTACTTCAAATCCTGCTAATGGTTTTACTCCTAAAACCTTAACCTTTCAGTTTATTTATAATAATACAGGCACTGGTGTTAATCCTAATGCAGATAAATCTGAATCAGCCTTACCGGTAGAAATTGTATCGTTCAGTCATTTAATTAAGGGAAAAGATGTTATTCTTTCGTGGAAAACAGCGACGGAAATAAACAGTTATATGTTTGAAGTCGAAAGAAGTATAAATAATAGAGAATGGAGTAAAATCGGAGAAGTAACCGCTGCGGGTAACAGTAATTCACCAAGAGAATATAGTTTTACAGATAAAAATCTCACTGCGGGTAAATATTCTTATCGTTTAAAGATGGTTGATATTGACGGCTCATTCAAATACAGCGATATAGTACAAGCAGAAATTGGTTTGCCAGCTGAATTTTCGCTATCTCAGAATTATCCAAATCCATTCAATCCGGTAACAATGATAAACTACAGCCTGCCTTTTGATACAGATGTAAGAATAGATGTTTATTCGGTTACAGGTGAACTGATCAGGACTCTGGTAAATGAACAGCAGTCTGCCGGAAGTTACACTGTAGAGTTTAACGGCTCAGATTTAGCAAGCGGAACTTATATTTACAGAATGACAGCGAAAGATTTTGTTAAGACGATGAAAATGCTGCTGGTTAAATAGTTTAGTAAGAAATATTTCTTTTGGTATTTAAGCCGGAGGTAAAATGCCTCTGGCTTTTTTTATATCATCTTGAAGATTAGAAATTCAAAAGGATTTATTGTATTTTATAAAAAATTTGCATATCAGAAATAGGCATAATCTGCTATAATAATTTCCGTTAATAAAATCTCTTAGTGTCTTAGTGTTGGTAAGAGTAAGAGTAAGAGTAAGATTAAGGGATGAGATTATTTTTTCTTAGTGTCTTTGAGCCTTCGTGGCAATAATTCTTCACTAATCAGATTGATTTGATTTTTTATTTCTATTGCGGTTGGCTTCAGCCAACTGATTTAATAAGACAAACATAAATCTGAGGCTTTAGCCGCATTGTTTATTATGTGGCTCGAGTCTGATGATTTTCATATTGACAACAGATGAGCAGGATCTAAAAGGAATCTTTTTCTATACAAAAGTTATTAATATTTCATCCCTCTGGGATTTTAATGTTATTTTGTTGTTTCTTTTCTATAAATATTTCGTTCCTACGGAACTAAATGGCAGGAGTAAGATTAAGAGTAAGAGTAAGAGTAAGAGTAAGAGAATAAATATTAAAACACGAAAAAAAATCCCAAAGGGATGATATTATTGTAGAAAAAATGAAACAAAAAAAATTCAAAACCCCAAAGGGGTGAAATTATTTTTTACAATTATGATTAAATAAATAATCTGTGATTAAAAAAATTTCTTAGTGTCTTCGAGCCTTAGTGGCAATAAATCTTCACTAATCAGGTTGATTTGATTTTTTATTTCTATTGCGGGGCTGTCCCAAAAGAGGTAAAAAGTCATTGCGAACGAGTCTTCGAGTGAAGCAATCTTTATCTTTTAATTCAAAAATGAGATCACTTCACTTCGTTCGTGATGACAAAAGTACTTTTTGGACAGCCCCTAAAGTGTAAGAGTAAGATTAAGAGTAAGAGTAAGAGAATAAATATTAAAACACGAGAAAAAAATCCCAAAGGGATGATATTATTTTTTCTTAGTGTCTTTGAGCCTTAGTGGCTGGAAATTATCAATTAAAAATTGACAATCGGAACTGAAGAGTAAGAGTAAGAGTACGAGTAAGATTGAGTTTAATATTCAATTAACAATTTAAAATTATTCTGTGGTTCTCTGTGTAGCTGAAATGTTCGACATTGTTAAACCCAACAACAAGAAAAAGCAAGCTTTGTCTCTGCAAAAGAAAAATTAGATTGATTATAATTCCTGAAATCAGTGGCTGCAATTGTGTTAACATCATTTAATTAAAATCTTCAGAAAATGTATTACCAATCCTTCCTTTTAAAGGCAGTATTGTTTTGGAATCTAATCCCGGGATTGTTTGTCCATATAATCTTTATTCTAACTTAATTATTGGAATTATTTTACAAAAATTTGTTATTATTTATTATTGACAATTTATTTTTTATTATATAGTTTATATTCAAATTATTATAAAATTTCTTCTTGCTTGTTTAACAGGAAATTTCAACTTTTTAATAAAATTATTTAATAAAAATAAGAGGTATATATGAAAAAACTTTTTACTCTTTTATTCTTCATCTCTTTTTTTACAACATCTTTTTCACAATTGAGTGGTACGTATTACATTGGAGGTCTTGGAACAGGTCCTGGTGGATCTGACCCGGATTACTTAACGCTTAAAGCTGCATGCGATGCAGTTAATTCTGCAGGTGTTGGAGGAAATATCACATTTTATATCACAAGTGATCTGACCGAAGCACAAAACTCTAATCTTGGAGTTAACACGGCTGGGTATTCGATTACATTTAAACCTTATGATGATGTTGATAAAACAATTACTTTCACAAAAACAACTGATAATTCTGCATCATCTGGAGGTCTGGTTATTGGATTATCTGCAGATAACTGGGCGAATTTAGTTACTACTGATAATATCATCATTGATGGCTACGCTCCTGGTGGTTCAACAAGGAGATTAACTTTGGTTACTGCATCAACAGCCCATTCAGCTCATACACCAATACATATTGTTGGTGATGTTAACAATCTCACAATTAAAAACTGTAACCTAACTGTCAATCAAACTACTGGTACATCAGCTTTTGGCGCGGTTGCTATGAGAATCAGAGTTGTTGCGCCCGGTGACGACCGAATTCCAGACAATATCGTTGTTGATAATTGTGTTATTAACAGTTCTACTCCTTCTGGTTCAGGAATATTTGTTAGTTATACAGGAAGTACAGTACCAGGTGGCCGCCCCACTGGTTTAGAATTTAAGAACAATACAATTACGGTAAAACATAGAGCAGTTTCATTAAATTATTCAGGAACTTGTAGTGTGTACAATAATCAAATAAGTGTAAATCAACCCGCTTCAGGATATGCAAGTTTTGGTATTGGTGGAGCAAATGCTGGTTTAGTTACAACAAATGTATATAACAACAAAATTACTCAACTAAGTACAGGAAATACTGCTGGTGCAGGGAACGGTATTCGGGGAATACAAGCATCGGGAGGTGGAACATGGAATATTTATAATAATTTTATAACCGGTTTCGCAACCCCTGGCACTGGTACAACTGAAGTAGTGGGCATCCGTTGTGGTTCTCCATCTAATGTTTATAATAACACAATTGTTATGAATAATGTTTCAACTACAGGTCCCGGTACAACTCCACTTGGCGGTATAGTCACATATACCACAGCAGTTGATATTAGAAACAATATAATTATTACAGAAGAAGATGATTTTGCAAGCTATTGCATATATGCTTCTTCTCTCCCAGCAACATCTGATTATAATGTTCTTTATAGAAGTGGAACGACAAATGCAAAAATCGGATATTATGTCAGTGCTCAAGCAACATTAGGTGATTGGCAAACTGCAACCAGTAAAGATGCCAATTCCGTCTCCAAAGCAGTTAATTTTGTCAGTTCCACTGATTTACATCTTACAGGTTCTTCAATTGGAGATAACGATTTGATTGGTACTGTAATTTCCAGCGTCACTACAGATATTGATGGCGATACCCGGGATAGTTATTATCCATACAAAGGCGCTGATGAATCAACTTCGAAAAAGTTACCATCAGCATTTTTTACAGTTTCTATGAGTGATGCTCTTAACAATATCCAAGCTTTTGGTAATGGTAGTAAATTAGGTTCTGATGGTTCCGGAATAGACTTCTTTGTAAACTGGGATAATAATTATTTATATCTGGGTTGGAGTGGAGGAAATACAATTTATTCCTCAGATATGTATTTCGCAGCAATAGATACTGACCCGGATGGTTCTAATGGTACTACTCAAGCAATACTTGGTGTGGATTTTGCAGCAGGAAACCCAAATCCTGATTTCTATGTTGTTTATGAAAATAATTCGAGTTTTTATGGTGTACCAGCATCAAATGGAAATGCGTTTGAAATTTATAATGTATCAGGTGGAAACTGGACTTGGGTAAGTAGAACTGATGGCGATGATGGAACAGAATCGCAAATTGTGTTTTCCGGCTCTGGTGGTGAAGTTAGATTGAGAGTCCCCTGGACTTCTCTTGGCGGTTTTACACCAGGCGTAGGGAATAAACTTGGTATTGTTATGTGGAATAATAATCAATCAGGTAATTATATGTGGGCGAGATATCCATTAGAAAACCCTGCTAATGGATCTACTCCAAAAACACTTACACATCAAGTCTTGTTCACAAGCACAGCACAAGGTGTTAATCCCGCAAGTGATCAAAGCTCTTCACTTTTACCAGTATCTCTTCAAAATTTCGCTTGCATTTATTATAATAATATAGTTAAACTCACCTGGTCAACTTCTACAGAAATACAAAATTATGGTTGGGAAATTGAACGAGCTGAAATGAACAAGGAAACAAATAGACCATCGGTATGGCAAAAAATTGGTTTTGTTAAAGGTGCTGGAAATTCTAATTCACCTAAATTCTATGAATTTGTAGATAACTCCGCCCTGTTTGGTAATTATTTCTATCGCTTAAAACAAATTGACCTTGATGGAAACTACTCATATTCCTCGGAAGTCAAAGTTTTTGTTGGTCAAAAACCACAAGTCTATGATGTTAAAAACTTCCCGAATCCATTCAATCCAATGACTACAATCAGATATGAACTACCTGAGGATGGCAATGTAAAACTGGAGATTTATGATATTACAGGTCAGCTCGTACAAAAACTCGTAGACGAATACAAAACCGCTGGAGTTTACCAGGTTCAATTTGATGGAAGTAAATTAGCAAGTGGAATTTATATTTCAGTATTAAGAGGAAATGGCGTGACAATCACACGCAAGATGCAATTAATTAAATAGAATTTTTAGATACAAACTTTAAGTTTAAAACAAAAAAGCACAGGTTAAATGCCTGTGCTTTTTTTATTTATACACATTTAATCGATCTTAATGTCAACTTTAATTTAATTCAAACTGTCATCCTGAATTTATTTCAGGATCTACAGTCAAATAGTCATCCTGAACTCGTTTCAGGATCTAAAAAATTCCTAAACAATACTAAAATATATTCCTAACAAAATTCACTATGCTTAAAAAGAGATGCTGAAACAAGTTCAGCATGACATGATTATACTCGTCATTCCGAACCCGTTTCAGAATCTAAAATTCCTCTTCAATGAGTCATC
>CALEBT010000004.1 GCA_937942875.1 uncultured Ignavibacterium sp. | reverse complement strand
AAATGATTTAAATGAGTCTGAGTTTCTGTGTGCCTGATTCTTTTTATCAGTTTTGGTCTTAATGGAATTAATAATTCCTTTGAAATTCCTTTTGCAATAAATTCGGACTGATTATATCCTCTGTCTAACTTTTTCAGTTTGTGAAGTGGAACTGGAATAATTATATCAGCATCCCAGGCTTTTATTTCTTTATAGAATATTCTTGTAATCAATTGACCCAAGTAGATTCCTGATAAAAATTTTTTATCATACTTTAATGAATGAATTAAATGTTGTATTGGATTATCTTTTTGGAATAAGAAAGCCGCTTTGAAATCATCTATCAGCTTAATTGCAGAAAATTTTTTATCGTATTCGTCTTTAATAAAATTTGGCTCCGGAGTTTCCAGTTCAGAAAAGCATTTATCACACAATATTATTTCTTTTGTGGAGAGAATTTGTTTACAGGACAAACATAATCGGGGCAATAAGAAATCAAAGATTAGATTAACCTTTTCGTTCAATCTTTGCCAAAATTGATTTCTGTGTATTAAAGATTCAGTCATATCAGACTTGATTGTTTACGAATAAACCACTCAATACTAAATAGAATAATAACAATAATTAGAAGAATTTCATTTGACCATAATCTGATTTGAGACTCTACAGTTTTTACATAGACGGTTCGTTTATTAAGGTCTTTAATTTTATTTAAGTATAAATCAAAATCTGTGGGTGAAAACAACTCACCGTTTGTTCTTTTAGCAAGCTCTGAAAGAAATTCATAGTTCATTCTTAAATCAATCAATTCTATATCAATATCTCCAACATTAAACTTTCCACTTGCTGAATGTAATGTTGAATTATTAAGCCTGGCTCTGGCAGAGAAGGAATAATCACCCGGATTACTTAAAACTATCTTTCCTTCATACAAACCATTTCCTAAGTCTGTTAGTTGAAGAGATTTAGATTCTTTTCCTCCTTTTATTGTTATCTCAATATTACCATTATTAATTGGGTTGAGAAGTTCATCGTAAAACTCAGCAACAAATTCGACTTCATCCATTGCCGAATAAAACTTTTTAAGAGTTTTAACTTTAAACTGTCTGTTTCCATCATTGGCGCTTAACCATCTTGCAGTATTTAATATCAGAATGTCAAACAGATTAAGGTTATCAACAGATGTTTGTAGCTTCCAACGCCAGAATTCTTTTCCAACAAAAGAAATACTTCTTGAAGATGCCAGATTTCTTTGTACAATTAAGGGAAGCTTCATTTTGTTAGTTTCGGTTTTAATGTAACTAACTACCCTGCTTTCTGCTTTAGCCGATGCCAAATTTGGTGGGTAGAGAATTGGTGGGAGTTTATTCCAATCTCCTTCTGCAATATTATTTATTAAATCAAATTTTTCGGTTGAGCTAAAATTAATATCAGGCTGAGCTTTTATATAGTTATCAGAAGTATTTTCTAACTTGACAGGTAGTTCATTCTCCAATTGTTTCAATTTGTTTAAATCCACATCATTATTGAGCATTAAAAAGAACGGAGTTTTTCGGTTGAGGATTTTATTCTTAATCTGATTTAACAGATCATCTGAAGTATATTTGTTAGGAAAGTTTATCAGAAAAAGAATATCAGCACTATCAAGTTTAGATTTAATGTCTTGCTCTAAAAATCTCTCCGGATCAATTTGTGTAAGAGAATTAACCAAATAGTTTTCATCAGTCTCAAGAGCTTTCTTAATAAATGTCAAATCAGGATTTGGGGAACCTGATATTAATAAAATCCTCGTTTTATCTTCTGATACATTTATAAAAAAAGGATAAAGATTATTACTCTTATTTGACTCATCCTCAAGTTGATCAACTTTAATTTGAAGTTTTCTCTCGCCTTTTTGTGTTGGCAGGTAATTGAAATTTACAGTATTAACACCTGATGAGCTTAGAGTAATAATCTGACTATCCAATATTTTGCTCTCTTCTAACAAAGACACGTTAATACGAGAATCAGAATATCCGAAATTGTTTATTGTTGCTGATATAGTTGATGGATTATTAAGAAAAACTTTTTCGTTAAATAAAACATTCTTTATGAGAATATCCTTTTTCCTGGTGCTATCGCCAACAGCAAAAATGAAAACCGGCAAACCAAGTTTTTCTGCCTGATAAGTTGGATTAACCCCATTATTTATAATTCCGTCGGTTAATATTGTTATTGATGCCGCATTAACCTGTTTATTTTCATCTTTAAGTATTTCATTCAGCCTGAAAATTCTGGAAAGGTTTGTGGTCTTTTCATCGAACTTAATTTGCTGATTATTAAAATCTTTTAATTCATTTACTTCTGAGCCAAAACTAAATATTCTGATGTCATTTTCCTTTAATAAATCCTTTGTATTAAAAAGATTTGTAATGATTTGATTCAGTGTATCCTTTTTATCCACAGATGAAATGGACTTACTATTATCAATAAAAATTAAATGAGCCGGTTGAACCTCAATTTTTTTTTGAAGAGATAGTATAGGTTCGAAAAAAATAGAAATAAGTAGTAACAAAGAAATAAATCTTAAAATAATTAAAAAAGATTTTTTAAGATTAGATATTGGTGGCAAAGTAAATCGGTAAGAATAAATCGTAAAAATCAAAGCTATGGCAATCAGCAATATCAGGATTAACCAATGGTAGGAAAGAGAAATATTTATTTTATCATAACCGAACATATTGTAAAATAAAAATATTACTGAATCAGAGTTGACCTAAAAATTTTCTAACAATAAAAATATTAATCAAATTCCTGAAGGTTAAAGAAGTTTATCAACATTCCAGCTTTTCATCTTTTCATACATATCATAATCAGTTAAATCAAAATGAACTGGTGTAACGGAGACGTATTTATTCTTTATTGCAATCTGATCATATTCAATAGAATCATCCAATTCGACCAGGTTGCCGGTCAGCCAGTAATAATTTCTGCCATAAGGATCAACTCTTTTTTCATAAACATCATCCCACTTCGATTTTCCCTGCATAGTAATTTGAATTCCGGCTATTTCACTTTTAGGCAAATTAGGCACGTTAACATTAAGCATTGTTCCCTTTGGAATGCCTCGCTTATTTATTTCCAGAGCAAGTTTTTTTGCAATTTCTGCTGCAAAAGAAAAATCATTAACTGAGTGACTGGTTACTGAAACTGCCATAGAAGGAACGTCCATAATTGCTGCTTCTCTTGCTGCAGATACAGTTCCAGAATAGATTATGTTTACAGCAGTATTTGAACCGTGATTTATTCCGGACACCATTAAGTCTGGAAATTCATTCATTATATTTCTTATGCCAATTTTAACACAGTCAGCCGGAGTTCCGTCAATAGCATAACCGAAAAATTTTCCATCTCTGTGGTACTCAAAAACCCGAAGAGGAGTCTGCATTGTAATTGCGTGACCAACTGCACTTTGCTCCTTGTGAGGAGCAACTACAGTTACATCTGCTATTTCTTTTAGCGAATTTACAAGTGCATATATTCCGGCTGAATCAATTCCATCATCATTAGAAACTAAAATTTTCAATTTGTTTTCCTTTTTTTATTTTTTTTCGATTTGCAATATACCACCGATATAAAAAATTTTAGTAAATAAACTTACTCTTCCTTAATATTAAATAGCAGATTTAAGAATTTATAGATTATGAATATTAACTTATCAGATAAAATAGTTCTTTTAACAGGTGCTTCAACAGGAATAGGACGGGAACTTGTTAAAAAGCTTGCGAAAGAAGGCTCAAAGATTGCAATTCTCGCAAGGCGAAAGGAATTATTGGATTCTCTTATAGATGAAATTGATGGAAACTCAAGAATAATTTCGTACAAGTGCGATGTGAGAAATTTTAATGAAGTCCAAACTGTTTATCAGCAAATTAAAAAAGATTTAGGAGAAGTAGATATTGCAATATTGAACTCCGGTGTAAGCTATCGGATTAGTGAAAGTGTGTTTGAAATTGAAAAAGCAAAAGAAATATTCGACACAAATTTTTTCGGAGTAATAAATTTTATTCATTTACTTAAAGAAGATTTTATAAAAAGGAAATCCGGACTGATAGCAGGAATTTCAAGTCTTGCTGATAGCCGTGGCTTTCCTTCAAGCGGATTTTATTGTGCAAGTAAAGCTGCTCTCACAATTTTTCTGGAAAGTTTAAGAATCGAACTTAAAAAAAATAATATTTCTGTAATTACAGTCAAACCGGGATTTGTTCGAACACCAATGACAGATAAGAACGAATTTTATATGCCTTTTCTGATGGAGCCTGATAAAGCTGCAGAAAAAATAATAAAAGGTATTAAAAAAAATAAAAGAGTTATACAGTTTCCATTTTTACTTACTATAATGGTTAGAATGCTTAGAATTTTACCTAACGGAATATTTGAATTTTTTGCCTCGAAAAAACCAAAATCACGTTAATAAATATTTTTATAGTTTTATGAAAAGAATAATACTATTAGCAATTATAATATTTGTCACTTCTCAAGTCTTTGCACAATCAGACAGCTCAATAATTATCTCTGAAATAATGTTTAATCCAATCAGCGGGAATAACGAATTTATTGAGATTTATAATTTAAGTTCAACTCAATCTGTGAATCTTTCCGGTTGGAAGATTAAATATTATACTTCAAGTCCAGATTTGATTTCAGATGCTGGATATGGAACAGTACTTCAACCGAATTCATATGCGATTATTTTTGAAGGAGATTATGACATAAATACTGGAATATATGCAGGATTAGTTCCTCAGAATGCTTTAATATTGAAAATTTCTGACAACTCGTTTGGAACTTCCGGAATGGCAAACACTACAAGCCGACCTGTATGGCTATTACGGTCAAACAATGACACTATTGATGCTTATAATTATTCTGCTAATAACTCAACCTCTTTCTCTGATGAGAAAATTTTAATGAATCGTGATTCTTCTCAAACAAACTGGGCAAATTCTTTTGTAGCCAATGGAACGCCTGGCTTCAAAAATTCTGTGTCCCCTTCAAATTTTGATTTGCAATTAAGTTCTTTACGTTTTAATCCCGAAGTCCCTGTTTTAGGGAATAATGTTGATATTACAGCAACAATAAAAAATCTCGGAATTCTTGCTGCACAAAATTTTTTAGTAAGAATTTATAATGATGTTAATTTTGACTCGACGATACAAACTAATGAACTAATCTTTCAACAAGAGTTTTCCTCACTTGCAAGCTCTGATTCAATAGCAGTAACCCATACAATGATTTCACCTCAAGTTGGCACTTATCAAATCATTGCGTTGATATTTTTTAATGACGATGAGAATCCTGCAAATAATAGAAGAATCGGAAGATTTGAAGTAAGTCCTCCCGGCGCACAGTTTAATGATATTATTATAAATGAAATTATGTACGCTCCAACTTCGCCTCAACCTGAGTGGGTTGAAATATTAAATAAAAGCACAAATTCAATAAACCTTAAGCGATGGAGATTTTTTGATGCATCCTCATCTGTTTTAATTACCTCACAGGATTTTATATTACAACCGGATTCTTTTGCTGTTATTACTGCAGATTCTTCAATTTTAAATTATTATCAAATTCCTGCAAGAATAATTAAGGTCTCTTTGCCAGCTCTTAACAACAACGGTGATGCTGTGGTGATTAAAGATTCACTTGGGTTTGTGATTGACTCTTTATTTTATCTACCATCCTGGGGAGGAAATGTTGGAGGTCGTTCTCTTGAAAGAATTTCTAAAGATAATCCCAGCAATGAACCAAATAACTGGAAAACTTCTTCAAGTCCTTTTAGAGCAACCCCTGGTAAAATCAATTCGGTTACTCAAAAGGATTATGATCTTGCGATTACTTCATTCAAGTCAGAAAATAATTTTGCAATTTTGGGTGAAGTAATTCAATTTAATGTGGTTATAAAAAATGTTGGTCTGAATTTTATACCAGCGTCAAATTTATTTTTATATCGGGATGCAAATCAGGATTCCCTTCCACAAACTAATGAGTTTATTAAACAAATTACTGTTCAGGCGTTAAATAGTAATGATAGTATTTCAACAAACATAAGTACTGATGTTTTTGATGAAGGAGTAAACAGATACATTATAAAACTTCTGACAATTTCAGATGATGATACAACAAACAATATAGCGTTTGCTTCCGTAAATGGAGTAGCAATAAATGAGGTTCGAAATGATTTGGTTATAAACGAAATAATGTACGCACCACAAAACCCCGAGCCCGAGTGGATCGAAATTTATAATCGCTCGAATAAGACTATTAACTTATTTAATTACAAAATTGCTGATGCAGTTGATACACAAAAAGTTATTACTGCTAATATTGAGCTTCAGCCAGAAGAATATTTTATAATTGCAAAAGACTCATCAATTTTCAATTACTACACACTAACTTCAAAAGTTTTAATAAAAAATTTTCCATCATTAAATAATAACTTTGATAAAGTTATAATTTTAGATTCATTAAACAGAGTAATAGATTCTCTTCAATACTTCAGTGCCTGGGGTGGGTTAAACGGTAAATCACTCGAGAGAATCAGCAGCGAAAATTCTTCAACTGATTCATCAAACTGGAAATCATCAATCAGTAAATTCAAGGCTACACCCGGATTAGTAAATTCAAATACACAAAAAAAATTTGATATTAGTGTTATTGGAATAGTATTTAATCCCAAATTCCCTATTGCAGGAGATAACGTCTCCATTTCCGCTTCGGTTAAGAATATTGGGAAAAATAATTCTGGCTTTAATCTGTTACTTTATGAAGACACTGATTTAGACTCTGTTCCGGATTTACTTTTAGAAACCACATCACAATTTAATTTATCTCCTAACGATTCCGATAATTTTAGTTTTATTTACTCGATTGATAATCTTCAAAATGAAAAAGCTTTCTTTGTCAGAGCAAATTCTATTGAAGATAATGACACATCAAATAATTATTATTATAAGTCGATTCAACCGGGATATGAATTCAACTCAATTGTAATAAATGAAATAATGTTTGCACCAACAGGTGGAGAGCCTGAATGGATAGAACTATATAATAGAACTGATCATCAAATCAATCTAAAGAATTGGAAAATTTCTGATGTTATTACTGCACCACAATCAACAGAAATCAAAATTGATTTTGTTGTTCAACAAAAATCTTACGCAGTAATTGCTAAAGATACTTCAATAGTTAATTATCACAGAATAATTCCTGCACCTGTTTTGAGACTTAACTTTGCTTCGCTTAATAATGATATTGATGGGGTCGTTTTACGAGACAATCGTGGTTTGACCATAGATTCTGTTTTCTATTCAAATCAGTGGGGAGGAACAAATGGCTTTTCTCTAGAAAGAATATCTGCTTCAGCCCCTTCAAACATATCATCCAACTGGGCAAGTAGTTTGGATATTGAACAAAGCACACCGGGAAGAATAAACAGCAGAACTCCAAAACAAAACGATTTATTAATATCTGATTTATTATTCACTCCGCGTTTTCCAACTTTAGGTGATAACGTCAACATTTCAGCAAAGATTAAAAATCCTGGTTCTCAACGATCTTTATCATTTGATGTTAGATTTTACATTGACAGTGATTCAAACAATGTAGTTGATCATCTTCTTGGAATTGCAATAGGAAATAACCTTGAGTCTTCCGATTCAATAATAATTTTATGCCCAAATGAATTGAATAATCTTTCTAAAAAAATATTAGTAGCTGCTGAAATATTTTATCAAAACGATGAAGATACTTTGAACAACTACATTGAAAAGTTTATTGAACCTGGTTTTGCAGAGGGTTTGATTAAGATTAGCGAAATAATGTATAATACAACTGATGGCAAACCTGAATGGATCGAGTTCTGCAATAAATCAAATGATTCAATAAATATCAAAAACTGGAGTGTTAGTGATATACTTTCAACCCCGACAAAGAGTTTTATCACAAATCAAAATATTTTTATAAAGCCCGATGAATATTTCATAGTAACCAAAGATACTTCTTTCAGCAGATATTATCCGAATGTTACTTCAAAAATCTTCTTTACTAATTTTGGAACTTTAGGAAATACTTCAGATGGGGTGGTAATTTATGACTTCAGAAATGGAATAATAGATAGTTTATTTTATCGCTCAAGTTGGGGTAATAAAAAAGATGTATCGCTTGAAAGGATTTCTTTTCAGGAACTGACAAACGATAGCACTAACTGGACTTTATCATTGGACTTAACTGGTAGTACGCCTGGCAAAGTCAATTCAATTAATAACACTCCTGTTTTTCAGAGAAACTCTGTTATTATAAATGAAATTATGTTTGATCCGGATATAGATAACAGCGAGTTTATTGAGTTTTACAACACTTCGGATGATTCAATAAATATCGGTGGCTGGTTTATAAATGATGATAATAATAACAAATTCAGATTAAGTAACTCAAATTATAGTTTGCCGCCAAAATCATTTTTCCTCTTGGCAGCTGATTCAATTACTATATTGAAATATCATCTGCAATCATCAGAGAACATCAGTATAGTTGGAAAATCGGACATAAGTCTTTCAAACAGCGGAGAGTCAATTTTATTGAAAGATGTTCGGGGCTTTGTAATTGATTCGGTAAAATATTCCCCCAAATGGCATAATAAGAATTTTGTCAGTGCAAAGAATATTTCACTTGAAAGAATCAATCCATTTCTGGATTCTAACGATCCTATGAATTGGAATTCAAGTGTAAATGAATTTGGTGCAACTCCTAATAAAACTAACAGCATTTTTACTATAAATAATAATCGCAAGTCTAATTTATCTGTATCACCAAATCCATTTTCACCTGACAATGATGGCTTTGAAGATTTTTGTATGATAAATTATAACCTAACTCAACCAATAGCTCAGGTTCGAATAAAAATATTTGACAGTAAAGGCAGATTAGTCAGAACATTGTTGAATAATCAACCAAGTGGTTCAAGCGGTTCAGTAATTTTTGATGGCAAAGATGAGGAAGGAAGAACTTTACGAATAGGAATTTATATCGTTTTTCTTGAAGCTCTTAATCATAATTCCGGTTTGGTTGAAACTGAGAAAACTGTTGTAGTTGTTGCTAGAAAGTTATAGAGATTAACAGCATAGAGCAAAGGGCTTAGCGTAGAACTGGTTGAATGATTGATTGGATGATTGGGGAAAAGTAGTATTGATTGAACTTTGTAAAAACTAATAGAGAGTATTTTTTAAGTTTTAATCAGTGTAAATCCGTTAAATCAGTGTCATCTGTGTTCCATTTTATTTAAAATAAAAAAGCCCACGAGTTTAATCGTGGGCTTAATTCATTCAATACAAAATATTATTTGTTCAATATCATCTTCTTAACTGCTGAATGATTTTTACCATCAACGCCTTTAACATCTATTCTGTACATATAAACACCACTGCTGAATCCTGACATATTTAAGTTAAGTTTATGATAACCAGCTTCCATCTCTTTATCAATTGCTTTAATTACTTCCTGACCAATAATATCATAAATTTTCAATGTAACGACTGAATTTGCAGGGAGAGTAAAGTCAATTGTAGTAGCCGGGTTAAACGGATTTGGATAGTTCTGAGATAAACTAAATTCCAGAGGAGGATTAACATCAACTTCCAAAGCATCAGTATAGTTGACAGAGCCATCAAAATCAACCTGAGCAAGACGATAGTAGTATTTACCAACGCTTACGTTATTATCTGTAAATGAATAATTCTGGATTTCAGAGGTTGTTCCTCTTCCTTCTACAAAACCAACTGATTGATATTCGCCATCAACTGATTTTCTTTGTACATAAAATCCATTATTATTTGTTTCAGTTGCTGTAGCCCAATTAAGAATTACAGTATTTTTATTAATAGAAGCTGAAAATGATTTCATTTCTACAGGTATTACTAAATATCCTAAGGCACCTGCCACCATTCTTTGAACAGGAGAACCTGCCGGACTATCGTTTGCTGGTCGGAGTGATTCGACATCTACACCAAATGTTGCAATCTCGAAGTTTGCTTTTTTATTAGAAATAGCATTGTTCAATGTTGGATCAGAACGGAATCTGTACAATATTGAGCCAGTGGTTGTGTCATAAACACTTAAAACATCCGGCCAGGTACCGATTGTACTGTCAGGAATACCAGCATTAATTGATACACCAACCAAACCTTGAGCACCACCAGTTGTAGGCCTATCTGCAACATAATTTATTCCTAAATAATTATTTGCAAAATCAAGATCTATATAAGTAGAACCGCTTCTACCAAATTGATAACCAATATCTTCAGCAAATATTATAAGATTTCTTTTCTTTGTTGGCAAGCCTGAATTTAGCCAAGCTTTAATAGAGTCTTTCTGAATATTTGACATTACACTCGTACCTTCACCTAACCAGATTATCCTATCATAATTTCTAAAGGATATTACATTTGTAGAGGTCTGACCGGCTTTATTAAATAAGTCGAATGTTCTTCCTAATCTTCCTAATACTGCTGTAACAGAGTCTCTACTTATTCTTCCGTTAGTTAGAGTTGAATCATAAGCTACAAGTATCTCTCCTACGCCTTGTCTTTGAAGAGTGATATTAAAAGTTTGAGTAGATTTAAGTGAATCTAATCCATTATAAGCCCAAACTGCCCATTGACCTGATACCTGTCCACCTGGATTAATTCCTAAACCTGCGAGAATAGCATCTAAAGCTGAGTTTATGAAAGTTATACTTGTGTCAAATCCGTTATTTGATGAAGGAACATTTAAGATAGGATTGTTAGGATTAGTTGTCCAGAATTTCCATCTATACTTTACACCTTCTCCTGATTTTGACCAGTTAATATTAACAGGATTATTATTAAACTGCGATGTAACCAAAGTGGAATTGTTAGCTGGATTAGCAAGATTAAAAGCTAATAATTGTGGAATTCCTCTTGTTATTGAAATATTTCTCGGTCCATTTGCTGATTTTAAGGAATCATTTTGAGGCAAATTATTTCTAAACGCCCAAACATCCCATTGTCCTAAAACGCTTTGACCAGGAAGTACTCCAAAGCTTTCTAAAAGAGCATCTAACTGTCCTGATGTAAAAGTTAGACTATTAGAAGAAGCCGGAAAAGTAAGTAATCTTGGAGGCACAGTCGGTGAACCAAAAATCCATTTATAAGTTGCATTTGCTCTTGAAGTATCCCAGTTTATAACCACAGGAGTCGTTGAGCCTGGAAAAGTTGTAATGCTTGCATTATTAGGCGGTGAAACAAGATTGAATGGCATTAGTACTCCTGCATCAAGATTTGCAATTTCATAACCAAAAAGTCTATCAGGTGTTCCCTGCAAAACACCACCGAGAATTAAAAATCCTGGCATTAGTTGATCAGTTATAAATAAACCACCAGCTATAGCTTGAGTTTGACCTAATCCAACGTCAGTCATTACATCGTGTTGAACACCTGTGGGTAATCCTGTAGCAATAGAAATCTGAATTATGTTTTGTGGAAAACCTTGACCTTGACCTTGAGACCATACCCAAAGAAAAGGACCGCCAGGGGAGATATTATCATAGGCTATTCCATAAACACCGGTTATTGCAGTATTGTTAATAATTCCAATTTGAGAACCTGAACGGTTTACTAAATAAAAATGAAGATTACCAGCATTCCAGTTACCTACCCAGAAACCACCATTACCTCCATCTGCTGTGGGATCATAACTTATGAAACGTGCTGTAATATTTGTAGGCATAGTTATCTGACCAACCGTTGCTCTTGTTACCGGATTAACCCTTCGTAGTATATTGGTTGCTGTTGCGCATACAACCTCATTATTAACAGGATCATATATCATATTTCTTGTACCTGTAAAACCAGATGTTGTGAATGAATCCACAACAACTCCGCTAGTGTTGAGCACATAAATTCTGCCAGCAGGAGTATTCCATCGGGAAACCCAAAATTGATTAAGTGTGGGGATGTAAACAGCACCAGCATTACCATTTCCTCCAGTTGCTGTTTCGAGGTTGTAATTGAATTTAACATCCCAGATTGCATCAATGAATGTCTTCCCTATTGAGTTAGAAGAGAATTCAGGACTGTATTCTTTACTGTCCTGAGCCAGCGAGTAAAATGAAATTAGAATAAAATAAAGGAATAATAATGATTTTTTCATATTGCCTCCTTAGAATTATTAAAAAGATTTGAATTGACAGTACATTTAAACTATTAAAAATCTTTTTATTAGTCAAATTAATTTATGTTAATTCATAAAGTAGAATAAAAAAACCGTTCATTTCTGAACGGCTTTTATCTCGCAAATACGAAGAGAATTATTTACTTAGAACCATCTTTCTGACTGAATTGAAGTTTGTTCCGTCTATTCCTGCAGCTTCCAGTTTATAGAAATAAACACCGGTATTCATTCCAGCAGCATTGAAATTAATTTCGTGATTGCCAGCTGATAGATTACTATTCAACAAAGTTGAAATTTCCTGACCTAATACATTGAAAACCTTTAAGCTGACTTTGCTATCAACAGCTAAGCTGAAACTTATCTTTGTTGATGGGTTAAATGGATTTGGATAATTCTGAGCTAATGAGAATTCTTTCGGACTAATAATTTCAACCTCTACTACTTTACTATATTCTGATGTACCATCAAAGTCAATCTGTTTCAATCTATATGAATAAACGCCAGAGTTAAGATTTTTGTCAACAAAAGTATATGAATGAGGTTGAGTAGTTGTTCCATTACCTCTTACAAAACCAACTGCCTTAAATCCACTTCCATCATTTCTCTGTATTTCAAATCCTTGATTATTTTTTTCAGTTGCTGTTGCCCAGTTTAATATTACATCATTATTATTTGTGGCAACTGTGAATGATGTTAGTTCAACAGGGACATAACCAGTACCTTTAACCTGTAATAAATCAATTCCGATATAATTTGAATAAGTTCCTTGTGGACCGCCATCAAATATCTGGTATTGAATTGCAAATCTTACAAAGCCAGTTACAGTGAAAATATAATTGTATTGAGCCCAACCATTTTCACTAACTAGCAGTCTTGGAGATGATATTGTGAAATTTGAAATATTGCTTCCTCCAGTTGGAGAAACTTTAACATAAATTGAATCATCATATGGATTGTTATCAATTGATCTATGATAAAAACTCAAGGTATCTCCGGCAGAAACACCAACTAATGGAGAGATTAGCCAATGATCTATGTAAAATCCATTTGCACCTTGATAGTTTGAAGCCACATAACCTTGAGTTCCACCTTCAAAAGCCGGGAATGGAGGATTAGTGGAAGGTGTAAACCAAGGATCGGTAGTTCCGCCGCCATCTTGATTAACAACAATCCAACCACGTGCTTGCAATCCAGCAACACTGTTATCGCCATTGAAATTATCTGAAAACAGAATAGCTTCACCATTAGTTGTAATATTAGTAGGTTCATTTTTAAAGCTCTCGCCACTACCCGGTCTAACGAGACTTTCTTGTGCAATTAGTACGCCGAAAGAGAACAATAAAACCAAGAGAAATGATAATTTTTTCATAAGTGCTCCTTATTTAGTTAAAAAATGAAAGATGACACCTTTTCTCAAAGATGTCATCTGTTGTGAAATAAATTACTTATTCAAGATCATCTTCTTAACGTCAGTGAATTTCTGTCCATCAACGCCAGAAGCATCTATTCTATAGAAGTAAACACCGCTGTTCAATCTGCTTGCATCAAATGTAACATTATGTGTGCCTGCAGTTTTTGATTCATTCAATAATGTTAATATTTCCTGACCTAAAACATCAAATATCTTTAATGAAACTTTACTGTCAACAGCAAGATTGAAGCTTAATGTTGTTGTTGGGTTAAAAGGATTTGGATAATTCTGTGCCAATGAAAATTCTTTCACACCAATAACATCAACATTTACTTCCGGAGAATATTCAAATTGACCATTGAAATCAATTTGTTTCAGTCTGTAAGTGTAAGAGCCCGCATTTACATTTTTATCAACAAATGAATATTGTTGAGGTTGAACAGTAGTACCGTTTCCACGGATGAATCCAACTGCCTGATATTCACCACCATTGCTTCTTTGAATTTCGAAGCCCTGATTGTTTCTTTCAGTAGCTGTTGACCAGTTTAACTGAACGTCATTTCCAATTGCAGTGGCTACGAATGAGGTCAGCTCAACTGGAATAATATATTGAATTAATAAATCATCAACGTACAAATAATCAACGTTAAATGAATTTCCATTATAGAAGAATGCTATTTTGAATGAAGGCTGAGTTACACTGAATGTAAAGTTCACTACTTCTGGTCCGACATTTCCAGTTGGATCTACAACTTGGGTAAGCGGCGTATAATTAGCACCATCATCATAAGTAATTGCAAGCCCAAAAGTTCCTGATGGGTTAGCATACCAATCAAAGAATTGTCTGAATGAACCCTGAAGTGGTGTTCCAACTGGTGCATTTAATTGAATTGATTTTAAGTAGCTTGCTCCATTAAATGAAGGAGTCCAGCTCATTCTTAATTCCGGAGCAGTACCACCAGCATTTGCTGAAGCATTAGCAGACCAGTTTGTTAAACCAAGTGGTCCAACTGGTGTCCAGTTATTTAAATTCGGGAATGGTTCGCTAATGATAACCTGAATTAAGGGATTAGCCATCGTTGTAAATGCCCACGTCGGACCGTCAACACCGCAAGTATCGTTTTCACATCTGACTTTCCAGTTATATGTTGTGCTATATTGAAGAGGACCAGGAATAGCGATTTGAGAAATTGCATTACCGCTGTAAACTTGTTGCATATTACCAGCAGGTCCAAAGAATACTTTTACTTTTGTTGTACCAGCACCGTTTGTCCAGGTTGCATTGCCAGGGTTGATTGAAATGTTGGTTGCATTATTAGCCGGAGTTGGGTTTGTTGGAGGTTGAACCGGGCAAGCAGCGCCAGCAGTTCCAAATACAGTAAAAGGAGCTCCGTTTGGAGAAGTAGTTCCGTTTAAAGCATTAACCCAACCAGTAGCAGTCTTTTGTTTTGCATTACCAGTAATAGCAACTCCCTGAATAGTTACCGGAGGTTGCCAAGGACCAGAAGCGGCAGTACCTGTAACTCCCCATTGAACCCAGTAAGTTCCTGCAGGTAAATTACCGCCGATATTTGCTGTAACTATCTGAATTCTTCTGGTACAATCAGTTGGGGTTGTACTTTGTGCTCTATACATATTGCTTAAGTATGTTCTAACCATTCTATTAGTGGTTAAATCTCCCCAAACAACTGTGCCACCTGAATCTGGAGGTCCGTTCCAGATTTGTACATAAACTCCAGTAATTGTTGAGGATGTTGCTCCTGTTTGATAGACATAGAATCTTATAGAGTCAATATTCCAGGCAGCATTGCTTGTAAAATCATCTGCCATATAGAAGTTAGTTCCAGGTGCAGAAGCATGATTTACGTTCCAACCAAATAATGTGTGTCCGCCAACATTACCATCTAAAATACTAGCATCACCACCAGCACATCCACCGCCCGGGAGAGTTACAAGAGGTCCGTTATCAAAAAGCATTGCTTCTCCGCCTTCAAAATAGACGGTTTGATATGGTAATTCAACTTTATCACCTTCTCTTGTGCCAAGGGGAACGTTTTCTGAGGCATCCTGTGCAAAGAGAACAGGAGTCAAAGCGAGTAAAAGAATAGAAAAGAAAAGAAAGGATTTTTTCATAAGTGCTCCTTTTTTATTGGAAATTGAACAATTAGTTAATTAACGGATTGAACGATGTTAAAATGTAAATTTTTATTGAGAATGTCAAGATTTTTTTACTAATTCAATAAAACACATTGATATTAAAAATCTGTATTCCAAAGTCTATTTAATAACTGAAAAAAATTAAATGCTCAAAATTTCAAGACTATTTTAGGAATAAAATATTTAATTCACAAGGAAAAAATAAAAAAATTCCCTGTCCAAATTCATTTTAATTTACTATTTTTTTGAATAGACTCTTTCTTTAATCTCTCTTTGAAATCTAATAATTGTTTCTGCAGTTTTTTATCATTCGTTGCAATTATTTCTGCGGCGAGAATACCAGCATTTTTTGCTCCGTTGATTGCTACAGTTGCTACAGGTACTCCTGCGGGCATTTGAACAATAGAAAATAAAGAATCAAGCCCATCTAAGGATTTTGACTTAATAGGAACTCCAATAACTGGTAAAATTGTATAAGAAGCTGTCATCCCGGGCAAATGAGCAGAGCCGCCTGCTCCGGCAATAATTACTTTAAGGCCTCTTTCTAAAGCTGTTTTTCCGTACTCAGCCATAAAATCAGGAGTACGATGTGCTGAGACTATATTGATTTCATAAGGTATATCGAATTCTTCTAAAACCAAAGCAGCCTCTTTCATAACTTCTAAATCAGAGTCGCTTCCCATTATTATTCCGACCACTAGTTTATTTTTTTTCATAATAGACCTTTCTATAAAATTACTTTCTTTTCTGACGACTTTGCAATTTTGATTAATGAATCCAAGTTATCTCCTAAAACTGTAATATGCCCCATTTTTCTTCCGACTCTTGAATTCTTTTTTCCATATATGTGTAGTTTAATTTTCTGATCCTTTAAAACTGATTCATAATTTTTCATTATTCCGATATCATTTCTTTTTCCAAGAAGATTAATCATAACCGCAAATGGCTTGACCAATTCAGTTGAACCCAATGATAAACCAAGTGTTGAACGAATGTGATTTTCAAATTGTGAAGTTATACAGGCTTCTATGGTATAATGTCCAGAATTATGAGGACGAGGAGCTATTTCATTAACTAATATTTTGTTGTTGAAATCAAGGAACATTTCTATTCCAAATATTCCAAAACCCTTTACTGATTCAACAGTGTTAATTGCAATTTCTTCTGCCTGTTTTGAAAATCGTTTTTCAATTTGGGCTGGAGCAATAACTAAATGACAGATATGATTTTTCTGAATAGTCTCAACTACAGGATAGCATTTAATTTCTTTTCTTGTTCGCACAACCATTATTGCAAGTTCTTTATGGAAATCGATAAATTCCTCTGCGTAAATTTCGGTGTGTCGGGATAATAATTTTTTAATCGCTGTTTCAAATTCATTTTTGTTTTTCACAGTTGCATTGCCATAACCATCATATCCCATTTTTCTCGATTTAAGTATAAACTTTTTTCCCAGAATTGATGAAATATCTTCGTAAGAAATTTCGGCAGTTACTTTCAGAAACTTTGGAACAGGAACTCCGGCTTTTTGCAAAGTTGATTTTTGAATGAACTTATCTTGTATTAAAGAAATTGTTTTTGAAGAAGGAATAACATTCTTGCCTTGATTTTCTATTTCAGCCAAATAGTATGAATCAATAAATTCATTTTCAAGAGTGATTACATCGCTTGCCTGAATAAATTGGTTAAAGATTTCTTTATCATCTACCCAGCCGACAAATTCATTTTTAGTTAGAACACCAGCAGGAGAATCTTTTTCTTTTTCGAGGATGGCAATATCAAACCCCATTCTGATTGCTTGAAAAGCAGACATTCTTGCAAGTTGTCCGCCGCCTAAAATTCCTATTACTGTTGTTCTGTCTTTCTTAACTAACGACATTCAGAAGTTTCTCCAATCTATAACTTTTATTTCATTTCCATCTGATTGGAGTAAAACTGCACCGGCAGAATCAGTTCTTAAAATTTTTGAGTTCATTTTTTTTAACCTCTCCAAAACTATTTCAGATGGATGTCCAAATTTATTTTTAATTCCTGCACTTATCAAAGAAATTTCCGGAGAGACTGCGTTTAAAAATTCTTCTGATGAACCGGTTTTACTTCCGTGATGACCAACTTTCAAAACGTCAGAATCAAGAATATTTCTGTAAAATTTTGAGTAATATCTTTCAGCTGGAATTTCAACATCTCCAAGAAATAGAAAGCTTTTTTTGCCATAAACTATTTTCTTTACTCCACTTCTATCATTTGATGAAAGTTTATCAAAATATTTTACGGTAGTATCATTCAATATGTAAATTGCTGTATTACCAATGATTAATTTTTCCTTATGATAAACTTTCTTTGGTACTTTCAATTCATCTAAAAATTTATTGAACCTGATTGATTTAGTTGATGAATCTGGCTTGGGAAGAAATACCTCTTTGATTCTTTGATTTGCGATTAACGAGTAAAAACCACCATAATGATCATTGTCAAAATGGCTGATGAATCCATAGTCTAATTGTTTTATACCGAGATTATCAAGTAAAGGAATGATTACTTTTTCACCCATATCGAAGAAAGCATCCGACTTACCAGCATCAATCAAAGCAGTTTTGCCATTTGGAAATTTTATTAGAAACGAATCTCCCTGATCAACGTCAATCATCAGGACATTCAATTTACCTTTTTCTAAAACTTCTTTATTATCAAGTGCAGAAAAAACATAAATGTTTAAGAAAATAAAAATTGTAAAAAGAATTTTAATTGCAGGTTTACTGATTCTGTTCATCCCGTAAATGAATAATCCCAAGAAAGAATAAAAAATCAGTCCATCAATTAATGAATAATTATTTATTCTGATGTATGAATAATCAAGACTGCCAGAGAAGTTAGTTGCTTTGAACATCAAAGCAGTTATAAAGTTATTAGTAATTCCTGAAAATGATGCAATCCATATCGAGATTGAACCGACTAATATTGTTATTATTCCGAGTCCAACAATCAGTGCAGCCAAAGGTATTACAATCAGATTGGCAAGCAGAGCGATTAAAGAAATTTTATTGAAATAAGCGACTGTAAAGGGCAACGTTCCGATTTGTGCAGAAAGAGAAACACCGATGAATAATAAAATCTTTTTAACAATTTCATTTTGAATTTTTATTTGATGAATTTCTCTTTGAATTATCGGATATATTAAAGCAATTGCTGAAACTGCCGAATATGACAATTGAAATCCGGGATTAAAAATTTGTTGTGGTTGAATTGTCAAAATGATTACAGCTGAAAGTGCAATTGAGTTCAAAAGATTAGTTGAGCGATTTGTTAAGAAAGCAAATATAATTATTGATGCCATAAGAGTCGCTCTGAATACTGAAGCTGGAACTCCTGTTATCAACATAAAAGAGAAAATGCCTGCGATAATAAACACAGACCGCAAATAAAGATTAAATCTTCCGAAGACAACAACAAAAAACAAAAGAACATATCCAACGTGCAAGCCGGATACTGCAAGTATGTGAATTACACCAGCGTTGATAAAATTCTGTTTTGTCTCATAATCAATCTCTGACCTGTCAGCGAGCAAAAGACCTCTTAATAATCCAGCAGTTTCTTTGTTGTGAGTTTTGTGAATGATTTCATCAAGATATTTTCTGACTTTGAAGATGAGATTTAAGTAAAAGTTTGTTCCTCTGCTTAAAACGATATATGAACTATCCTGATATGAGACAATTATTCCAGTGATTCCTTTTGAAAGTAAATGTTTTTTGTAGTCAAATTCTCCGGGGTTTCGGATTGAGCGTGCCTGAGAGAAAATTCCTTTGAATGAAATTCGATTTCCCGGCTGAATATTCTCATAAAAAATTTTTCTGTCTTTGCTTCCACTTCTCAATCTGCAGAGTAGATTCTCTGAAGTGTGAATAGTTGAACCATTTATTCTTATGCTATCTGTTTTGAGAGTGAATGAGATTTCATAATTTTTCCTCAAATCAATTGATTCAACTTTGCCAAATGCGATTGTATTCTTCTCTTTGTTAAATCTTTCAAGTTTGGAACTGTATTCTTTTTTGTTAAATGACGATAATACTATTCCAAAGCAAGTGAAGATAATGAATAAAAGAATTTGTATTGGTAAGTCAAACTTCTTTTTATCAAATTTATGAAAAATATAAATCGCAATATTTGAAAATAATATTACCAGCAATACTAAAATCAAATCAACAGAAAAATAACTTTGAATAATTATGCCAAGAGCAACGCCGATTGCTAATTTAATTACAGGATAATCTTTCATAAGCAATGTTTCAAAATTGCCGATTTGATTTGAGATAAATCATTCACATCATTAGCAATTTTATCAGCGTTCTTCCCTGCACATATAAATAAAGCTGGATTATTTGTGTGTCCTTTTACCGATAAGTCTTCATAATTTCCGTGGTCGGAGCAAATTACTAAA
>CALEBT010000003.1 GCA_937942875.1 uncultured Ignavibacterium sp. | reverse complement strand
GTTGGCAATAAGCAGTATGCAGTATGCAAAATGAAAAAAAAATTGCTGACTGTGAACTGAGTACTACCGACTTTCAATTCGTTACAAACATTATTTCTGAAATCAACTTGCCTACTGTCTACTGAATACTGCCTACTGGAGTCGGGATCAATTCCACTTTATGGGGTGGTCCAAAAAGTAGTTTTTGATGTCACTTTGAGTTTACCCGCCTTGACTCAAATGTCAAGTCGAGGCAGGTCGAAGTGTTATTTTCGTAAAATTTTGAAACTTTAAGTCAGTTCTCGACCTGCCTGCAGCAGCTAGGCAAACTTAGAATGACAATTTTAGACTTTTTAGACATCCCCTGAAAGTTTTGGTTAAATGCGAGAGCCTCCAGAGGAATTTTTTTGTTTTGATTGGCCATTATCTCCATATCAGCTAATTTACCTTTGAGTTCACCAAAATATTTATTTTTTAATTGAGCCACTTTAAACCTCTAGTTTTTATTAAAATGATTAAACTATTAAAAAATACCTTTTTATTGCACTGGAGGACCTTTTCAGATAATAGTAATTCTAATAATAAAATCAGTATAAACGTGAATTATTCCCGTTTGTTTTCCGTTTTTAAGCGAACTAAGAACGGAATTATAACGGCTTAGTATCGGGAATTGATCGGGAATCAAAAGTCTTAAATTTTAATTGTCTAATTATCTCTGTTGATGTTTGATATAATGCTCAGCTTACCAAAACGGAACTCAAATCAGAGTTATAATCCAATAAAGTTGATAAACAATTTCCTGATAAGCATATTGGGCGAAGCCAGCCGATTTGAACATTTGGAAGTAAAAAGAATAAACAAAGTGATTCAGAAAATATTAGGATTAAAATAGATTGCAGGAGATAAATCCTTCCAAAAATATTTTAGGAAATTTTCAGATAACCAAAGAATATTTTCAGAGAGGATATATTGCTAAGAAACCTTGAGGCAATTCTAATCATCATTTGATAGCATTTGTATCGGAAAAAGTATATAAAAATTACCGATATGGTTGCTACGTAATTAAATTTGATTTACCGCAAAAACAATAAGGGATTAAGACCGAAACACGGCGAAGTTGGTTTGACGGACTTTGGTCGAGAACAAATCTTTTTAACTGGACTTTTGTTGTCTCAAATGAAAATCCTAATGACAAAAATGGGATAAAATTACGGTATCATCATTTATAGAATACCGACCAATATGCAAAAGCTGAGGTGAAATTTATTATAGCATCTATCAGTTTGTCTTTAGATAAAGTGAAATTATGAAGTTCGGCGATTGTTTTGTAATTGTTTAATTTCCATTTCATTTCTTCTTCATCGAAATTGACGTAAAAATATTTAGTGGAATTAAATATTTTTTCTCCCCAATTTTTAAAGAACTCTTTAGCAGATATAATATTATTACCTGATGCGGGGCAGTCAAATATATAATTAAGATCCTCAAGATAATAACCCCACCAGGCATAAAGCTCATCACCGCGGTTTAGAACTTTTTCTGCTTTTGAAAAATTTCGTACCAGCGAATGCTTTAAATAATTTTCATTATTTGGTTTAACTCCGATAAGGTAATATGTATCATTATCGATGTAATCTACCAAGTCACTCCAATGATAACTTGTAATTAAATCATAATCGTTAGAGTCAATAACGAAATATATATTTTGAGATTTTTTACCACAGACCACAGCCCAATGTTCGTCTTCATTAAAAGAAACAATAGCAGGAATTCCTTTCATTAGCAGATTATCTAATTTCTCTCTAAATTTAATTTTATTCATTGTTGTAAAAACAATAGGATGACAATTATAGTGATAAATACCCTTTTTTAGTTTATTTTCATCAGTTCCCTTTATAGCAGCAATTATTGGATGAACTTTAGTCGCTTTATGTGCATCCTTTTGGGTGATAGGAATGCCTAAAAGCAGTAATGAGTGTTGTAAACTATATTGTCCACAGGATCCACTATACTTAGACTGCCAGTTAAAACCTATTTTTTCTTGCATATAAATACTCCATTTATTATTAGAATATTATTAGAAAATTATAATTCTAATTGATTCAAAAATTCTACAAGATTAGATTGAACTAATCGCTAAAAAGTACATAACAAGTCAGGCAACTTTTTCAATTAAATCTTCCCTGTTTTTACTCTTCAAATTCTACAGGTGATAATTAACAATTAGCTTCATAAATTCTCGGAAGTCCATAAGTGCACCTGCTTCGATGGTAATGTAATCTGATTATTTCAAGCAATTTATGATCTTATATTGCTCTTTGATTTACTTTTTTCTTCGGCAAATTATGATGTCCAAATCGACTTACGATCAGGACTAACAAATTAATTTTAATCCAAATTGTTTCTTGAACTTTTTTATAAACATATACTAAATTACAGTGCTTTGTAAAATATCCGAAGGTTATTTTTAAAATGTCCAACTCCATCTCTAAGCGCAATACTTGCTTTCTTGGCTCCTTGAATTCCTCTTCTTAAGCACTCATTCCTCCTTTGTCTGGAAATGTCTGCTGTTGATCTGAAAGGTATTCTCATTTTCAAATATAAATTTTTGTTTACTCCAAGATCTCTTGATACTTGGGCTGTATTTATCCCTTCTTCCAATATCATCTTTACTACTGAGATTATGAATTTTCATTGCAAAGTCTTCATTTTTCAGACATATAAGCTCGTATGTTTTGGTAAATAAGTATAGTTCTGTTTTTAAATATCAACAATATGATGGTAGTATCAATTTGTCGTTTTTAATCCTTCCAGAAAATGATAGTTTATTTTTCTATTATATTTTTATTTTTAGTTCAATTTCTCCATTGATTATAGTTATATCATTTATCCGCAATGGATACTCTCCGAAGAACTTTCTTTCGATAATATCTACTGAGATTTTGATAAAATTATTATTAACAATGCATACTCTTTCGCAAGTATCATCTTCTGAATCAAATAACCAACTGTTTAATAACTTTTCAATATATGAGTTCATTTTTTTTAGTAGTCTATTTCCTTGAGGAACTATTGTATGTTCTTTTATTTCCAAAATCAATTCTTTTTTTTTAATGCTATCAATTCTGACACTTAAAGGAATATTAGGTAATAATTTACCAGGATTATATTTGAACCTAATTTTATCACCTTCAACCCTTAAATCTTTGATTTCCTCAACTTCATTTTCAGCAAGAAAATAATTAATCAATTTAACTAATTCTTTTTGTTCAATATTAATTGAGGCCATTTGACTCTCCAGTTTTTTTTAAATCTTTAATTAAGTAATTACATCTTTTTTTCTTAATAAATAAAGAATAATAATTGTATTAGTTAAACCCAGATAATTTCTTGGATTTATTAATAAAAACAAGGCTGGCAATAACATTAGTATAAAAAAAATATTAACCTCTCCAAAAAATTTAGCAACAACCTGTCTAAAAACCGCATTTCTTCCATAAGACATCCCTTTACCTATAATAAATGAAAGTGTAAATAATTCTGTGTAAATGGGTTTTAGTGTTAAAGAACATTTTTTAATCTCTGATCAAAAATAATTGATAAATGGGATAAAGCAACAGCCCAATTCTATACAGGCATAACAGTCCACTTTTTAGATATATCTCTGTAAGCTAAGAATTGTGAAGATTGAATTTCCT
The DNA here is from genome assembly GCA_937942875.1 of uncultured Ignavibacterium sp. GTDB lineage: Bacteria > Bacteroidota > Ignavibacteria > Ignavibacteriales > Ignavibacteriaceae > Ignavibacterium. The sequence continues at coordinate 21,489 of CALEBT010000003.1, read as the reverse complement.
ATATTTGTTGGTGAAGATGTTACAGTCCAGATCGGTGTAATAACGCTGTCAGGTCCGATTATTTTACTTAAACCATTTCTTTCATTTTTACCGCCAATTGTTGGCCAGTTTTGAGGAAATAAATTCTGATTTAATAAAATTATTGTTAACAAAATAATGTAATTTTTCATTTAATACCTACATTAAATTAAAACTTTACTTATTTAATGCTTCTTTAATTCTTTCAACTCCAGTTAGGATTTGTTTTATGTTTGTTGTTGAGTATGAAAATCTTAAGAAATTTTTGGAATATTTGCCAAAGCAGGAACCATAAACAGCTGCAACACCAGAATCAATTAGTTTTCTATGAATGAATAGTTTACTTTCTTCTTCAGTCAGATTTTTCGGAATAAATTCAGAGAAATCCGGAAAAATGTAAAACGCTCCCTGTGGTTGAACAGGCATTTTTATACCATCGATTGAACTTAAACCTTCATAGAGTGTTTTTCTTCTGATTTCATATTCAGTTAAAAGTTCTTTTAAGAATTCACTTTCTTTCTCTTTGTTTGAAATTGCTTCAACTCCGGCAAATTGTGTAAATGTTGGTACACCTGCTGTTTGAGTATATTCTGCAAGTCTCAACATTCTGCCGATTTCTTTATCTCTTGTAACAATGTATCCTAATCTCCAACCAGTCATTGCGTAAGTTTTTGAAAAAGTGAAAACTGAAATAATTCTATCATAATCAAGTTGCATTGGACTAAAATGTTTTATACCATCAAAAGTTATACGCTCGTACGCCTCATCTGATAAAATATAAACTCCATATTTTGAACAAATGGAAACTATTGTTTTTATTTCTTCTTCACTGAACACTTTCCCGGTGGGATTGTGAGGAGTATTAAGATAGAGCAGGGAAACATTTTTTAAGTTTTCTTCAAGTAATTGATAATTGATACTGAAATCATTTTCAAACGGAATTTCGATAAGTTTCAGGTTTGTGAATGGCACATAATTTTCAAGAATTACACTCCACACAGGGGAGAAACTCACAACTTTGTTACCCTCAAATAGTTTAAATACCAGCTGCAAACCTTCCTGACCTCCGTGAGTAACTACAATATTATCCGGAGTTATTCCTTTAATCGAATTAAAATCATTTAGTTTGTTAATTACAGCATTTTTCAATTTGATATGACCACCTGAAACAGGATACTTGGTATTCCCCTGATTTATGGCTTCAAACATTGCATCAACTATGTATTTTGGTGTTTGAAATCCCATTTCACCTCTTTGAAAAAGAATGAAATCCCTGCCTGTCTCTTCAGATATTCTATTAACCTCTTCACTTACCAAAACGATAGGTGATAATCTTACATTCTTTAGTGCCTGATTGAACAAAAAAATCTCCTTTCGATTTTTAATATTATTTGAATTTTCAGAAATTATTAACAACAATCTTAATTTAAGAAATCCGACGAAATTATTTCAAAGAATAGGCAGGATATTAAAAGTTTTCCATTTTTAGAAAATTAAAATATCCATAGCTTAAATGCAAAATAAATTATTGTTTCCAATTTGATGAATTCAATAACATAAGAAATATGGCAAAAAAGTAACTGATATAACGAATTAAATTTGTCTGAGTAAAAAATGAAAAGCAACAGAATTGAATGGCCTTTTATTGAAGTATTTTAATTATTAAAAAATGTAGTAAAGAGTTATTAAAAACCAGAAACAAACTAAAAATGAACGGAAAAATTTCGGACAAAATTTTAATTCAAGAACGAGTTTATAATTCTAAATTTGAATATGTGTATTTTCAAAATGTAAAGGATTAATCAAAATTTTCAACTTGCATAGAACTTATTGAAATTTTAACTTTGCCTCAATTAAAAATAAAGTTAATACCTAATCAATTTTCATAAAAATCAATTAATAATTTTTTCATCGGTAAATTAATGAATGCTTCCAAACTGGACTTTCTATTACGCAGTAAATTGCCTTTAATTGTATTTGTAATTATTGCTTCATTTACTTTAACATACTTTGTATCCCGTCCTGAAAGGGATGGAGTAGGATACACTCCGGATCAACCAATTCAATTTTCGCATCTTTTGCACTCCGGTCAAATGCAAATTGATTGTAAGTATTGTCACATTAGTGTTGACAAAACAAGATATGCTACAGTGCCTTCGGTATCCACGTGTATGAACTGTCATTCAATAGCCAGAAAAGACAGGCCTCAGATTATAAAACTAACTGAATATTATAATAATAATATTCCTTTGCCCTGGAAAAGAATTCATAAAGTTCCTGAATATGCATACTTTAATCATTCTGTGCACGTTAATAAAGGTATAGAATGCAGTTCTTGCCACGGACCTGTTGAACAGATGGAAAAAGTAGGACAACTTAATTCATTTACTATGGGAAGTTGTTTAAGTTGTCATAGAGAAGCACACGACAGATTCCCTGAACTGAAAAATCAAATTAATAAAGGACCGGAATATTGTTCAGCTTGTCATCGTTAAGGAGAAATTATTATGAATTTTAATTTTGAAAAAATAAAAAGAAGTAAATTTCTTAATTATACATTACTGACAGGTTCAGCTATTTTACTTTATAAGAAAATTCCATTTCTAAAATCTGTTAGTAACATTTCAGCCGATAAAATAATAATAAAATCTAATCCACTTTCAGTTCCAAGAGAAAATTCAGGTGAAAAAAATGTCTGAAAATTTGGAGAAACAATCCTTGGATAATAATCCTGATCCTAATTACTGGAGAAGTTTCAAAGAACTATACAATGATAAAGAAACCATCGAAAAGAAATTTCACGAGTTTGAAAAAGGTGTAACTGATGAGTTTGATCCTAATGAAAATTTATCAGGACTTTCAAGAAGGAAATTTCTAGCATTGCTTGGTGCATCTGCAGCATTCGCTGGAGTTGCCTGTACTGATTACAGAGATAAAGGTGAAATAATTCCTTATAATATTAAACCCGAAGAAATAACTTTAGGTAAACCAAATTTTTATGCTTCAACCTGCACGGGCTGTAATAGTAATTGTGGAATTTTAATTAAAACCAGAGAAGGAAGACCAATAAAGATAGATGGAAATCCAGACCATCCGGTAAATCAGGGGAAGATTTGTTCTAAAGGACAAGCGAGTATATTAAATCTTTATGACCCAGAAAGAATTAAATCACCACTTAGGAAAAATTATAATGTATTTAGCGAAACTGATTGGAAATCTGTTGACGATGATATTATAAATGTACTCACAAATTCTGGCAGTAAAGAAATTGCACTTGTTACTCATAAAATTAATTCCCCGACTACATTAAAACTTCTTAATGATTTTAAGAATGAGTATCCGAATACGAAAATATATTCTTATGAACTTTTTAATGATTCGATACGAAATTCAGCCTGGCTGAAATCTTATGGCAGCGGAAATTTCCCATTAATAAACTGGAATGAAGCTGAAGTTATTTTAGCTCTTGAGTCAGATTTTCTTGGGGCAGATGAAAACAGAATTGAGAACTCAAGATTATTTGCTCAGTCCAGAGATGTTGATTCTAAAAAGTTTAACAGACTTTATGTTGCCGAAAGTGGAATGACTTTAACCGGTATAAATGCTGATTACAGACTATCTATCAGACCTGAACATCAACTTGAATTTGTTTTGGGATTAATTTCTGAACTGAAGAAAAAAGGTGTTGTTCAAATCCCGTTGGATTTTAATGTAAATATTTATGACCTTGCAAAGAAAAATAATTTAGATAGCAAAAAAGTTGATTATTTAATAAATGATTTATCAGCAAAAAAAGGTAAATCTATAATTTATGCCGGTAATTCATTACCTGAAGATGTTCATATTGCAGTTAATTTATTAAATGAAATACTCGGAAATTCAAAACTCTACAGAAAAGACTCCGCAAGTGTTGATGTTCTCCCAATTTCGAATTACAAAGATTTTGAAGAATTAGTAAATAAAATAAAAAATAATCAGGTTGCTGCAGTTATTCATCTTAATAGTAATCCTGTTTATCATCTTCCCGAAGATATAGGTTACAAAGAGGTTTTGTCAAAGTTTGAGAATGTATTCTCACTATCAGAAACGATGAGCGAGTCTTGCCAGATAAGTAAATTTATTTTACCAATAAATCATAATTTTGAAAGTTGGGGCGACTATAAAACAAGAACCGGAATAATTTCTTTAAGTCAGCCTGTAATAATGCCTTTGCATAATTCAAGACAACTTGAATCAATTTTACTAACCTGGATTAAAAAAGACTCTCAATCTTACTCGGATACAATTTATCACGATTATTTGAAAACAAACTGGCAGGAAAATATCTATCCCAAATATTCCACTTCAATAAGTTTTGATAAATTCTGGTATTCAGCTCTTCATAATGGATTTATATCATTTACAGAAAACATAGATTCTAATCTTAATTTTAATTACGGAGCCGTAAAATTTGAAAATATTCAATCTTCTAATTCAGGTTTTACATTAGTCTTAAAAGAAAGCTACTCATTAGGCGATGGCAGATATGCCAACAATGGGTGGCTACAGGAATTACCTCATCCGGTTTCAAAAATAACCTGGGATAATTATGCAGCAATTTCACATAGCACTGCAAAATCTTTAGGGCTAAAAGATAATGATTTGATTGAAGTACAAGTAGCAGAAAGAAAATTACGAATTCCGGTTTTTGTTCAGGCTGGAAATACGGATAACACGGTTGTAATTGAGTTAGGTTATGGAAGAGAATATTCAGGAATTGTTGCAACCGGAGTCGGATTTAATGCTAATAAGTTATTATCAAAAAATTCTGATTATTCCCCTTGGATTTATAAAAATGTTAAAATCTCAAAAATACAAGGCAAATATATTTTAGCATCTACTCAGGAACATCATTCTTTTGATATTCCAAGAGAGCAGGATTTACATTTGAAAAGACATATTGTTGTAGAAGGCACTGTTTCTGAATATTTAAGAAATCCGGCATTTATTAAAGATAAACATCAGATCGAACACGAAAGTGTTTATACACCATTTGAATATAAAGAAGTCAAATGGGGAATGTCTATAGATTTGAATAAATGTTTAGGGTGCGGTGATTGTGTTGTTGCTTGTAATGTTGAAAACAATGTTCCGGTTGTTGGAAAAGACCAGGTTTTAAAAAGTCGTGAAATGCAATGGTTAAGAATAGACAGATATTATTCAGGTTCACCAGATGATCCAAAAATAAGCACTCAGCCAATGTTATGTCAGCACTGTGATTTAGCACCTTGTGAAAATGTCTGCCCAGTGGTTGCTACTACTCATAGTCCTGATGGATTAAATCAGATGACATACAATCGTTGTGTCGGAACAAGATATTGTTCAAACAACTGTCCTTACAAAGTAAGAAGATTTAATTTCTTTAATTACAGAGATCATTTCAGAAATGGTTATCAGGAAAATCCTGTATTTGCATTATTAAATAATCCTGAAGTAACGGTTCGTTCACGTGGTGTTATGGAGAAGTGTACTTTCTGTGTTCAAAGAATTTCAGATGCGAGAAGTGAAGCAATCAGACAGGGAAGAAAAGTAAAAGGAAGCGATGTTAAAACCGCTTGTCAGGATGCTTGTCCGACAAGTGCGATTAAATTCGGTGATATAAATAATCCGGAAGAAGAATTTTATAAATACAGAAATCACGAATTGGGTTACTATTCATTATCTGAATTAAATATTAAGCCAAATGTTACGTACATTGCCAAATTAAGAAATATTCATTCGGAGGAATTATAGTGAATATTGATTATTCTCAGGAAGCTCCAGCAGTTGCAGGTCGTTTAACTCTTGCAGAGATTGAGGAGTTAGTTGCTAAACCTTTAGATACGAGACCAGACAAAAAATATTTTATTGCGCTTTCTATTTCTGGTAGTGCTTTGATGATTGGAGCAATTTGTCTTGCACTAAGTTTTTATTATGGTTTGGGTTTGTGGGGTAATAATCAACCAATAGGCTGGGCATTCGATATTGTTAACTTTGTTTTCTGGGTAGGAATAGGTCACGCTGGTACACTTATCTCAGCAATTCTTTTTCTCCTGAGACAAAAATGGCGTACCGGTATTGCAAGGTTTGCGGAAGCAATGACAATTTTTGCTGTTATGTGTGCCGGTATTTTCCCTGCAATTCATACAGGTCGTCCCTGGTTAGATGGTTATTTATTACCTTATCCTAATCAACATTCTTTGTGGGTTAATTTTACTTCTCCATTATTGTGGGACGTTTTCGCAGTTTCGACTTACTTTACTGTTTCATTGGTTTTCTGGTATATCGGTCTCATCCCGGATTTTGCCACATTGAGAGACAGAACTTCTTCAAAAATTAAAAAGACGATCTACTCATTATTCAGTTTAGGTTGGAGGCATTCCTCAAGACATTGGCAGCATTATGAAAAATCATATATGTTGCTCGCAGGTTTTGCCACACCATTAGTTCTTTCTGTTCATACTATTGTTAGTTTTGATTTTGCAGTTTCAATTTTACCAGGATGGCACACAACTATTTTCCCACCTTACTTTGTAGCAGGAGCGATATTCTCCGGTTTTGCAATGGTAGTTACAGTTTTGGTTTTTGTCAGAAAGATTTTTGATTTAGAAAACATCATTACAATGGATCACCTTGAAAAAATGAATAAAGTAATTCTTGCTACGGGAATGATGGTTGGTTATGCTTACGGAATGGAATTTTTTATTGCGTGGTACAGTGGAGTTCAGGCAGAACAATTCGTATTTGTAAACAGAGCATTCGGACCTTACGCCTGGGCATATTGGATAATGGTTAGTTGTAATGTGATTTTCCCTCAACTTTTCTGGGTTAAGAAATTCAGAAGGTCAATTCCTGTTATGATGGTTGTAGTAATATTAGTAAATGTAGGAATGTGGTTTGAAAGATTTGTAATTACAGTTACTTCACTTCACAGAGATTTCCTGCCATCAAGCTGGGCTTATTATACTCCTACATTGTACGATTTCGGAATACTAATAGGAAGTTTTGGACTATTTTTCACTTTGGTGATTCTTTTTACAAAATCTTTACCTGTAGTTTCAATTTCAGAGGTTAAAGCTGTAGCAGAAGGTGCACAACCTTCACATCACGGAGGCGTTGTAAATGCATAATAAAAATTTATTTGGTGTATCTGCTTTATTTGATAGTCCTGATAAAATCATATCAGTTGCAAAAAAGACGACTGACGCTGGTTATAAAAAATTTGATATAAATACTCCATATCCTGTTCATGGTATGGAGAAAGCAATGAAATTAAAACCATCCAAGCTGGGATTTATCACTTTAGTTTTCGGACTTACCGGCTCTTTTATCGCTTTGCTTTTTATGTATTGGACTATGTCAGTTGATTATCCAATGATTATAAGTGGCAAGCCATTTTTTGCATTGCCGGCTTTCATTCCGGTTACATTTGAAGTTACAGTTTTGCTTGCAACTCTTGCAACGGTTATAGGAATGATTACTTTCTTTTTCAAATTTCCGGAAAATCATCATCCTCTTCACGATACAAATTATATGAAGCAGGTATCAAAAGATAAATTCGGATTGGTAATTGAATCTGCTGATAAGAATTTTGAGCTGGAAAAAGTGAAAGAATTTTTGCAGTCATTAAATCCGATTGCAATTGAAGAAATCTACTATCAGGAGAAAGCAAATAATTCATTATTAGAACCGAGATTTTTAACATTATTATTTGCAATTGCACTTGTAACATCTGGAACAACATACTTTGTGTTAAATAAATTACTCTATATGACACCTTTTGATTGGATGAGCACTCAATTAAAACTCAATCCACAAAAACCGTCAGATTTATTCTCTGACGGATATGGAATGAGAAGTCCTGTTAAAGGCACTGTAGCTCAAGGATTTATGCCTTATCTTGCAAAAGGAAATCCTAATCCGAATTCAAATGATTTGTTGGAGAACCCTTACTTAATTACGGAAGAAAACATTAAACTTGGTAAATCTAAGTATCTGACATTTTGCAGTCCATGCCACGGAAATTTTGGAGACGGAGATAGCAGATTAAGGGGACAATTTCCGAATCCACCATCCTTGCATTCAAAGAGAGCACAGGATTTCAAAGATGGAATGATTTATCACGTAATAGTAAACGGACAAAACTCTATGCCTTCTTATGCTCCATATCTTAATCACGAAGAAAGATGGTCAGTGGTTAATTATATCAGAGTTTTACAACGGGCAAAGAATGCAAGTGAATCTGATATTCAGTTTGCAAAAAAGGAGAATGTGAAAAATGCATCAAACTGATTTCCACTACACTCATAAAGAATTACCTACAGGGTTGAAAAAATTTGGAAGCATTTTTTTAATTGCAGGATTAATTTTAGCAGCAGTTGCTTTTTTTGTTGACAGAGAAAGAACGATTTTTAATTATCTTATTTTTTATTCAATGTTGATTAGCCTTGGAGTTGGCTCTTTGTTCTTGATTGCATTAGAGTATGTCTCTGGTGCTGATTGGAGTGTACCTTTTAGAAGAATACCGGAGTTTTTAAGTGGAATTTTGCCTCTTCTATTTGTTCTGGTTATCCCTTTACTGATTTTCAATCACGATTTATTTCATTGGACTCATAAAGAAGCAGTTGAACAAGATGCTATACTAAAGGGTAAAGAACCTTACCTGAATATCACTTTCTTTATAGTCAGGGTATTAGCATTTATCGCTGTATGGGTAATTTTCTATTTAATAATTGGTAAGAATTCAAGTAAACAGGATTCATCAAAAGATCAAAACCTTACAAGAAAGAATATAATATATTCAGCGATATTCATTCCAATATTTGCAATTACAATTACGTTTACCTCAATTGATTGGTTAATGAGTCTTGAACCTCACTGGTTCTCAACGATTTTTGGAGTTTATTATTTTGCCGGAACGGTCATAGCTTCTTTGGCTGCAGTTACTTTAATTGTTGTATCGCTCAAAGAAAGAGGTTATTACCAACCCTGGATCACTGATGATCATCTTTATAGCTTTGGTGCTTTACTTTTCGCTTTTGTTAATTTTTGGGCTTACATCGCTTTTAGCCAATATCTTTTAATCTGGTATGCTAACTTACCGGAAGAAACATTTTGGTTTCTCACCCGATGGGAAGGAAGCTGGAGTATTATATCAATACTGCTGATATTTGTTCACTTTATTGTTCCTTATGCTGTTTTATTATCTCAGCCTGCTAAAATGAATCCTAAAAAATTGAAATTCATCTCGATTTGGCTGCTTTTTGCTCATTTGTTGGATATATATTGGCTGGTTATGCCAAATATGGCTGAAATGAAATCAGGTTATATTTTCAGTTGGATTGATTTTGTTTTCCCAATTTTAGGAGTTGGATTTGTTATGCTGGTATTTAGTTTCTTCGGAAAAAATAAAAATTTAATTCCAATTGGTGATCCGAAATTGAAAAGAGGATTAAACTTTCATTTATAAATTTTTGTTACAGGGTAGTGATGAAAGAATTTTTTGAACAAATAAAAGAAAAAGTAGAAGAAATAAAAAATAGTCCGGGAACTATTTTCGGATTAGTTTTTCCTTATTTCCTGGTGATTGGATTAATTATGGGATTATATTTTGTCTCAAACATAGAATTTATTTCCAGACAAAAAGTCCAGCCAGTTTTATTAGATACAGTTAAAGTTCTGGACCTGACGACCCAGGAAAGCAAATTAATTCCACCTGTAGATTTAAATCAAATTAAAACTGCTTCTGCTGAACTTTTAGCGGAAGGTGAGAATCTCTATAAAATAAATTGTGCTTCCTGCCACGGAGAAACAGGTGCTGGTGGTGGACCAGCCTCAGTAGGAATGAATCCAGCCCCAAGAAATTTTACTTCTAAAGATGGTTGGAAAAACGGGACAAAACTCTCCGGAATTTATACAACCTTGAAAGAAGGAATTACCGGTAGCTCTATGATAGCCTATGATTTCTTAAAACCCCAGGAAAAGTTTGCTATTGCTCACTACATAAGAAAAAATTTCATTCCTGAACCTGACATTGATACTGATGATGATTTAAGATCTTTAGATGCTTTATATAATTTATCTGCCGGAACATTTGTTCCTGCACAAATTCCCGTTGCTGCAGCCGAACAAATAAAATTAAACGAGTCTAATAACGAAAATCAAGTTTATTTGAAGATTTTTAATAAACTTAATGAAAATTCAAATAAAGGAAATGTTGAAAGTTATTTGTTAAATAAAAAAGCTGCTTTGATGTTGCTTGTAAAAGATAGTAATTGGAGACAATCACCGGGTAATCTTAAAAATCTTGCAGTTAAAAATTTAGAGAATAATATTTTTAGTCCTAAAATTGCCATCGCTGATGAAAAAGAATTGAGTCAGTTGCATTCGAACTTATTATCAATTGTTAATTAGATGAGATGACCAAAAATTTAATAATATATTTTTTATTAGTTCTTACAATTAGTGTTAATGCTGATAAAAATCCGGAAGTTGGAGTTGATGAAAAATTAGGAGCTTTTTTACCTCTTGATGTTTATTTCTTTGATGAAGATAGTAATAAAGTTTTGTTAAAAGATTTGATAAGAAAGCCTACGGTATTTGCTTTTGTTTATTATGAGTGTCCGGGAATTTGTAGTCCATTGTTACAGAGCCTTGCTGAAGTGATTGACAAATCGGATCTTGTTCAGGGTGTTGATTACAACGTTGTGGTCATAAGTATGGATGAATCTGAAAGTCCATATAATGCCGCCAAAAGAAAAAATGTAATCATCCAATTGACGGAGAAAAATGTTCCACCTGAAAGTTGGAGATTCTTAACTGGTAGTTTAGAAGACATCAAAAAAGTTAGTGATGCAGCAGGATTTTATTTTAAGAGAGAAGGAAAAGATTTCAGGCATGCTGGTTGTTTCATTTTTCTCGATAAAGATGGCAAAATAACAAGATATCTTTTCCCTGATTACTCTCAAAGACACGGATATGGAATTTTACCGTTTGACTTCAAGATGGCAATAATAGAAGCTTCTGAAAGTAAAATTAGTCCAACGATTGCAAGAGTTTTGCAGTTCTGTTATAGTTACGATCCTGCAGGAAGAACTTATGTTTTTAACTTAACAAGAATTTTCGGAATAATAATTTTAGTTTTTGTAGCAGTCTTTTTATTATATATAAAATTTAAACCCAAAAAACATTTAGCAATAAAATAATTATTTAATAAATTGATAGGATATGAGTAATCAAAATCACAATGAAGTAAGTTATTTAGAATATCAGGGGAAGTACAAAGGAATTTTATCCTGGATATTATCTACAGACCATAAAAGAATCGGAATTCTTTATCTGATATCTTTAATGATTTTTTTAATAGTTGGAATTACTTTCGGTCTATTGATGAGGTTAGAGTTATTGACTCCGGGTAAAACAATTATGGATCCACAAACCTATAATGCTATTTTTACACTTCACGGTGTAATTATGATATTTCTGTTTGTTGTTCCGGGTTTACCTGCAGTCTTTGGTAATTTCTTCCTGCCGATTCTTATTGGAGCAAAAGATGTTGCTTTCCCAAAATGGAATTTAACTTCGTGGTATCTTTATGTAATCGGCGGACTATTAGCAATAATATCAATACTACTTCCAGGTGGTCCGTCAGATACCGGTTGGACATTTTACATACCTTACAGCGTAAGAACCGGAACTAATGTAACTTTTGCATTATTTGCTGCTTTCATATTGGGATTTTCTTCAATCTTAACCGGACTAAACTTTATTACAACTGTTCACAGATTAAGAGCCCCGGGAATGACCTGGTTTAAAATGCCTCTTTCAATTTGGTCATTTTATTCAACTGCATGGATTCAAATTTTAGCAACACCAATTATTGGAATAACTCTTCTTCTCGTTGCATTTGAAAGATTCTTTAAAGTTGGATTATTTGACCCTGCACTTGGCGGTGATCCGGTTCTTTATCAGCATTTGTTCTGGATTTACTCTCATCCTGCTGTTTACATTATGATTCTTCCTGCAATGGGTGTTGTTTCTGAAATTATTCCGGTTTTTGCAAGAAGGACAATATTTGGTTACAATTTTATTGCGATGTCAAGTGTTGCAATTGCTTTATTTGGTTCTTTGGTCTGGGCTCATCATATGTTTACTGCCGGAATGAGTAACACAAGTCAATTAATTTTTTCTTTGTTAACAATGATTGTAGCAATTCCAAGTGCTATTAAAGTATTCAATTGGGTAGCTACTCTGTATAAAGGTTCTATTGATTTACAGGTGCCGTTATTATACGTTTTGGCTTTTATATTCCAATTCACGATTGGTGGCTTAACAGGTGTAATGCAGGGAGTGCTATCAATTGATATTCACGTTCACGATACTTCTTTCATCGTTGCTCACTTTCATTATGTAATGTTTGGGGGGACAGGTTTTGGATTTTTTGCAGCATTACATTATTGGTTTCCTAAAATGTTTGGAAGAATGTATAATAAGAAATTAGCAGAAAGAACATTTTGGGGTGTATTTGTTGGTTTTAATGTTCTTTACTTCCCAATGTTTATAATGGGTTGGTTAGGAATGCCAAGAAGATATTATGATTATTTGGCTGAATATCAGATTTATCACGTAATTTCAACAATCGGTTCGTGGATATTAGTACCTTCAGTTTTTCTTATGTTCGGTTATTTGGTTTACTCAGCTTTCAAAGGTGTTGTAGTTACTGAGAAAAATATTTGGGGTGGAGAAACACTTGAGTGGCAAATTGATACACCACCAATACACGAAAACTTCACTGAAATTCCTGCAGTTACTGAAAAACCTTATGAATATAAATCAAACGATTTAATAACTCAATTTTCGGAGGCAAAGTGAGTTCTTCAGAACACACAGTTTCTCACGTTCACAGAGATGATGTAGCATCCAGAATGGGGATGTGGTTGTTCCTTTTTACTGAATTACTTTTATTCGGCGGAATGTTCATTCTCTATTCAGTTTACAGATATAATAATCCGGATGCTTTTCATTTAGCAGCTAAAGAATTAAACACGATTATCGGCACTTTCAATACTGCTATTCTTTTAACAAGTTCTCTGACAATGGCTCTGTCAATTACTGCTATTCAAAGAAACAATAAATCATTATCCATCTTCTTTCAATTGATTACAGTTGTATTAGCCTTGGGATTTATGGTAAACAAATATTTCGAATGGGGCGCAAAATTTCATCACGGAATTTATCCAGGCTCAAACGAACTGCTATCCAAACCTGCCGGAGAAGTTTTATTCTTTGGGTTATATTATGTTATGACAGGATTACACGGGATTCACGTTTTAATAGGAATTGGACTTATTCTCTTTATGACTTACTATACTGTAAAAGATATTATTACAAAAGATAATTATATGAAATTAGAATCTGCCGGTTTGTATTGGCATCTTGTTGACATTATCTGGATATTTCTGTTTCCATTATTTTATCTGATAACATAAGGGTTTGAATATGAGCGATAACTCACACATTCAGCATAAAGCACACGGTTATGGAGTATATGTTTTGGTCTGGTTTGCTCTTCTTGCGTTAACAGGAATTACAGTTGCTGTTGCGGGAATTAATTTCGGTGGATTAACCGTTGCTACAGCTTTGGTAATTGCTTCGGTTAAAACTTATCTTGTTTTGACTATTTTTATGCATTTAAGGAGTGAAACAGTAGTGTTCAAAGTTTTTATTGCAGTTGCAATGTTTTTTCTGATTATTTCTTTCGTTTTACTATTTACCGACTATTCTTTTATAGTAAGGAATTAAATTATGTTTGATGGAGTTTCAAATTTTTCACAAAGCACGGATTTTACATTTTTATTTACTTTAATTGTTTCAGTTTTCTTTCTGGTTCTTGTTACTTTCCTTATGATCTATTTTGTTGTGAAATATAATAGAAAAAGAAATCCCGTTGCTAAGAACATTCACCATAACACGACTCTTGAAATTTTGTGGACCGCCATTCCTTTGATTTTAGTTTTAATCATGTTTTGGTTAGGATGGAAAGATTATCTAAAACAGGAAGCCGTGCCTGAAAACTCCTATGTTATTGATGTTACAGCCAAAATGTGGGTTTGGAGTTTTAAATATCCAAATGGAAAGCAAACTGATACCTTATATGTTCCGGTTGATACAGATATCGCTTTGAACTTAAAATCAATTGATGTTAATCATGCTTTTTATGTTCCTAAATTCAGAATTAAGAAAGATGTTTATCCAAATCAAAACAGAAAAATGTGGTTTAATTCAAGTGAGTTAGGTTCATTTGATTTAGCTTGTGCTGAATATTGTGGATTGAATCATTCTTATATGTACAATAAAGTTGTAGTTATGCCCAAAGAAGAATTTTATTCCTGGGTTGATTCTGAGCATAAATATCCAGTTAAAAAAGAATTTGCAGAACAAAATTCAGAGAGTTCAAGAAATTGATAGAAAAATTAAAAATATTGGTTGAACTGACTAAATTCAGAATCACATTTTTTGTGATGATAACAACGGGATTTGGTTATATATCAGCAGCAAATAATTATGATAATAAACTAATTTTTGTGTTATTTGGAACATTATTACTTGCTTGCGGTAGTGCGGTTTTTAATCATTATCAGGAAAGAAATATTGATTTATTGATGGAAAGGACTAAATCCCGACCTATTCCATCAGGTAGAATTTCTGCGAAAAAAGCTTTTAACATCGGAGTAATATTAACTTTAGCCGGAAGTTTAATCCTTCTTTTTTTTGTTAATCAAATTGCTTTCGTTCTTGGAATCTTAAATTTGATTTGGTATAATCTTATTTATACGCCGTTAAAAAGAAAAACTTCGCTGGCTATTATCCCCGGCTCTATTGTTGGGGCAATTCCGCCTATGATTGGTTGGGTTGCTGCCGGAGGTTATTTATTTGATTTCAGAATTTTAGTTATAGCGTTTTTCTTTTTTATCTGGCAGATACCACATTTCTGGTTACTAATGCTCAAATTAGACGGAGATTATAAATCAGCTCATTTGCCAACTGTTACAAATCTTTTTTCGAAAACTCAGCTTGCAAGAATCACTTTTTCCTGGACAGTAGCTACAGGATTAAGTAGTATTCTCATTCCGATAACATTAAAGATTTCGAATTCTGTAATTCTTTTTATAATAATTTTATTGACTATAACCATAATTATCAGTTCATTTAAACTTTTAAGATTTTCAGAAAATAATTTCCCGACTATTTCTGCTTTCAGAAGTATTAATCTTTTTGTTTTATCAGTAATAGTTGTTTTATCATTAAACAAATTGGTTTTTTAATTAAGGAAATATCAAATATGGAATTTCTTGACAAATTAGTTTTACCTCAGTCATCCGAGCATCTGGAGCTTTTACATTATATTTCAATTTTGTTGATGACCATTCTAATACCTTACCTAAGCTTGATTTTTGGTGGGACAATATTATCATTAAATTATTTCAGAAAATCATATTTAAAAAGTAATAGTACATTTCTTCAATTTGCAAAAGATGTTTTACAAATAGTTAGCGTAAATAATCTGACAGCAGTTGCTTTGGGCATTTTACCACTTTTTACATTGATTCTCATTTACTCACAGATATTTCATAAAACCGGAACTCATTATACAACAGATTTATTTTTAGCCTTTCTGTTTATTACCGTTGGATTATTATTTATTTACACTTTTCGTATCACTTTTTCGTTAGACTTAATATTTAAGAATGTAGAAGAAGATTCCGTTCCGGAAATATCAAAACAAGATTTTGTAAAAATAAAAAGTAGTTCTGCTAAAATTCTTCCACGATACGGTTACTTCGGAATAATTTTCCTTATTGCTGGAATTTGGATTTTGATGGGTGTATTAACCTCTGCAGCTAATTTTGAGTATTGGCAACCGGGTTCGTTTATTTCAATGTTATTTTCTTTAAAGACTATTGTTTACCTGTTACTTTTTATTTCCTTCTCTTTTGCATTAACAGGTTCTTTTGTTCTCTTTTATGTTTTTTTCTGGGACAGGGAAAACTTTCAACTTGAAGGGAATTACAGAGAATTCTTTATCAAGATTAATTCTCGTTTAGTCTATTATTCTTCACTCTTCATTCCAGTATTGTTGCTTTTCTATATTTATCTGATTCCCAGAATTTATTTAAGCGGAAATGTGTTTACGTTTTCATTTTTAGTGCTGATTTTGGTTTTAGTTGCTTTATCACTGAATCATTACATATTAAACAAATTCAAAATAAATTATAATCCACTTGTATTCTTCTTTTTAATACTTGCAGTTTTTTCGATGATTGTTCAAAAAGAAATACTAATAAAAAATGCTACAGAATCCAATGCGCTTATACTCAGTTCAGAGTATAATAAAATACTTGCGGAGTTAAAAGGTGCTGGCACTGAAGAAGCAATAAATGCTGCTGAAATTTATCAGGTAAAATGTTCAGCTTGTCATCAATTTGATAAAAAGTTGGTAGGGCCAGCTCATTTTGATGTTCTTCCTAAGTATGATGGTAAATTAAATCAGTTATCCTCATTTATATTAAACCCTGTTAAGGTTGATCCTGCTTATCCGCCAATGCCCAATCAGGGTCTAAAGCCAAAAGAAGCAGAAGCAGTTGCACAATATCTTTTAGATGAATATCAAAAAGTAAAAAAATAATTTGAGTTTTTTTGTTTGATATTGAATTAAGATAAATAATAATATATCTTTAACAAGAAATATTTTATAAATCATATCAGAGGTTAATCAATGAAGCATTTCCTAACTATCTTTTTAGTTACAATTTTGATTGTAACTTCAACCTTCTCTCAGGTTACTTATCAAGGTCCTGCTGTTGGTAACGTACAATCTGGGGTTATAGTCAATACAAATAGTTTTCCAGAAGCACCAATAAATATTGATCCGCAGATTATCAGGGATAGAGTTACAGAATCGCCTTATACAGAGCCGTTTATTTCTCCCTTTACTACACCAGTTACACCCTCAATTTATGTTGAAGACCCATTAGTAAATGGAATGAATTCAAATGGGATTGGAGATAATACTCTTTTTCTAAAAAAATTCCCTGGTATTCCTCAGACCAATTCTATACCTCCGGATCCGATAATTGCTGTCGGACCAAATCACGTGGTTGCTTGCGTGAATTCCAGATTTTCTATTTGGGATAAAAATGGCACTTTACTGAAATCAATTGATGCTGACCAATGGTGTAGTCCTGTTCTTGCTAATCCGGGAGCATTTGATCCACAGATTATTTACGATCATTTCGAAGGCAGATGGTTTATGTTGTGGGATAATCAAAATAACACTACTCAAACTGCCTATTTTATTGTTTTTATCTCTGATGATAATGATCCATTAGGTACCTGGTATGGTTATAAATTAGATGCCAGAACTAATGGTAATTCAGTAACTGCTACGTGGGGAGATTATCCTCAAATTGGTTTTGATGATAAAGCAATTTATATCAACTCACGTCAATTTTATTTTACTGGTGGAAAGCTTTATGATAAAATCAGAATTCTAATCAAATCCGAATTGTATGCAGCCAATGGCGGTCCTTTAAGCTGGAAAGATCTATGGGCAATTACAATTCCAGGCACAAGTTCTTTTGCTGATGTAGTTCATCCATCAATCCAATATGGAATTTCTAACGAACATTATTTTATTTGGGCAGCTCGTTCAGGTGGGAATTTTTATGGATTCTATGCAATTAGCAATGTTCTTACTAATCCAACTTTAACCGGAAGACAAATTGCAACTCAGTTTTACGGGCAAGCTCCAAATGCAAATCAACTTGGTGGTGGTTCATTACTTATCGAGACAAACGGAAGTCACGTAAAAACTGCTCCTGTTTATAGAGATGGTTTTCTATATTTTACACATTCAATCAGGAACACAAATTTTCCAAGTTACTCCAGCATACGTTATGTCAAATTAAATGTAACAACTAATGCAATAGCTGAAACCTATGAACTTGGAGCTGACAGATACTGGTATTATTATCCAACTATTGCTGTAGATCCTGAAGGTAATATTGGAATTACTTGCTCAAGGTCAGGTTTAGAAGAATATATTGGTTCATTTTATATTACCAGAAAAGCTAATGATCCACCGGGATTAAGTGGTGCAAAATTAATTTCACCCGGATTGGGTAATTATGTTAAAGATTTTGGCTCTGGAAGAAACAGATGGGGAGATTATTTAGGAATCTATAGTGATCCTTCTGATGAATATAATTTCTGGTTATTTCCTCAGCACGCTGCTGCCACAAATACGTGGGGCACTACTGTTGCTAAAATCAGAGTTAGACCATTTTTCGGAGTTTATCCTTTTACAGATTCAACAAACATTAGTTTTGGAAATGTAGAAGTCGGATTTTCAAGTGATACAGCAAGTCTGATATTAAGTAATTATGGTGATACAACCCTTATTATTACAAATATCCCTGATTCAGTCTCAGATTTTAAGAGAATTTCCTCTCACACTTTCCCGGTAAATCTTAATTCTTTTGACTCTGTAGTTGTTAAGTTTTTATACAGGCCAAAAGCTGTAGGACCTGTAAGTGTTACTTATCCAATTGTAAATAATTCAATAACTTTTACTGGTTTCACTTTTACTGGTAGAGGATATATTGTTAATGCTGCTCAACAGGGGACAATGTATTCAATTTCCGGAAGCAGCAATAATGGAAATCTCTCTACTTTAAGTCTTACAACAGGTGCCGGTTCCAACATTGGTCAATCAACTTTTAACGATATTATTGATTTAGCTATTCACCCGACTACAAATGTTATTTATGGACTTAGAGCTACTACTACACGTTCTGATTTATTGAGGTTTAATGCTCAAGGTGGTGATGCTTATCAGTATATTCAATTGCCAGTGCCGGATATTTACTCTATTGAGTTTGATAAAAATGGCTTGTTTTACGGCGTAAAACGCTCAGGTGAAATTTACAGATTTACTTTACCTTCAGGGGACAGTACTTTTGTTGCAAAAATTCCAACTACCCTCACTACTGTGGCATTTGATCCTATATCGAATGAATTATATGGAACAGTAAGAAACATTGTTGGTGCTGTTCGTGACAGAATAGTTAAGATTAACTTACAAACAGGAGATACCACACACGTAGGAAGAACTGGTTTTGGAGTCAATACTGTTGGAATAGCGTTCAACGATAACGGTACTATGTATGGAATCAAAGGAACTGCAACTCAGGTTTCAGATTTGTTTACTATTGACAAAACTACTGGTGTTGGAACCTTAATTGGAGCAGTTGGATTTCAGGGATTGACTGGGATTGCATTTGCAAAGACTTTGGTAAGCAATCAGGATGCAGGCTCAATAGTTCCGGAAAATTTCGCATTGTATCAGAATTATCCTAATCCATTTAATCCCTCTACCAGAATTGATTTTGCATTGCCTGTCCGGTCAAATATAAAGCTTCAGATTTTCAATATTGTTGGTGAATTGGTTTATGAATTCACAAACCAAGAACTTAATGCTGGAATGCATACAGTTGTTTGGAATGGATTAAATTCAAAAGGCAGTTTTGCCGGTAGCGGTGTTTATTTTTATAAATTAATCGCAAATGGTGAGAATAATTCTACTTTCCAACAAGTTATGAAAATGATTTTGTTGAAGTAACTTTTGGATTATTTTAATAAAAAAGGCAGTTATCTTTTATCGGGTAACTGCTTTTTTTTGTTAAAATTCAGCACTTCTTTAAACTTAACACTTAATTAATACCTTCTTAACATTCCCTTAATATTGTAAGCATAGATTAGGCCGTCGAAAATCAATAAACTTTAGGAGAGAGAAATGTTATCAACAAAATCAAAATCTACTATGAAATTACCATTATTAAAATTTCTTTTAGCAATACTACTCTTATCGCAGATTCAGTTGTTTTCACAGCAGAAAGGCACTATAGCAGGAATAGTATTAGATTCACAAACTGGTGAAGCAATAATTGGTGCCAATGTACTTATTGAGAATACTAATATTGGAGCCGCTACTGATTTAGACGGTAACTTTAGAATTGAGAATGTTCAGCCGGGTAAATACAATCTTATTATAAGCTACATATCTTATGCGAGAACTATTATAAAAGATGTTGTTGTAAATGAAGGTAAAAGAACTGAAATTAAAGTTGGTCTGAAATCAGAGGCGATAGAAGTAGAAGAAGTTATTGTAGTAGATAAAATTGACAGGTCTTATGAAAATGCGTTGTTAAATCAAAGAAAGAAAGCAAATTCAATCAGTGATGGTATCAGTTCTGAACAAATAAAGAAAAGTAATGATGCTTCAACGAGTGATGCGCTCAAAAGAATTCCCGGCGTTACTTTGCTTGATAACAAATTTATATTCGTTCGTGGTACGAGCGAAAGATATAGCAATGCACAACTTAATCATACTTCATTATCCAGCACAGAGCCTGAAAAAAAATCTTTCGCTTTTGATCTACTTCCAACCAACTTACTAAGCAATACAATAGTTGTAAAATCATTTACTCCTGATATTGCAGGCGATTTTGCTGGAGGAACTGTTCAGATTAACACAATTGATTTCCCCGATAAACTTAAAATCAATCTAAGCTATTCAACTTCTTACACATCAAATACATCATTTAAAGATTTTTCAACATACCCGGGCGGGGCAAGTTTCTGGGGTTTTGATAATGGAAGCAGATCTCTTCCAGCATCTTTCCCGGCTAATCTTGGTACCGCTGGTCTGAGCAGAACAGAAATCAATGAGCTTGCTAAGACTCTTAAGAATGTTTGGGCTCCTGAATCAAAGAGAGCGCCGCTGAATAATAATTTCGCATTATCGGTCGGAGATGGTACAACTTTCTTAGGACAAAATTTTGGATTTGTTGCAGCTTTTTCATTCAGAAATTCTTACAAGAATTCTGATGTTGAAAGAAATGAATTTGAAGCCAGCGGTGAACCCAGATTTGAATTCAAAGGTGTTCAATCCACTTATTCAACAATGATGGGCGGAATGTTGAATCTCAGTTATAAGGTATCAGATTTCCATAAATTTTCTTTCAAGAACACTTACAGCCGTTCAAGTGATGATGAAGTATCAGTTTTAACAGGTGCTCAATATACTGACGCCGGCAAAGAACAAGTTCAGACAGCACTCAGATTTGTTGAAAGAGATGTTCTTTCAACTCAGTTAAATGGAGAGCATCATTTCCCGTCTATTAGCAACTTAAAACTGGATTGGAAGACTTATTACTCAGAATCAACCCGTAATGAACCCGATTACAGAAGAGTTCTTTATGGAAGAGATATTGGAACCAGTGATCCATTTGCGGCTATCCTCGGATTTCAGCCCAACTTAAAAAATGGTGGTAGATTCTATTCGAATCTATTTGATAAGACAAGAGGTGCAGGTATTGATTTAACCTTACCTAC
>CALEBT010000002.1 GCA_937942875.1 uncultured Ignavibacterium sp. | reverse complement strand
ATGTTTACTCCAATATAACCTCTGTTAACTCTTCCATAAGCAATAATTTCTTTTGATACTGTTTTTGCAAGATTAATCGGAATTGCAAAACCATATCCGATGTAAGTTCCCGTGCCACGAGTCGCTATAGCAGTATTTACTCCAACAACAGCACCTGATAAATCTACTAAAGCACCACCACTATTACCGGGATTGATTACCGCATCAGTCTGAATAAAATTCTCAACTCCATAACTATCTCGTATTAACCCAAGCTGACCTCTACCTATTGCACTAACAATACCAGCAGTAACTGTTGAAGCTAATGACAGGGGATTACCAATTGCCATTACCCACTGACCCACTTTCAAATTGTCAGAATCTCCCAAATAAGCAACAGTAAGATTTGAAGCATTAATTTTTACTACAGCCAAATCTGTTAATGGATCGGTTCCAATTACTTCTGCCTGAAAAGTTCTTTTATCGGCAAGATTAACAGTTACTCTATTAGCTTTTTCAACCACGTGATTATTTGTCAGAATGTAGCCATCCTCAGAAATAATTATTCCACTGCCAGTCCCCTGTTGTTCTCTTGGCATATCCTGAAAATCCCTGAAAGGGAAAAAGAAAAAATTACCCTGTGGATTTTCTCTTTCAGAAACGACTGAAATTTGAACTATTGCAGGAGTAACTTTTTCAGCAACTTCAATAAATGCTTTGGAAAACGAGGTAGCATCTGCATCAAGATTGACAGGAGGAGTTGGAGAACCTAAATTGATATCTGCTAAACCCGGTCGAACGAAACCAAAACCAGATACAAGTAATGCTCCGAATAAAATGCCGACTGATACTAAAATAATTGCGGCAACGATTGTTTTTTTATTAACCATCAAGAAAACCTCCAATAATTTTTAAAGCATCGTTAAAGAATTTAATCCTTTGAAAGATTCAATATGACTTTTCAAATAATTGATTAAGAACTGATTACCTGTCATATAAATTTTTTCTGAAAAAGAATTAACTTTTTTTCTGTTTTTTAGACAATACAGATAATTAAAAAGTTCCGAATCATTCATATGCTTATCCTCACTGCATCTACTGCAAATAAATCCTGACGGTGAAATATAACCAATCCTGCTATTAGGTTTTAATTCTGCAGCACATAATTCACAAGTTTCAAGATTTAATTCGTATCCGATTTCTTTTACAAAAAATATTAAAAATCTTCCAAAAAGAACTTCGGGCGGTTCTGATTCATTTTCAATCAAAGAAAGGATTCTAACTAATCCATTAAATATCAATTCGTTAGATTCGTTTTCCACTAATAAGGTTTTGATTAATTCACATATCGCTAATGCGTAACCTGTTAATTCAATCTTTGATTTAATTTTAGGATAATATGAAATTAAATCTGCGGATGAAATGATTTGTATTTCTCTTGATTCTTTTTTGTATAAGATAATTTGTATGAAATTTAAGACATCAACTACAGAGGTAAGTTTCGATTTAGGTCTTCGTCCACCTTTAATTATTGCAGAGGTTAATCCGTTATTTTTTGTGAATAAGGAAACGATAAGACTTGATTCAGAATAATTTATCTTACTGAGCACAATTGCTTGGGTTTTGATTATTTCACTCATTTAAGAAGTTGTAAGGAAATCGGTAAATGTTTTTTTCAGTAATAATTCCGGTAATCAGATGTGCAGGAGTAATATCAAAAGCCGGCGAGAAATAATCCCAGTTCTGAAGACCTATTAAATTCTGTTTAATTGAATAAATTTCTTCACTACTTCGATATTCGATTTTTATTTCATCACCTGAAATTATCTTCTTATCAATTGTTGAAGATGGTGCCGCAACAAAAAATGGCACATTAAAGTAACTGCATATTATAGCCAAAGATAATGTACCAATTTTATTTGCTGTATCACCATTAAGTGCAATTCTGTCTGCGCCAACAATTACCAAATCAACTTGATTTTTTTGCATCAAAGAAGAAGACATTGAATCTGTTAAAACTGTAAAAGGGATTTTTAACTTATCTAATTCAAAAGAAGTTAGTCGTAATCCTTGTAATAATGGGCGGGTTTCATCAACGTAAACTTTATTAACTAAACCGTGGTCATAAGCATTTTTAATAATTCCTAACGCTGTGCCAAAAGAGCCGGCGGCTAAACTTCCTGAATTACAGTGGGTTAGAACATTAGACTTTTTATGAAAGATATTTAATCCTAATGTAGCTATACGGGAAGAATTATGATTTTCAGAATTTTCAATTTCCCTGGCAGTATCAAGTAAGCGTAAAAATACATTTTCCTCTTCTGATAACTTTTCAAATCGCTCTTTCATAAGATTTGCTGCATAAAATAAATTGACAGCAGTAGGACGAGTTGAAATTAATCTTTTATAAACCTTATCAAAATATTTTTCTGATTTTACGTTGTTATTTTTGAATGCCAAAGCGATAGCATAAGCAGCAGCAATTCCGATTAAAGGAGCACCTCTTATCTCAAGCTTTTCAATTGCTTCTGAGATTCGCTCATAGGAATCAGCAGAGATATAGGTCTCTTCAAATGGCAATTTGGTTTGATCAATAAAATGAAGAGTATCGTTTTCAAACTTCAATGAGAAATAAGAATTATTCTTCATCAAACCTTGAGAGATTCATAAATTGTCTGAATCTATCCTGAATTTGTAAATAAGAAAGTTCTTCAATACCTTTTGTACTAAATTTCTCTACACAAAAAGAAGCCATTGTACTTCCATAAATAACAGCACGTTTTAAATTATCAGGTGAGAGGTCTCTGGTTTTAAATAAATATCCGATAAAACCTCCAGCAAATGAATCGCCCGCGCCTGTAGGATCAAAAATATTTTCCATCGGAAAAGCTGGTGCTGAAAAAATGATATCTTCAGTAAAAAGCAATGCGCCGTGTTCGCCTTTTTTAATAATCAATATTGGTGGGCCTAAGTCTCTTATTTTTTTTGCGGCTTTAATCAGATTTGGCTCTTTAGCCAAAAGTCTCGCTTCAGAATCATTTATAATAAGTACATTTACTTTTGGTAAAAGTTCTAAAAGTTCTGCTTTCTTTCCCTCAATCCAGAAATTCATTGTATCACAAACAATAAATTGTGGATTCTCCATTTGTTCTAAAACTTTTGATTGTAAAACCGGATCAATATTTCCAAGACATACGAATTTACTTTTTCTGGCATTTTCAGGAATCTTTGGATCAAATTTTTCAAAAACATTTAATTCTGTAAGTAAAGTATCTCTTACATTAAGGTCATAATGATATTTACCAGACCAACGAAAAGTTTTTCCACCGGGAATTATTTCCAATCCTTCCAAATCAATATTATGATTATTGAGCATTTCTATGTAGCTTTTAGGGAAATCGTCCCCAATAACTCCGACAACTTTAATCGGACCACTGAAATAGCTTGCTGCCAATGAGATGTAAGTTGCAGAACCGCCTAATGCATCTTCAATTTTATCAAAAGGTGTTTGAACAGAGTCCAGCGCAAACGAACCTACTACTAAAATACCCACTTTAACTCCTGAATAAATTTTTAAGTTTTTTTACAAATATATTTATAAAAATCAGAAAGAAATCTTTAAAACATTTTATCTGTCGAACATATTAGGCAAAGTATAAACAAAATTCACACTCCCCAAAATTTTTTTATTCAAATTTCTGCTTACGATAGTTGGTCAATTAAATAAATTTATTTCAAAAAATTACTCAACAAAAAACCTGACTCAAATTTAATTGAGTCAGGTTTTAAAATTTTAAGGTTCTGTCTGTTTTCAAAAACTAATAATTTCTTTCCTGGTCAAAGATATTCAATAAACCGTTTATGTGTTTAGATGAATCAATTATTTCATATTTACCATTAATAAAAGCTACAACAGTCGGATGACAGCTTTGGCAGGTAATACCTGAAACTAAAGATGGATGAGAGCCGCCTTGTTGCTGAGTTTTAGGCAAAGGATCACCTGTATCTTTATTGCCGTGACAACTGCCACATTTGCCTCCCTCAGAACCAGAGGTAAATGAAACTATGTTATCGAGATTTCCATTTTTGAAATATCCGTGACAATATGTATTTGCACACGAATTATTTTCATAATCATAAGATGGATTTGGAGAAAAAAGCGGAAGAGAATAATCATAGTCTCTTGTATCACTTTCATTTGTTAGAGTTTTTGAAAAACTGCCAAATATAACTTCTGAGCGAGGGTTATTATCCAAATGTCCTTCACTTAAAAAAGATGCAGGAATTATATGACATTCATTGCAGAGAACCTTTTTTCCATTATTTCCGGCATAAAGATGTTTTACGTGAGCACCTACTCCTCTGGAACTTGAAATTATACTTCCATCCAAAGCTCTTGGAGGAGCAATTTTAGTCGGGTCAGCAAAATCACCGTGACAGGTATTACAAGCTTCCGGGCCGGCAGATTGAGTATGACAAGTAAAACAGTTACCATTTGCTTCAGTGATAATTCCTCCTTTGTAATCTGCTCCGTGGCATTTTTTACATTCCACCATAGTCCAATCAGTTGAAGCTACAAGTCTACCGTGAAAATTAGGCGAGTTTGGATCCTTTATACCAGCTTTGTGGATATTAATCTCTGGCGCTGCAGGTAAATCTTTATTTATTTCACTGCAGGAAATAAATATTATAAACAATGGTATTGTAAACGAAAGAATAAATAATATTTTTTTCATAATTTTACCTATGACAATAATTACAAAAACCTGAGGTGACTGGGGAATTAGGATTAGCACTTGTATGACAATTGTAGCAAACAGAACCCTGGGTGTCGTGCCAATCTCCTTTTTGATCTTTCATAAATCCGGTAATGTGTGTTTTTGGATTTGTTCCTTTTATTCCATCGCTATCTAAATGACAGGTTATACAAACTGCATCTCCTCCATTCACATCGTGACACGAGGTACACCTTTCAATATCTCGTTTTGCTAAAGTTGCATGCAAACCACCGCCAGTTCCGACACCAATTGTAAAGAAATTAGGTTTTAGGTGGGTTGCCGGAATTATGCCACTGTAAGCAAAATCTGTGTTTTGAGATGAATGACAAGTTGCACAAAATGTTTCAACCTGATGACAAGACTGACATTCAGCAGTTTTACCCTTTGCATCAAATCCATGGGTGAATCTATAATTTAACTCGTGGACTCTACTGATTGCTTGTTGTTTTGATCCGTCAACAAAGTTACTTGGATAATAGGGTTGATAAAAATCAGTTTTAATATTTACCTCTGTTATCACATTTGTAGCAACGTGACAATCTTCACAACTATGATTATCGTGGCACATTGCACAATTTGCTCCAATCATTTGAGCAGAAAATTTATGAGTGTTAATGAATCTTGCTGCTTTATGATTTTGAGGATATAGATTTGCTGTGGATATATGACAAGATTCGCAGGCATTTGATGCAACTGTTTTATCATTATGACAGGCATAACAATTTTCCATTGGCGGATTTGCTGCAACAGCTTGCCAGCTATAATCAACTTGTGTTAATCCTTTATGACATGATTCACATTCCATATTCTGATTTTCTAAATGGAATTTATGATTGAAAATCAACTCTGGCTTTTTCTTAACCAACGGTTCATAAGCATCTCCAACGTGACAGGTACTACATTCATTCTCATTACCTACTTCGTGACAAGATGAACAATTATCGTGATTGGGAAACAGTCTGTCATTCAAAGAAACACTTTCAACAACAGCACTGTGACAAGTTTTACAATCTACTAATTCTGCGTGTACAGAATGTGAAAACTTGATTTTAACTTCTTTTTCATCAGATAGGAAATTATTTGAATTTCTTGAGGCAATGAAAAGAAGTGATGCCGATATTACAATTACAATACTATAGAATATTTTTATTTTCATTCTGCACTCACTAAAAATTTAGATTAAACCAATGATTCAGCTTAAAGAAAACTCTGAAATCATTTTTATAAATTTTATTATCCAAATACTGCCCTTGAAGATCAAAGGACAATTTTCTGAATGGTCTGAAATTTAATCCAGCCACCAAGGTTGTTATATTGTTTGTCTCTGAATCCTTACTGACTTTATAGCTCGAATAAGAGAGTCCAATATTTGGCGTGATTAATCCATCAAGGAAAGTGTATGCAGTATAAACAGAAACAGCATCCATTTCTCCGGCATAACCGAAAGTTTTCTTATAGTTTACAGTACCATACTTTGTTGCCGCTCCAATTCCCAACCTTGAAGAATTATCATCCTTGAATTTTACATAACCGAATTGTCCAAGCAAAGTATAATCTTTGTCAAGTTTATAATCTAAACCAGCTTCGATTTCCTGTGTGTTTCCATAATCAAAGACAGAAAATATAGAGTTGTATCGAACACGCGGCTCTCTGAAATTATAATAAAGATTTATACCTAAATCTTTTATTTGCTCAATTCTGGCATCAAATTCTACTTTGGATGTTTTCTTAAAATTTAGATCATATTCATATCTGGAATTGACAAATAAAAAGTTTTCAGAGAAGTAAGACGCTTCTCCACTCAAATACTGAAATTGATTAGACTTATTTGAAATTAAAACCTGAATCGGATTCAGGTTCGGATCAAGTCTCAAGGCAATGTAATCAGTAGGTTTGAAATTTTTATTAAGATATCCGACTGCAAACTGAAAATCTTTCAAAATAGTTGTTGAAAGTTTAGCACCAGCGATAAAGTTATCTGAAAAATTTTCAATAAGTTCTAATTTCTGATAAGCCGGGACATTCCCTCCATAAAAGCCCGAAAGCTTAAAATCATATTGATTGATAGATATCGAAGCACCATCCATCAATCCGCCAACGACACTGTTAATAATTGGCTGACGACCTATTTTAATATTTGCAACATCAAAAACATTTCTTGCTTCAAAATATAAATTATAGAAACGCAATCTTGGATCGGCATCCAACTTCTGAGCAAGATCAGTTTCCAGATTCAGGTTTGAACGCAAAGAAAAGTTATTGTAGTTGAAGTTGAGATTTAACATTTGGTAGGCTCTTACGTGATTCTGAGATACATCTGCAGAATCAAATCGCTCAAATATGTAAACAGAGGAGCTGAATCTTCCATTCAAATTTTGAGAGAAAAGAACTCCACCAACTGATAAAAACAGCAGAAGAAGTAATTTTTTGTTCATATAAATTTGCCCCTATTTAGTTTGAGGAACAGTATGTTTGATTTTTTCCCACGATTCTTCAAAATTGAAACCAATGTAAGTTGGGCTTTCTACATTATGACAAGTAATGCAGAAAGACTCAATAGCTTCGGTATTTTCCCAAATCATTAGTCCCTTTTGGACTGCTAATGCTCTGTCTTTCATAACTTTCATATCTTTATATTCTGAGCCAGGACCGTGACAGGTTTCACATTGAACACCATCTTCTATCTTAAATTTTTTGCCAATAAATGAAGCATCTACATTATAACCTGATGCGTGACACTTTAAACACTCCGGTGTTTCAGTTGCCGCCGTAGAAAAACCCTTTTCTTTAATTACCTTTTCTGCGTGTTCAGACTTCAAAGTTTCAAACGCTCTTGCATGTTTACTTTCTTTCCAAATGCCAAGTTGATTCCCCTGTTTTTCTGTCTTATGACACATTGCACAAGGTTCAACTCCAACATATCCAAATCCATTCTGAGCAGTAACTATGGCAGGGAGGGTAAAAATGAGAATTAAAAGTAATTTTATATAAAGCATAATACCTCCATAAGAGTTGTATTTAACGTATTCAAAAATATTAACATAATAAACAAATGACAAGGATTATTTTTTTAATTTTCAAATAATATTGATATGTAAAATTGAGTTTTTAATATTTTTTGTTATTAGTAACTTTAAAAAAATAATTATGGAAATTAAATGAAGTACTTTTTCGTATTCTTTTTGCTTTTTACTGTAATTTCTTTCTCTCAAACTGAAGGAAAACACATTTGGAAGCCACTCACAACTTCGTCCGGCGAAAAGTTCTGGTATGACCCTTCAACTTTTGACTCAGTTTCAAATGATAAATTAAACGTATGGATTTTAGAATCTTATCGTCCTGCTTTAAAATTTGAAGGAGTTGAAGGCGATATTTTTCGATCAAAAATTCTTTACACAATTAATCTGGCAAGTGCTAAATATGGTTTAAAGAAAATACGTTATTATGGTTTAACTAATAAAGAAGTCTATTCTTATGATTATGACATTTATGAATCTGATGATATGCTTACTTTTCCATATCCAATAATAGTGGAATCAAAAATTCATTTAGTTCTTCAGGAATTCCTAAAGAAGAAACAACTAAAAAGGTAAATGAAAAACGGATATGGTAAATTTCTATGATTTTATTCTGGTGAAAAAATCAAAACTTCACGGTTATGGTATTTTCACAGAAATTGACATCCCAAAAGGAACAAGTATATTGAAAATATTTGGTGATGAAATTGACGAAAACGAATGTGTGAGAAGAGAAAATGAGGAAAATAACGTTTATATTTTTTATAAGGACGACAATAAATACATAGACACAAAAAATTCAGATAAAATAAAATACATCAATCATAATTGTGATTGTAATTGCTATGTTGATGAAGATGAAGAAGGGAATTTGATTCTGGTTGCATCAAGAAATATATATAGCGGAGAAGAATTAACTATAGATTATGGTTATGAGGATATTTACAGCAGTTGTAATTGTAATAATTGTGATAATAAAGAACAATTAAGTTAAAATCTGAGTGTGTAAAGCAATCTCTTCAAGAATAGAAGATACTCTTAAGCACTCTTTCAATTCTCCACTATAAACTACAGCTTTACCTTTTACGTGAACTTCAAAAGTTAATGCACGAGCTTTTTCAAAAGAGCAATTCGTTGCTTTTATAAGTTGAGCAATTACTTCATCAAACGAATGCCAATCATCATTAAATAAAATTACTCTGCTTGCAATTCCCTGAATAGTTTCAGAATCTTGAACTAATTCGGGTTTATTATCTTTTTGCGTATCCATTGAAGATTGAATAAAAAATTAAAAGTAATGCCTTATTCTGAATTCAGCCTTAATTTCTTTCTCAACTAAATTTCTTGCTTTCTCAATTTCTATTTGATCTATATCCACAACCGACAATACGACCTTATCTACATTTTGAACAGATTTTTTAGCAAACTCAATCATAAAGTAAAAATACTCCTGATCAATCTGCATTAACTGAGAATATTGTTTAGCATCTGTAGAGTTCAGGCTGATTGAAACCGTGTCAATCAATCCTTTCATTTCAGCAGTAATATCTCTATGATTTATAATATTTCCGTGACCATTAGTATTTAATCTTGTTTTTCCACCATTATCTTTAACAAATTTTGCAATTGTTTTGACAACTTCCCATCGAATAGTGGGTTCGCCATAACCGCAAAATACTATTTCATCATATTTTTTTGGATCGCCAATTTCTTTAATGTAAACTTCTGCATCCGGTTCTTCAGATTTTTTCATACCCAAATTATAACCGCTAATAAAAGGATCTGTTTTTCTTCTGCAGAAAAGACAATCCGCATTGCACCGATTTGTTACGTTTATATATAAAGAATTCCCTAATAAATATGTAAAATTAGTTTCTGGCTTTTTCCCTATTCCAAACATTCTGAAAGCATTTAACGAAGTTATTCTTCCAACATCTTCGATTGATAAATTCTTAATTTCAGAAATCACTTTTACCGTATTATGGATATAAGATGGTTCATTTCTCTTTCCGCGATAAGGAACAGGTGACATAAAAGGAGAATCAGTTTCAAGCAAAAGATGATTAATATCAATAGCTTTTAGAATTCTTCTAAGATTTTCAGATTTTTTATAAGTAATATTTCCTGTAAAAGAGATAAAGTGATTCATTTTTATATATTCAATTGCATCTTCCAAAGAAGCATTGAAACAATGAAACTGTGCTTTTAGTCCTGTTGAACAGTATGAACTTATTATTTCCATCATATCAATGTCAGAATCTCGATTGTGAACAATAACAGGTTTATCTATTTCAATAGCCAGTTCAATCTGATCCCTGAAAGCTTCAATCTGTTTTTCTTTAGGGGAAAAATCATAATAATAATCTAAACCTATTTCACCTATTGCTACTACTTTTTCGTGTGAACTTAAAGATTTTATTTCTTCCAATAATTTTTTATTCCAATCCTTTGTCTCGTGAGGATGTATTCCTACAGAAGCAAAGATAAAATCATATTTTTCAGAAAGACTTATAGCAGTTCTTGCAGAAAGCATATCTGTAGCCGGTATTAAAATATAACTAATGGAATTCTTTTTAGCCCGTTGAATAACTTCATCTAAATCATCCTTAAAGTTTTCATAAAAAAGATGAGCGTGTGTATCAACAAACATTAAATTACTTCTCCTATCAATAAAGCGTGTTCAGAAAGTAAATGACAAGCATCAAAAAGTTTTCTTTCTTCCTTTGGAGAAATAATTATTGCCAAACCGATTCCAAGATTAAAAACTTTTCTCATTTCAGATATTTTTATTCCACCGGTCTCTTTTATTAACTGAAATATTGGTGGAAGACTCCAATTGCCCCAGTGAATTTTTATATCAAGTCCTTCAGGAATAATTCTCGAGATATTACCAACAATTCCTCCTCCTGTTATATGAGCCAAGCCTTTGATTTCAACTATATCTTTTAACTTAGAAATCAAATGCAAATAAGATTTATGAATTTTTAATAATTCTTTACCTAAATGATTGTTAATTTCAGGGATATACTGAGTCAGTTCATACTTATTCAAAAGAACTTTCCTTGCAAGAGAATACCCGTTAGTATGCAAACCGTTAGAAGTAATACCAATTATCAAATCTTTCTTTTTGATTTTCGAACCATTGATAATCTTATCTTTTTCAACGATCCCGACTATGGTTCCGGAAATATCATAATCATTTTGACTATATAAACCGGGCATCTCAGCAGTTTCACCACCAATAAGAGCACAGTTATTTTCTTTGCAAGCAATCGAAAATCCTTTAATTACTTCTGAAGCTACAAATGGATCTAACTTCCCCGTTGCGTAATAATCCAGAAAGAACAATGGTTCTGCTCCGCATACAGCTATATCATTAACACAATGATTAACAAGGTCCTGACCAATTGTATCGTGGATATTCATTTCAATAGCAACTTTTAATTTTGTCCCGACGCCATCTACACTTGATACTAAAACAGGTTTCTTATGTTGAGCAAGATCTAATTCATAGAAACCGCCGAATAATCCGATTTCAGAAAGAACATTTTTATTGAAAGTAGCTTTCGCATAGTTTTTTATTTTTTGAACAGTTTTATCACCTGCTTTAATATCTACTCCAGCTGATTTATAAGTCTCAGACAAAATATTCTCCATTTTTTATTCAAAAATAATATTTACGGAGGTATGATTAAATATTTGTAGAAATAATATTTACTATCTGCGATTTCTGAAAAATCAGAATATTCAATCGAGAACTTATTTAATAAATTTTTTAAGAAATTTATCTGAACTTTCAGTTTGATTTAAACCGTATTTTTCGTTTTTTGATATATAATTATATCTAAACCATTAGAATCAAGAAATATTTGTAAACTGAAATAATAAGTCATTTCTTCCTCTAATTTCGAGTAAGAAAGGTTATAAAAAGTTTTTAGAGAGCAGCACTTAATTAAGACCAGTAAATCTATTTTTTTGTCAGTTGTTTAGTTATTCTCATCTGCTATTGATATCATTTACTTTATTGTTTTAGTAGTCTGGCTATATCAGTATTTGATTTTAATACTCCAAGACAAGTTTGCTTTTTGTTCTTAAATGTTTTTTGAGTTTTTCACGCTCAGCAGAGGTGAAAAAATCAGTATTATTCATTTTTGCATTTAATATTTATACCTAAATTTTTCAGCAAGTGTTTAACTTTTTAGTTAGCGTCAAATAATTTTTCAAAGGTTGTCAATTATAAATATCCTTAAAAAATTGGGTCTTAAATGATATATTTGCGAGCAAATTAAAATTAATTATGATTCACGAAGAGTTAAACGAAAGAGAAAAACTGATTTTAAAATCTATTGTCCAGCAGTTTATTTTGACTGCTGCACCAGTGGGTTCACGTTTTATTTCCAAGAAATATGAGATCGGATTTTCACCTGCTACTATCAGAAATGTAATGGCTGATTTGGAAGAGTCAGGTTATATAAATCATCCTCATACTTCAGCCGGGAGAATTCCAACTGATAAAGGATATAGATATTATGTTGATGCTTTAATGCCTAAAGAGAATGTTAATCCCAGCGAGAAAAAATTAATTGACGAAAAATTAAATTCACTTCAAAGTGATCCTGAAGCTCTGATTAAAGTCGCCTCAGCTATTTTAAGTCAGGTTACTCATCAGATTGCCTGCGTATCTTATCCGGCTTTGGATGATGCTGTCCTCAATAAAATTCAATTGATTGAAATTTCCTCAACCAGACTGCTTGTTGTAATTAGTGTAACATCAGGTTTAGTAAGAACAGTAACTCTGGAAATGCAATCTGAGGTTGATAATTCGGTTCTGGAATCTGTTGAATCAAAATTAAATGAGAAATTGTGTGGGTTAACTTTCAAACAAATTAAAAATACTTTTTCAGAAAGATTTAAAGATATTGAAAAAGAGGAAAAACCAATTATCCGATTATTTTTGGAATCTGCTAATAAAGTATTTGCTGATACTATAAAAGACGATAAAATTGTCCTGACAGGAGCGAAAAACATTTTACATCAACCTGAATTCGAAAATCCTGAAAAATTTGAAAGCGTAATTGAACTGATAGAAGATAAAGATATTATTATTCATATTCTTGAAAAAAATATGGAGGATAAAAGGGATTCGGTGGTAGTTAAAATTGGTAAAGAAAATCTGCACGAAAAATTTTATGAATATAGTCTAATCACTAAAGAATATAATATTGGTGAAATTAAAGGTATTCTTGGAATTATTGGTCCTAAAAGAATGGAATACTCAAAAATAATTTCAATTGTAGGATACATTTCAGAAACTTTATCAAATTTTTTAGGTGGTCAAAACAGATAAGGAGGTTTTATGAATGAAGAAATTAAAGATGAAATGAATACAAATGAAAATTCAAATGAAACTCCGGAACAGGAACCGGAATTAGAAGAAAGTAATGCTGATAAGCAGAAAATTGAAGAACTTGAAAGAGAAAGAGATGCCTGGAAAGATAAATTTTTAAGAAAAGCTGCAGAGTTTGAAAACTATAAAAAACGTGTCGAGAATGACCAGATTGCTTTAGTAACTTATGCTGCAGAGTCATTTATTAAAAAAATTCTTCCTGTTGTAGATGATTTTGAAAGGTCATTGCAGCACATAGATGACGCTCAGGATATTGATAACATCAAAAAAGGAATTGAGTTGATTTACAATAAATTGATGAAATTTCTCGAAGAACAAGGCGTTACAAAAATAGAATCTATCGGTAAACCTTTCGATGTACATTTCCACGAAGCAGTAATGCAAAAGGAAGACGTAAGTGTACCACCGCATACAGTTTTAGATGAATTGGAAAAAGGTTATATGTTGAAAGACAAAGTGATTCGTTTCGCCAAAGTAATCGTCAGTTCAGATAATTAATTTAACCAGCCACATTATATGACAAAAAGAGATTATTACGAAGTATTAGGTGTATCCAGAAATGCTACGAAGGAAGACCTAAAGAAAGCCTACAGAAAACTTGCTATGCAATATCACCCGGATAGAAATCCAGGTGATAAAGATGCTGAAGAAAAATTTAAAGAAGCGGCTGAAGCTTATGAAGTTCTTAGTGATGATGATAAACGAGCTAAATATGACAGATTTGGCCACGATGGTTTAAGAGCTGGAGGTTTTTCAGGTGGTGGATTTACAGATATAAACGATATCTTCTCTCACTTTTCAGATATTTTTGGCGGAGGTTCTATTTTCGATGAATTTTTCGGAACATCATCCTCAAGAGGTAGAACGGGTAGAAGAAGATCTACTGGTACTCCGGGTTCTGATCTAAGAGTAGTTTTGAATCTTACTCTTGAAGAAATTGCTTCAGGAACGGAGAAAAAAATTAAGTTAAAAAGATATGTTACTTGTCCAGATTGTAATGGAACAGGTGCTGAGAAAGGAACTTCGAAAAAAGTATGCTCAGTTTGTAAAGGCTCTGGAGAAATCAGACAAGTAAGCCGTTCAATTTTTGGTCAGTTTGTTAATATTACTCCTTGCTCAAGCTGTAACGGCGAGGGTGAAGTGGTTGACATAGCTTGTAAGAAATGTCAAGGTGAAGGAAGAGTTTTGGATGAATCAACTGTAAAAATTGAAGTACCTGCCGGTGTTCACGACGGAAGTTATATGACAATGCGAAATCAAGGTAATGCAGGAAAACGTGGTGGAGAAAATGGTGATTTGGTCGTTGTCTTTAAGGAAATCGAACATCAGTATTTCGTAAGAGAAGAAGATAATATCATTTACGAACTTCATTTATCAATTCCTGAAGCTATTTTAGGAACAGAGCTGGAGGTTCCTACTCTTAATGGCAAAGCTATGGTTATTATCGAACCGGGAACTCCTTCAGGTAAATTACTTAAGATGACAAATAAGGGAATCAAGCATTTAAATCAGCCCGGATTTGGTGATCAAATAATCAAAGTCATTGTAGAAATTCCCAAAAAATTATCAGCTAAAGAAAAAGAACTTATTAAAGAATTAGCAGAAATGCCAAGCTTTAAATCCAGAATTTCAGAAAATAAAGGTTTTTTTAAGAAATTCGGTCTCTGAAAATAAAATATGAAGCTGAATATTAATCAGAAACTCGGTTTATCCCCTATTGAATTTAGACTGATTTTGTTTGTGTTTTTTTCTTTTATATTTGGATTAGCTCTTAATCAGTTATTTAATATTTCAGCAAAAAGTAAATTACTTGAATTTGATTATTCCTATCAGGACAGTATTTTTTTCGACTCAAATGATGAAAATAAAGAAGAAATTACAGAAATTTCAAATTCAAATGTTGTTTCTAAACGAGAAGTTTTAGATTTTAACACAGCAAAATTCAAGAATATTTCCAACAAGATTTTACCGGCTGAAAAAAGTATTGACTTAAACCGTGCCACTAAATCTGAATTGATGAATTTGCCTGGAATTGGTGAAAAAACTGCTGAGGCTATTATAGCTATGAGAGAAAAAATTGGAAAGTTTCGGAAACTTGAAGAGCTGAAAAAAGTAAAAGGTATTGGTGACAAAAAATTTGAAAAAATTATTAAATACATTTATATAAAATAGTCCGGAGGTAAAATGTCATTATCAAACCGTTCAAATGAAGATCCTTGGTATGTGCACGTTGCACTTTACACTGTAATAGTAATTCTTGTAGGAGTATTAATTAAAGTTGCTATACTCGATCCGCAGGAAATAATTGAAACTGAAAAATATATTAAAAAAGAATCAAGACTTCGAATGACTAACCTGAAGCACGCTGAAATTCTTTATCAAAAAAAATATGGTAGATTCACAGATAATCTTGATAGTCTAATATACTTTATAAAAAATGATAGATTTGTTGACAGCATCAGAAAAGGCATTGATCCGATGACTAATAAACCCTCTGATCCATTTGTTGCATTATCACACGGTGAATTTACTCCTGAAAGTCTATTCACAACTCCCCGAACCGGTGAAAGATTTATTGTAAAAATTGATACTACTGTTACAAGAGATACTGTTGTTACTCCAAGAGGTAAAATTTTAAGAGTTGAGGTTAAAACACTAATTGGAACAAGATATTATATTGAAGATCCCGATGGTAATGGTACTGTTGGTAGTTTAGATAATGATGCTTTAAAGAACACTGCATCCTGGGAATAAAGTAAATTAGATGTCAAGTTCAGAAAGCTTTGCTGGTTTTAATTTAACTTCTTCCAAATTGCAGGTAGCTGAAGTTGCGGTTTCAGATAATCAGGTTGAGTTAATAAACGTTGATGAAGTTTTTCTGAATGAAGAAATAAATTTTGAAAATGATAAAATTTCTAAAATAGGTGCTCTGATTCAGAGCGCCTATGAGGAATTACAGTTAAATACTAATCTAAATCCAAAGTTTGTTTCTTTTTGTCTGCCACTTGAATTATTTTCAATAGTTCAACTCCCTCTGGATGAAAGATTAAGCTCTCACGAAGCTACTGAAGATTTTCGTCTTCAGTATTCTGTACTTTTCCCTTATACGGATAACCTTAATATTAAATTTTACGAAGTTGAACCTAACCCACTCACAAAGAGTCACTCTGCAATTGTTTTTGGAATAGAAAAAAAATTTATTGAATTGATTGACAGCTTTGCAAAAAGTAATGCTTTGAAACTTCTTTTTATAGACAATGCTCATACCGCTTCTATTCTTGCATTAAATAGCAGCAATTCAATATTATGCAAAGGTTATTATCTGAGTATTTTTATTCAGAAAAAAAATATGTCTTATATTTTTTCAGTTAATCAGAAAATCCTGCGTATGAAATCTTTTTATTACAGCAGAATTGGTGATTTACCTGAACTGTTAAATTCAGAATTCAATCAGGAAATATTTTCTAAAATTAATGTTGATTCATTGGGTGCAAGTTTTATTTCAGGTGATGAAATCTCTCCTAATCTTGTATCGCTGCTAAGGAAATCTTTAAACATAGATTTTATTCAATTCAATCCATTTGAAAAACTAAAAACCCGCCCTGAACTTTTTGAAAACAAGTTTTTCTTAAAAAAATATAATTCTTTTTCCTCTGCCATCGGAATTGCTTTACGATTAAATTAAACTTTTTATGAGGATGAGAATTATTTCCGGATACTTAAAAGGAAGGTTAATTAACGTTCCTCAATCAAAGTTTATCCGCCCCACTACTGATAGAGTACGGGAAACTCTTTTTAATATTCTAAACAACAAAATTATTTTTGATGATATAAATGTTCTTGACCTTTATTCTGGTTCCGGTTCACTCGGTATTGAATGTATAAGCAGAGGTGCTGATGAAGTTACATTCGTTGAAAAAAATTCCAAGATTTATCTAAATTTGATTGAGAACCTTAAAAGTCTTGATATTGATAAAAAAAGTAAAGTCTTTCGAACTGAAGCAGTTATCTTTACTAAAAAAGAAACGTTATTTAAATACGATTTAATTTTAGCAGATCCACCTTTTTTTGATTTTGATATATATGAAGTGGTTAAAAATGTTAAGAAGAATAATTTGCTTGCAGAAAATGGAATAATGATAATCGAAAGGTCAGTTCAAACAAAAGAAAAAGATATTTTAGAATTTTCCGTTGAGCCTTTTCGGATTGTCGGTGATGCTTGTCTATATGAGATCAGTAATTAAATATTATTTTGTTAAAAATTTTAGAGAAGTTTAATTATGAAAAAAGTTATTTACCCCGGTACTTTTGACCCAGTTACAAACGGACACATTGATATTGTGCGTCGTGCAGTTAATCTATTTGATCAGGTTGTTGTTACAGTTGCTGTCAATCCATCTAAAAAGCCACTGTTTACTTCTGAAGAAAGAGTTGAAATGTTAAGAGAAAGTTTAAAGGAGTTTGATAAAGTAGTTGTAGATTATTTTGACGGGCTTACTGTTGACCACGCAAAACAAGTTGGAGCAATTGGTATAATAAGAGGTTTAAGACAGATAAGTGATTTTGAATTTGAATTTCAAATGGCTCTGATGAACAGGAAATTAGCAGGTGATATTACAACAATTTTCCTTATGCCTCACGAAAGGTACACTTACCTGAATTCAACAGTAATAAGAAATTTAGCTTCTCTGCACGCAGATGTAAGCAATTTTGTGCCACCGATTGTTCAGGAAGCACTAATAAAAAAGTTTTCGACTTAACAATTTTATAAGTGTTAATTGATGAAATATTATTTCGATTTGAATAATTACTTTTAATAATAATACTTATAGTAGTTTGAGACAATATGTTATAACATTAAAAACAAATATTTTATTGTCACTTAAGTATTCTGGTTAAGTTAAATCCAAAACTTGGACTGGTTTTGAAAAATTGTTTTGATGCACCGTTTATAAAATGCGAAGTATTAAGATCTACA
Source organism: uncultured Ignavibacterium sp. (assembly GCA_937942875.1). Taxonomy (GTDB): domain Bacteria; phylum Bacteroidota; class Ignavibacteria; order Ignavibacteriales; family Ignavibacteriaceae; genus Ignavibacterium. The sequence continues at coordinate 26,663 of CALEBT010000002.1, read as the reverse complement.
CTATTTGAAAAAATAAATTTAAAGAAATGCCCTCCACCAGTATCGAGTTCAAATCCCAGTGATAAAGGATTGAATTTACTCCGATAGCCAGTTACTGTTGGATTCCATTCAAGCATAACACTCCATTTATCAGAAAGGAAAATCTGTGCGTAACTTCCGAAAGTAAAAGAATAAAATCTTTCCGCAGAATATATGTTACTATTGTATAAATAAGTCGGCACTACCCCAAGTCCAAGAGTTCTTTCATATAAAGTATTAAATATTCCCTGAGCGAAGAATTGGAAATTGTCTGAATCGAAAATTTTTCTTTCCTGTGATGGAAAATTTGTGCTCAATGCAGTCCCAACCCTTACAGAAAATTGTGAAGGCAGAACATCATTTCTTATTTGTAAGAGTTTGTATTTAATGGCTAAATCTACATTACCATCTATATTCCCTCTACCAAGAGTCAGAGTCATTCTATCTGTTGGAGCATAACTAAGTGAAAATCTTATGTTTGCTGGACCATCTAAGCCGAAAAATTTTCCTTTTTCATCAATAGCCGGTATAAATCTGTGAGAAATTTCATACTCGAAGTCACCCTTTTCATACGTCTCGGCAGAAGGAAGATTTATAACCTGAGTTGATCGGAACAATCTTAATTCCGTTAAAGTTGTGTTTTCTGAGGTTCGCTTCCAGGTAATATCCTGTGCAGATATCTCAATAATTAAAAAGCATATAAAAAACATTAAAAAAAATTTCATTTCTCTTCTCCGCTATTTTTTCTCTTTGATAAAGAAATCAAGCACCAATCTTATTTCCTCACTTATTCTCATAAACATAAGTGATGGAACTTCTATTTTGAAATCAGACAATTTGATAGTGAACTCAGTCTGAATTCTATATGAGGGTTTATTTTTCTCTACAGTACCCTGAAGATTAATTTTTTTTGCAACACCGTGAATAAACATTTCACCTTCAACCGTTACTTTTGATTTAATGTCTGAAAGTTTTTCTTCATTTACAACTTTTCCATTAAACTGAGCGTAGGGATATCGGAAAGTTTCAAGATAATTTTCTTTCATATGACGATTACGCAAACCAATACCTGTATCCAAAGCATCAAGATTCGCTTCAAAATATAGCAGGCTTCTGTTTGATAAGTCATCATTTTCCCAATACATATACCCGTCAATCTGATTTGTAACTCCCTCAAAAGACTCAATGGGAGTTTTAGAAATAAATTTTACAAGATTATTCTTTTGTTTATCTACAAAGTGCTCCTGAGCTTGAAGATTTAAGCTTGCAAAAAGAAAGATTAAAATTAAGATAAAATTTTTCATAATTGTCCTTTAATTATTTAATGCACCTCTATCTATCCAGGCTTTTACTGAATCTATTATTTCTTTGCTAAGTTTTCCGGATGGTGGCATAAGTGAAGTTCCATTTCCTTCAAGTTTACGAATCAATAAGCTCTGTGCACTTGAATTTGGTAATACTCTTTTAAGTGAAGGATTTTCAAGACTATTTACATTCACCAACTGACTGTAAGAATTTCCAGAGGTAAGATTCAGATTAGCAGCAACAACTGAACCACCGTGACATCCTGAGATAGCACAACTAACATTAAATACTTTAACCTGGATGTCGGAGAGCTTTGCAGACATTCCAGATGGTGTCGGGTTGGGCTCAGGATCAGTAACTATTTTATCTTCACAAGCAACAAATAAAACGGATATTGTTGTAACAATTAATAAAAATTTAATCATAGTTCTCATATTCCCTCTGATGAATTGATTTATTGTCAGTTGTTAACTTTTGAAACATAATAAAGATTTGGTTAGTTTCAAAATCTGAGATAATGAAAATTCATCGTGTTTAATTTTAATTAAGTAGTCATTCCAATATTTTTTCAAGAGTTTAATCAATTAATGTTTTTATCAATGAGTAAACAAGATTTTTATATTTTTGGCAATAAATTTTATAATAATATCGGAGTTAAATGATGAAACTTGCTGTTATCGGAACCGGGTATGTTGGTCTTACTTCGGGAGTTTGCTTTGCCGAAATGGGTAATGAGGTTTTAAGTATTGATAATAATCAGGAAAAACTAAATAAACTATTAAATGGTCAAATTACAATCTATGAACCAGGTCTTGAAATTCTGTATCTCAGAAATTTTAAGCAAAAAAGATTAATGTTTAGTGATAATATAAAAGAAGCTTTAGAATTTGCCGACGTTATTTTCTACTGTTTACCAACTCCTCAGGAAGAAGATGGCTCAGCTGATTTGCAACACGTAATCAAAGTAACAGAAGATATTGGAGATTTACTAAAAGATAGTTTGAAATATAAATTGATAGTAAATAAAAGTACTGTCCCAGTTGGAACTGTCGATATGGTAAAATCAATTCTAATTGAAAAAGGAGTAAAGAATTTTGATGTAGCTTCCAATCCGGAATTTTTACGCGAAGGTTTTGCAGTTGATGATTTTATGAAACCAGATAGAATTGTGATTGGTGCTGAGTCAGAAAAAGCTTTCAAAATTCTGAGAGAGCTTTACGAACCATTTGTTCGGCAGGGAAATCCAATTATCGAAATGGATATTAAAAGTGCTGAAGTAACCAAGTATGCCGCAAATAGTTATCTCGCCACAAGAATAACTTTTATGAATGAACTTGCAAATTTTTGTGAGAGGGTCGGTGCAAATATTGACCTCATAAGAAAAGGTATGGGTAGTGATTCAAGAATTGGCAAAAGATTTTTATTTCCAGGAATTGGTTATGGCGGTTCTTGTTTCCCTAAAGATGTGAACGCTTTGATTAAAACTTCTGTAGATAAAGGTGCGAAACTTAGTTTACTTGAACTTGTAGATAAATTGAATAAAGAACAAAGAAATCGTTTCTTCCAAAAGATATCAAATCACTTCGAAGGAAATATCTCAGGTAAACATTTTGCCGTTTGGGGATTGTCATTTAAACCCAATACAGATGATATGAGAGAAGCACCTTCTGTTTCGATTATAAAAAAACTTTTAGATGGAGGTGCAACGGTTTCTGCCTTCGATCCTGTTGCAATGGAAAATGCAAGATTTTATCTGGACGAAAAAATTTCTTATGCTGAAAATCAATATCAGGCATTAAATGGTGCAGATGCTCTTGTAATATTCACCGAATGGAATGAATTCAGAAATCCAGACTTCGATAAAATCAAAAGCCTATTGAAAGAACCTCTTATATTTGATGGCAGAAATGTTTATGATATTGATGATATGAAAGAGAAGGGTTTCACTTATTACAGTATTGGAAGAGAAACTATATTTAAAGGGAAAAATTGAAAACAGCAGTAATAACAGGTGGTGCAGGTTTCCTTGGCTCTCACCTCTGCGATAGACTTCTAAAAGAAGGAATGCGCGTTGTCTGTATAGATAATTTAATTACCGGAGATTTAGAAAATATTTCTCATCTTTTCGGTAATGATAACTTTTTATTCATAAAACACGATGTTACTAATTTCATTCACGTTCCCGGAAAAGTAGATTACATTTTGCACTTTGCATCACCAGCAAGTCCAATTGATTATCTTCAACTACCGATACAAACATTAAAGGTTGGTTCTCTCGGGACTCATAAAGCATTGGGACTGGCAAAAGAAAAAAATGCTGTATTTCTATTAGCATCAACATCAGAGGTATATGGTGATCCGCTTGAACATCCGCAAAGTGAAGATTACTGGGGCAATGTAAATCCTGTAGGTCCTCGCGGTGTTTACGATGAGGCAAAAAGGTTTGCTGAATCGCTTACTATGGCTTATCATCGTTATCACGGCGTTCAAACAAGAATAGTAAGAATTTTTAATACATTCGGTCCGAGAATGAGATTAAAAGATGGAAGAGCTTTACCTGCCTTCATTTCCCAGGCACTGAAGAATGAACCGATTACAATTTTCGGAGATGGTAATCAAACAAGAAGCTTTTGCTATGTAGATGATTTAATAGAAGGGATTTATCGTTTGCTGATTTCGGAAGAAGTGTTACCTGTAAATATTGGTAATCCTGAAGAAATTTCTATAAAAAAATTTGCTGAAGAAATAATTGAATTAACAGGTTCAAAAAGTCAGATAGAATTTTATCCTTTGCCCGAAGATGATCCAAAAGTCAGACAACCTGACATATCAAAAGCTATGAAAGTCCTTAATTGGCAGCCTAAATTCAGTAGAAGAGAAGGTATTCTGAAAACTTTGGAATATTTCAGGAATAAGCTTCAGGTAGAATGAAGTCTTTTAGAAATTTTATATCTTCAATTACTAAAGAGCCATTTGAATGAAGTTTTTCAGCAGATTGATGTCCGTTTGAAATAAGAATTGATTGCACATTCATTTCTTTAGCTACTTCTTCATCGTGAATTGTATCACCGATAAGCAGGATATTTTCTTTTGGATGAAGAATTTCTTTGATTAAAGAAATTCCTAATTCAGTTTTCCCTCCAGCGTATATGTTATCAAGCCCTTTAATCTTTTTGAAAAATCTTTTTATTCGGAAATGTTCTAATATCTCTTCTAAATTATCCTGCTTGTAAGCGGATAAAAGATATTGCTCAATTCCAACAGACTCAAAATATTCCAATACTTCGGGAGCTTTTTCAAAGAGTTTCAATGAATGTTTATTTCTCTCGTAATTATCAATAAATACTTTACCAAGTTCTTCAAAAGATTTTTTACTGAAATCAAATCCCGCTTTCTCGTAATAATTTTTAACCGGAAAAGTAAAAACATCTCTGTATTGAGTAAGAGTAAGTGGTTTAAGTTGATTATCAATTAAAAGGTTATTAAGTATGTTTAAGCAATATTCTACATCATTCAAAAGAGTTCCATTCCAGTCCCAGATCACAGCACGAATGTTTTCAAATTTCACATTGATTCCTTCAACTTTTTTACAAAATCATAAATTATTTCTGCAGTTATTCCCCAGACAATTTCTGGTTCAGTTTTATAAATCAGTATTCTGTGTTTGTGTGTTCCCCACGGTTTAGAATACTTTTCAGGCAAACCGAATTTCTTAGCAGGAAAAAGCTCAACTGAATTACCATTGTCATCATAATAATTTGGTACTACCTGAGAATTAGCATAAAACACTTCAGGTTCATTTTCTAAAAAGAATTTTACAGGTAAACTGAAAATTGATTCAACCTCAGTCTTGTCAAAATTAAGTTCATTAAGATGATTAATTAACAACAAAACTAAATGTACATCAATTAAAGCTCCGAATGGTGTAACAAGAAAACCATATTTGCCGAGATATTTTATTTTTTCTTTATCTAATCCGAGTTCTTCTGAAGTTTCTCTTATTGCCGTTACAGATGAATCAATCTCATCATTTTCACACTCCCCGCCCGGCAGACTAACTTCACCTCCTTGTCTTATTTCGGCTGCTCTTTTTTCAAAAAGAATATGTTCTTCGCCATTTACATAAAATACAGGGATAGAAACTGACGCACGGAAATATCTTTCTTTACCGATGATATTTAAGTTATTTATTAATTTTTCTATACTTTCAATAATCATTACAATTTATTATAAAACTTTATTCAAAAATACTTTCATTTTCTTTGACTATTAAATTATTTTTGTCAGCAAATAAAATTAAACTCAGTTGAAAAGTAAATTTTTCAAAAATTTTTCCATCTTATTAATCTTGATTTTTCTGCTTAACAGTGGATTTTACGTCTTGTTGTATCTCTCCTCAGTAAAAATTGTCAAAAAAACAGTTCATTATTTAATCGAGAAAGATAGGTTCAAGAAAGATTTAATTATTCTATCTTTTTCACGAAAGGATGTCAAAGAAAATAAAATTTCTTTTAATAGAATTGATAAAAAAGAATTTCGGTTTAACGGAGATATGTATGACATTAAAAAAGATTTATCCGATAAAGACTCGCTTAGATTTTTATGTTACTTGGATGAGCACGAGAATCTCATTGAAAAACTTTTCACAAAATATTCCGATAAAAAACGCGAAAAAAATTCTGATCAAACTCACAAACTTAATTTAATCCCATTTTTCAGCCTGTATTTTCAGAATACTGATGAATTTGATTTCTACAATCAAAGTTCAAGAATCATTCTGAGAATACATATAAACTACACTAATTTTTATAAAGAGATCCTTACTCCCCCTCCGCAAACTGTATTTTGCTGATCTGCGTTAAGAGATAATTAACATTTTATTAACTAATCAGGAGTAAAAATGAAATTTTTATTCAAAGGGATCTTTTTTGCTTTACTATGCCTGATATCCATCTCCGAAAGGGTTTATTCACAGGAGATAAGTGAGGGAAATAGTATGTTCACCTCAGATACCATAAAATATCAGACTGATGAAGTTGTAGTTACAGGTACGAGAACAAATAAAAAAATAATTGATATTCCATATCCTGTAGTAAGAATATCAAATAAAACTTATAAATATGACAGGAAAACTTCTATCAGTGATGTATTAAATGTTGTCCCCGGTGTTTTTATGCAGAACAGATACGGGAATCACGATGTAAGAATATCTATCAGAGGTTTTGGAAGCAGGTCTAATACAGGGATACGAGGAGTAAGAATTTTATTAGATGGGATTCCTGAATCCGAACCAGATGGTCAAACCAGAATTGAAGCAATTGATTTCAATTCAGTAGGAAGTATTGAAATTGTTAAAGGCAATTCATCTTCACTTTATACTAATGCTCCAGGCGGCGTTGTAAATTTTATAAACGATATAAATTTCCCAAACAATTTCATAACAGTGTTTAATGATTTTGGTTCTTATAATCTTCACAGAAATGGCTTTAAAACAGGATTCCGAACTCAAGATTATGGTTTTTTACTGACCTACACTTACCATAATTATAAAGGATATAGAAACCACAGTGAGGATTACTGGCATATTGTTAATACTGTTTTGGAGACTGATCCCGGTAAAAATACTAATCTTCAATTTCTTGGATATTTTACAACAGGCCTGATAAGATTACCTGGTTCATTAACCAAAAAAGAATATGATACTGATCCTTTTCAAGCAGCAAAGCGGGAAGTTGATTTCGATTTCAGAAGAATCTCTAAAAAAGGTCGAGTTGGTCTTAGGTTAAATTCAAAGTTTGGCGAATCGCTGAATAATGAAATAGAAATTACTACCTACGGCACAATAAAATACTTCGAGAGAACATCAAGAAGCTACAGAATTTTTAACAGATTTGGACTTGGTGCATCCGGAAGATTTACTAATAAATCAGTTCTTTTAGAAAATCTTGAAAATGAATTTACTATTGGTGGAGATTTATTTTATCAGACTGGACCGATAGAAGAATACAACAATATTAAAGGAAAGAAAGGTGATGTATTAAATCATTTAACTGATGAAACAATAGGTAACTCAGGTCTTTTCATTCAAGATAATTTTGAAATTATTAAAAGTAAATTATTCCTGCTTGTCAGCGGAAGATATGATAACGTATATTTTGATCAGAAAGATCAATTGCTGGCTTTAAGAAACGACTTGAGAAGATTTGAAGCCTTCACCCCTAAGGCTGCTTTGAATTATAAACTCACTCCGTCAGTTTCAGTTTATACATCTTACGGAATGAGTTTCGATTCTCCAGCGGGTAATGAATTAGATAATTATCCTTTGAGTTCAAATGGTGGAACAACTTTAATCAATCCTGACCTTAAACCTCAAAAATCAAATAACTTTGAATTAGGATTAAAAGGAAATATTGTTGATTTCGAGAGAAAATATTTTGGCAACACATATTTTGAAATTACCTTCTTCAACAGTATAATTTCTGATGAGATTGTTCCATTTGAAGTTTATGGCGATGTTTTTTATAGAAACTCTGCAAAAACAAACAGAACGGGAGTTGAAATTGGTGGAAATACCAGCATTATCGAAGGATTAAAATTTGCACTTTCTTATGCTTATTCAAAATTCAAATATGATGAGTATAAAGCCATTTCAATTGATGCTGATAGTCTGGGCAATATAATAAGTAAAGTTAAAGATTTTGCTGGTAATATCGTTCCTTCCGTTCCTGAACATAACCTTTTTTCCTCATTAGAGTATGAACATAGTTTCAATTACGAACTCAAAGGCTTTCTGAAAGGCAGCTTGCAATATGTATCCGGTTTATATGTTAATGATGCAAATGATGATAAGACTCAGGACTATACTCTCCTTGGGCTGAATGCAGGAATTGAATATTTAGCAGGAAAATTTTCTATATTGCTTTCAGGAGGAATGAACAATATCTTGGACAAAAGATATGTAGGTTTTGTAAATATTAATTCAACAAGTAAGAGATTTTACGAAACAGGTGAACCAAGAACATTTTTTGCATCATTCAGAATAGGATATGTTTTTTAATGAAAAACTATTTTATAAAAATTTTATTTATGCATTTTGTTTTATTATCCACTTCCTTCCCACAAGGAAGTGGATTATCTATTGGAACAGATTATATTATTTATCCAAGCAATGTATCTCAAACAGAAACTTTTATTACCAAACATCCCACCGATAAAAATATTCTGTTTGTTACTGCAAATACAATCACTTTTCAACCATCATTTTTTGTAAGTGAAGGAGTATATGCCACAACAAATGGAGGTAATGACTGGTTTGGAAGTGATACTTGTAATGGTGCTAATATTTTATTCCATCAAGGTGATCCCGGAATTACGATAGACAAAAACGGCAGATTTATTTTAAGTAGATTGGGAAGACAACCTTTTTATGGAATTTATTCTCATTTCTCCACCGACAATGGCTTAAACTGGTCGAGTCAAAAACAAATTACACGAGATGGAGAGTCACTATATGAAAGAGCAAGTATTGTATCTGATAATAATCCCTCAAGCCCTTTCTATGGAAGAATCTATGCTGCCTGGGTAAGATTAGCTGGTAGCTTTCCAGTTGAATTTTCTTATACAGACAATATCGAACAATCGTGGAGTGATAAAATTGTTATAAATTCTTCGACTCAAAGAAGTTCAGGACCAGATATTGAGGTTGGATTAAATGGAGAAGTATTTATTTGTTATGCTTTAGTTACCAATGTCTCTCCTTTCAATGAAACTGCTATTGGGTTCGCTAAATCTACTAATGGAGGTTTGAACTGGATTGTAAATAATAATGCATTTGAAGTCACAGGAATAACAGGTGTGTTACCAACTAAATCGAATATCAGAGTAACCGGATTACCAAGAATAGCTGTTGATAAATCAAATTCAACTTTCAGAGGGAATATTTATATAGTTACTACTCAGAGAAACAGATTACCTGCCGGAAGTGATCCGGATATTATTTTGGTTAAATCAACGGATAATGGCAATACCTGGTCAAATCCTGTGAGAGTTAATCAAGACAATTTTAATAATGGAAAGATTCAATACTTCCCTTCTATTGATGTTGATGATTACGGCGGAATAAATATAATTTATTACGACGACAGAAATACAACTTCAGATTCTTCAGGTGTTTTCATTTCGCGTTCTACTGATGGTGGAGTAACTTGGTATGACTACCAAATAAATAATAAAAATTTCAGACCGATTCCCATAGGTGGATTGGGGCAAGGATATCAAGGAGATAATATTGATATAATTTCTGTTGATAATAAACTCTTTCCTGTCTGGATGGACAACAGAACAGGAAATTATCAAATATGGACAACACCAATTTCTTTCACACCAAATTCTATTAATGAAAATGATTTGACTCCGAAATATTTTTCTTTGGAACAGAATTACCCTAATCCTTTCAACCCTTCGACTAAAATAAGTTGGCAATCTCCAATTAGTGGCCATACATCACTTAAAATTTATGATATTTTAGGTAATGAAGTTCTCACTTTAGTTGATGAATACAAAGAAGCTGGATATCACGGGGTTTCAGTAAGCAGTAAGCATCTGGCAGAAGGCAGATCAATTGCCAGTGGAGTTTTCTTTTACAGATTAAGGGTCGGAGAATTTATTGAAACCAAAAAGATGATTTTAATGCGTTAATAAAATTCAGTAGCAACTACTTCAAATATATCATCGACTTTGTTTTGATTTTATCACCAATTCTTAATTGATAATAATATACTCCCGATGGTAATGTAGAATTTATAATGTATAATGTAGAATGAGTGCCTGATTGAAAATATCCATCTGAAATTGTATCTATTTCCTGACCTAAAGAATTAAATAGTTTAATTGATTGATAACCACTTTCTGAAGTTTCCCAGCTAATTGTGGTTGTAGAATTGAAAGGATTTGGATAATTCTGGAACAGCTCATAATCTTGAATAATTATATCTGAATAATATTTTTCATAATCAGGTAATAATCGATAAAATATTAAATTACCACTGTCTGCAACTGCAAGTCCAAAAGTTGAATCAATAAATTCAATATCATACGTCATAATATTGTCAGGCGTAGGAATAGTTTCCCAATTGTATCCATAATCTTTGCTAAAAATAAACTCGTTTTGAAACGTGCCCCAAATTTCGTTATTAGCTCGTTTAGATATTCCACGACATACACCATAATACGGAATCTCAAAAAAATTCCAGGTTGAACCAAGATTGGTAGTTTTGAAAATAGCACTTGGATAACTTCGTTCGATATCACTTGCAATTGTAATAACAGTAGTAGAGTCCAGGAATTCCAGGTCAAAAAAAGGATCAGCATAAGCTGAGTCAGTCACCCAGACTTGCCCTCCATCGGTGCAGTGCCAAAGTACACCACCGAAATCAAAATATCCACCGACAGCAAAGCCATAATCTTTATTTACGAATCGAATTTTTCTTACAGGGAATAAAGAGAAAATAGTAGTATCACGTTGAACAGGTAACCAATTTTCACCCCCATCAGTAGTTATATGAAACATATTTTGATCGCCCCCGATAAAACCTTTCAAACTGTCAGTAAAACAAATAGTATATATAGTTACATCATCAGGACGAAATCTTTTTCTGGTCCAGTTATTACCACCATTTGTGGTTGAGAGAATGTTATTTAATACAGTTATTCCATCAGAGCCATTTTCAATTGCCCAACCCATATTCTTATTGAGAAAGTAAATATCTGTGATTTCGAAATCAGGATTTAAATTTTGTATTTGCCAATTTAATCCTTTATCACTTGAATAAAGAATATACGAACTATCTCCACCAATCCAGATGTTAGCTGAGTCCAGGACAAAAATCTGTTTCAGACTTGCCTTTACAGGAGATTCTGATAGCACCCACTTATAGTTTTGAGCAAACAAACTTTCGACAGCAAAAAGGAAAGTGAAGAATAATTTCATAAAAACATTAATTTTGCTTATAGATAAAAATTGGAATTAGAACACTTAAAAATACTGTAAACAATTTAATTAAAATCTTATGAAAAATTTATTTTTAATCCGGCACGCAAAATCAAGCTGGAAAAATTTAGGATTAAAAGATTTTGATAGACCCCTTAATAAGAGAGGGAAAGAAAATTTGAAAATGATGAGTAAAATATTTGCAGATAAATTCCACAAACCTGATTTGATTTTATCCAGTCCTGCTGAAAGAGCAAAAGTTACTGCACTTGGATTTGCTGAAAAATTAAATTATGATAATGATAAAATAATTTTTCTCGATGATTTATATATGGCAGATGCTAAAGAAATTTTTGAATTAATATCCAACCAAAATGAAGATTACAATTCTATTATCTTATTTGGTCATAATCCCGGTTTGACGGACTTTGTAAATATTTACAGTAATACAACTCTTGAGAACATTCCAACCTGTGGGGTTGTGCATTTAAGTCTGAGGAAAAATTGGAGAGATATAAAACACGGAAGTTTTTCAATTGAAGATTTTATCTATCCAAAAATGTTTGGAGAATTTACTGATTAAAAGAATGTCTGTCTCAAAATCCGATTATAATATTACGATTTAGATAAATTTCAAAAGACAATAACAATTTTGAGACAGACTCTTGATAAAAAAAATAATCTTATATATTACTTTTTACTTTCCTGTGCATCAACTACAGCAATTGCAGTCATATTTATAATATCATCTACAGTTGCACCTCTCTGTAAAACGTGAACAGGTTTTTTCATTCCTAACAGTATTGGACCGATGACTGTTGCCTGACCAATTCTTGCCATAAGTTTATATGCTATATTGGCTGAGCCCAAATCAGGGAAGATCAAAACATTTGCACCACCCTTTATTTCAGTGAATGGGAAAGTTTTTTCCAATATCTCAGGCACCACAGCAGTATCTGCCTGCATTTCTCCGTCAATAATAAGTTCTGGTCTTTTTGATTTAACAATTTTTACTGCTTCTTTAACTTTAAGTGATTCCGGATATGGTGCGCTTCCAAAATTGCTGAATGAAAGCATTGCAATTTTTGGTTCAACATCAAAGGATTTTACTGCATCTGCTGCAGACAATGCAATTTCAGCAAGTTGCTGTGCATTCGGATTTACATTAACAGTACAATCAGAGAAAAAGTAGGTATCTTTTTTAGTGATTACTATGTACATCCCAGATACAACTGACATTCCTTCTTTTACACCTATGCATTGCAGAGCTGGTTTGATTGTATTAGGATAGCTGGTGGAATAACCACTTATCATTGCATCTGCATCACCAAGTGCAAGCATCATTGAACCATAATAGTTATTCTTTTTAATAATTTCTCTTGAGTCATAAAGAGTAGCACCTTTTCTTTGTCTTCTCCTGAAAAATTCATTTGCATATTGCTCACATTTTTCACAGGTAGCTGGTTCTATAATTTCAAATTCATTAAGATCATATCCAATTCTTCGAATCTCATTTATTATTTTGTTTTTGTCACCAAGAAGAATCGGATTAGCAATTCCATCAGCATAAACACTGTGAGCCGCACGAATAATGTTTTCTTCTTCACCTTCAGGATAAACAACCTTTTTTGGTTTACGCTGAGCTTTATGAATCATCACACGAACAATTTCTTTTGAAAGTCCTAATCTTTCTTTTAATTGCTCTTCGTATTCAGTCCAATCCATTTCTTTAATTTTCGCGACACCGGTTTCAATAGCTGCTTTAGCTACTGCAGGAGCGACATACCATAAAACCCTCGGGTCGAAAGGTTTCGGGATTATGTAAGTTTTTCCAAATTGAAATTCCTCGCCACCATAAGCTTTGATAACCATTTCAGGAACTTTCTCTTTTGCCAATCTTGCAAGAGCAAGAGTTGCAGCCATTTTCATTTCATCATTAATCTGAACTGCTCTTACATCCAAAGCGCCGCGAAAGATAAACGGGAATCCAAGCACATTATTAACCTGATTTGGGAAATCGCTTCTACCAGTTGCCATAATCAAATCATCTCTGACCGATATTGCATCGTCATACATAATTTCAGGGTCCGGATTAGCCATAGCAAATATGATTGGGTTCTTTGCCATTGATTTGACCATATCTTTATTAACCACTCCACCAACAGAAAGTCCAATAAATACATCGGCTCCTTTCATAGCATCAGCCAAAGAGTCGAATTTCTTTTCCTGAGCGAATTCTTTCTTGTACTTATTCAAGTCTGTTCTATCTTTTGAAACACAACCTTTTGTATCAAACATCCAGATGTTTTCTCTTTTAGCGCCAGCTTTAATGTAATGCCTGCAACAAGAAATTGCAGAAGCTCCGGCACCGTTAACAACAATTTTAACTTCATCTATTTTCTTACCAGCCAATTCAACTGCGTTTATCAATGCAGCACAAGAAATAATTGCAGTTCCGTGCTGATCATCGTGAAATACAGGAATGTTCATAGTAGCTTTGAGAGTTTCTTCAATTTCGAAACACTCGGGAGCTTTAATATCTTCGAGATTAATTCCACCAAAAGTTGGCTCCAATAACTGGCAAACTTTAATAACCTCCTGCGGGTCGTGTGAATTAACTTCAATATCGAAAACATCGATATCAGCAAACCTCTTGAAAAGAACACCTTTCCCTTCCATAACTGGCTTACCTGCTTCTGGACCAATATCACCTAAACCAAGGACGGCTGTACCATTGGATAATACTGCTACAAGATTTCCTTTTGCTGTGTACTTATAGACATCTTCAACATTTTTATGAATTTCGCGGCAAGGCTCTGCAACTCCGGGAGTATATGCCAGAGATAAATCCCGTGAGGTTAAACAAGGTTTTGATGGGATAACTTCAATTTTACCCACCCTTCCGCTACTATGATAGAGTAAGGCTTCTTCTTTAGTTATTTTCATTTTTCTCTCCCTGAAAAGTTGTTTTTAAGTTTGTTAAATTTTGAGTAGATATATCAATCTGATAAGTAAAAAGAAACGAATTTGTACAGCGGAGCAGAAGAAATTTTTCCAAAGTTGAGCTTTCAATAATTCAATTATTTACAAAACAAATTTAGGTAAATAATTGACCTTATCAAAAGTTATTTGATTGTTGCTTCTAACTGCAACTTTTCAGATAAATCTTTACCCAGATAAATATCTATTAAGTAGTGTAATACATATAAAATAGGCGTAAGAAAAACAGCAATTATGAATTTATAAATATAATTTACTAACCCAATTGCTAAAACTAGCCTTAATTCCCAACCAGCACCAATATAAAACGCAACGAATAGAACTACAAAACTGTCTATCAATTGAGAGATTAAGGTTGATCCTGTAGCTCTTAGCCAAATTTTAGAACTTCCGGTTTTTGCTTTAACCATATGAAATACTGTAACATCTACTAACTGACCTATCAGGAAAGCAACGAGTGAGCCAACAATTATCCAGAGTCCTTGTCCAAAAATTGAATTAAATGCTAAATCCATATTTATTGTTCCAAATGGTGTTTCCCGCATAACCCAAAAATCTGAGGGATGCAGTCCCATTGAAAAATAAATCATAAAATATGCATAAGTTATTAGCGCAGCAGCAGTAAACGACATAAATCTTACACCTTTTCTGCCAAAGTATTCATTAATAACATCTGTCATTATAAAAACTACAGGCCATAGTAATACTCCAGCTGTAAGATTAAATGAAAGATTCTCAATTCCAAAAAATGAAAAATTAAATTGTTGAATACCTAAAGTTTTTTCTAATGAGAATATTTTTACTCCTATGAACTCAGCTAACAATGCATTAGCTACGAAAAATGAACCAAGAATGTAAAAAAGAATTTTTTCTTTGTCTTTCATAACTTCCAATAATTTTGTTTATAATATAGATAATAGATTCAAAAACAAAAAAGGCGATAGAGAAATTCCCTACCGCCTTCGATGAGATGAAATGAAAACTATCTTACCTTGTTCTTTGCCTTTGTTCTGTGTTCTGTCTTCTATCCCGATTTACATCTTCTCTGTTACTTTCATTTCGGGAATTTTCATTTCTTTGCTGAGTTCTAATCTCACGACTTTCGTTTCTCTGATTATTATTTTGTTCAATTCTTCTTTCTTCAATGTTTCCTGAGCTTCTTTGCTGTTCAGTGTTTGGAGAAATCCAACCATTACTTCTTCTTTCCTGCTCTTTTTGATGTTGTCTGTTTTGTTCTTCAATAACCTGATTTCTTTCTCTTTGTCTGTTTATTTCATTTTCTCTGCTTTCATTTCTCCTTTGCTCTAAATTCTCGTTTCTTCTTTGTTCAATGATCTGATTATTACGTCTCTCTGATTCTCGTCTTTCTATTTCACGTCTTTCTGATTCAATTCTTTCAATATTTCTTCTATCGATATCTCTTCTTTCAGAATCTCTTCTATCATTATCTCTAATCTGATCATTTCTTTCCTGACGAGATTCTCGGTTGTTTTCTCTGGTTATGGGACTTACCTCTTCTCTGTTTCTGGCTTCATCTCTGTTACGAATTTCTCCTAATTCTACACGTGATAAATCAAGAGACGTTTTTCTTTCAGTTCTTGTAATATCAACATTTCTTAAAGATTCTCTGTCAGTTAAAATTCTATCTCTGTCTGCAATGAAAGTTGTAATCTGATCCCTTTCTCTTTTTCGGCTATTCTCAAAATTTCTGGGATCGTCTGTAATCACAAGATCTCTTTTTCTGATATTATCACCAGCTCTTTGTCGTACAAAATCAAATTCAACACCCTCATTTCTTATTCTTCCTCCTGAATATCTGTAATCGTTCCTGTATTTAGTGTTTGAATGAATTCTGTATTTAGTTCTTTCAGGAACATAATAATTGTAAACATAAGCGTCTCCAAAATGTCTGAATCTCACAAAATTCCAGTGAGCGACGGGAATTAAATAAGAATGAGTATAAACAATTCCAACAGAGATTCTGAAAACAGCATACGGAGGAAGTGGTGCCCAACCAATGTAATAATCATCATACCTCCATTCTACCCAGGCAGGTGCCCATTCATAGTCAGGAATCCAAATCCATCCATAGTAATCATCATAATGCCATCGTCCGTAATGATAAACTATAAATCCAAATGGCTCATAAGAATCCCAATACCAACCGTAGTCTGTCCAAATCCATCTTCCTATTCTGTAAGGCGACCACGTCCTTGTAATAATTGTTGGTCTCCACGCATAAACGCCAAAATCAATAGATATCCAGGTTCCATATGGAGTCAGGTTCGAGTAGAAATATCCTTGCATATGACCGGGACTGTTAGCTTTAATCTCTTTTGAAGAAAAAAAGATCAAGAAAGTTGCAAACAGAAATACACTTAGCTTTTTCATTTTATAACTCCTTTCTTCAGAGTTGTTGAATTTTAATGAAAAAATTACAAATGATATACCAAGAGAAATGATTAAGAAAATCTAAAATTCAGCAGAAAAATTATTAGATGTAGTTATTTAATGTCTAATAAAGTGGACAAAATTGAATGATATAAAAGAATAATTTATTCTTTTCGATTGGATAAAAGCCATTCATAAAATTCAGGATTGTTATAAGTTTCTGTCCACGAATCGTGTGTTGCATCTGGATAAACAGTAAATTTAACTTTTGTCGAACCACACTTTTTCAAAGCCTGAACAATTTTTTCGGAATGTTCAATCGGGACGACTAAATCTTTTGCTACGTGAAAAACCCAGGTTTGTAAATTCTTAAGTTTACAGGCTTCGAAATCATCTGTCCATCCGCAAATCGGAGCTATTGCAGCAAACCTATCGGGATTATACCAGCCTATGTATTTGTTAGAAGATGTATTGCAGACTAAAATATCTTTAATGAAATATTTTGATCACGGACTCACTTCTTCGCTGATAAAAACATTTCCCTGATTGTCAAAAGCTCTGACAGAATAATAGTATTTATCTTTTTCTGAAGCATTATCTTCAAAATTATTTTGCTGAATTAATTCACTGATTGATTCGGCTAAATCATCATCTTTATCACGTCTGTAAACTATATAACCTGCAACATCCTGAAGCTTATTCCAGGAAATAATCGCTGCATTTTTTTCATTATTATAAATGGCAGAAATAATTTTCAACAGATTAACGGACTTTTCTTCTAAAATCACCGAGCATTCTAATGTATCAGAGTTTTCAGAAAAATTACCACTTGAATCAATAGCATTTATATAAAATTTATAATCACCTGAATTTTTTATCTCATTTACATAGAAATCAGATTGAACAGGTTTTTCATTTAATTTTCTAAATGCTTTCTGATTCTCGCCAGAACTAATAAAAACATTATATCCAGTTAAATCAGGCTCTGAATTTTGAATCCAATTAATTCTTATAACTGAGCTATCGTTAGTTACACTAACAAGCAAAGGCTTTTCAGGAGGTGTAACATCTTTCATTCTTACATTAACTTTTTTTGAATATTCACTCTCATTAAAAGAATTATCAAGTGCTTTTATTCTATAAGTGATAACATTACTTATTTCTTTATTGAGTGAATCAATATAAATATTTGAATTGTAAGGCTCTGTAGTAAGCAAAAGGAAATCATCCTCTTCCCCGCTCATCGAACGCCAGATGAAATAACCTGCCAGGTCTTTTTCCCGGTTTTTACTCCATTGTAAAATAACTCTGCCAACTTCTCCAACTGCAGTGAGGTCTTTTGGAATTGCAGGTGGTATCAGATCCGGAATTATAGCAACCTTTGGATATGAAAGGTTTGAATTTCCCGAAAAATCAATAGACTCAATAACATAGTAGTATGCTGGTTGATATTCTTTTATTAAATCAATGTAATTACTTGAGTTTGTATTTAATGAAATATTGTTAATCCTTGTAAAAGGTCCGTTGAAATCGGTGCTTCTCAAAATATTTATTTCTTTTAAGTCTTTAACTTTTTCAAGCTGCCAGGAGATAAAGATTGAATCTGATTTAATAACTGTTTTTAGATCGAATGCTGATGGCGGGGGCGTTAAATCTTTTGGTAAGGCTTTTATTTCTTGTGTCAGTTTGCTCTCTCTCCCTAAAAAATCAACACCACTTAATTGATAGAAATAGGTTTTACCATTTGTGATACTTGTATCTGTAAAATAATAGTCTGAAGTATAAGCCTTTCCCTGATTATCTCGAAAACTAAATACAAAAATCGGATCTTCATTTATACGAATTCCATTGCCTGATAGCGATTCTTTTCTGTAAAGATTATAAGCAAAATACTTTTTCTTATCGTGATTCCATTTCAATTTTACAAAACCGTCTCCGTCGAGATTTACAAATTCACTCGGTGAATCAGGTTTTTCATAACTTTCAATTTTAATTTGATTTGAGATTGACGCTTCTGTTTCAGCTCCATTGATAATTTTAACAACTTTATACTCATAAGTTTTACCGGCTTGAGCATCTTTATCAATAAATTGCATTCCATAAAAGCTTGCAAAATCTGAATCGAATATACCTTGAGCTAAAACAGCAAGTCTCCAGGTTCCTTCATCATCAGGATCTTGTGGCTTATTGTAAGTTAATATGCTATAATACTTCAAAGTAGAATCTGAGGTGCTTTTTGAAACATCCTCTGCACGTTTAATCGGTGAAGAATTCAGTTTAACCCAATTATTATCTGATACTGTTCTTTTATAAACATTGACGCCTTCAACATTAAATGTTGAATTTGAAAACCATCTGATATAAACAGTGCCATCTTCTTTCAAACCTGCAACGACACTGATACTTTGACTATTTGAAAGAGAATAACAAGAGATGATTAATGTTATAACTAAAATAATTTTTTTCATTTTTAACTCTCTTTAATTAGTCTGAACAAGTTGATTTCATAGCAAAGTTACCATTCTTATATCTAAGTTTAAGAGTAGCTGAGGCACATATATCACAACTAAAAACCGGACAGGGATCAAAACAGGCTTCAGCATAAACTGACCCTGCCATACAGAATGGATCAGGGAAAGTTGCTTGAAGATTTGCAAGTACAGAGCCTTCCAATAATGTTTTATAACCTGACCAAACTGCCAGGTCAATAAAAACACCAATTTTTGCATTACCTACAAGTGAAGCAGAGGCAGCTACCTGAAACGGAGAATAGTTTAAATTACCAGTAACATCTATACCTCCCCACGCTCTTCCCCAACAACCAAAAACCTCGCCCCATGTTTGATTACCTGTGTCAAATGAATATCCAATACCAAGAGTTGATGAAGAAGGTAAAATTTCAAGATAACCTGTAAAACCAGATGAACTGCACAATAATCTCATATTTAATGGATTTTGTTTAGAGCCTAATTTTACATACCATTCCTTATCAGTTATATGCATTTTAAATTGTCCTTCACCACATAGAGCATCCCACAAATTAGCATTAACATTCACCTCTGTATCAAAAAGCTTTGGATTTGTACTGACAGAAATTGTAGCATCACCTTTTATTTTAGCGCTCTTGTCTCCATATCCATCACTCAAAACAAACAGCTCTCCATAAAGCACACTTGAAAAACCATTACCAACCATAATCTCAAGCTCTGTTGAACCCCAGAATTTTTTCCCAATATCCGAGAAAGAGGTTATTGGAAGTTTTGCATACACGCCGAACTTATTGTTTTTATCAGGCACATAATCAGATGATGAAATTCCTTTGCCTGAATGCTTCATTTTTGAATAGATTCTGCCTTTAAATCCCATAATACCTATATCGAGGAATCCAACTGAAACAGGGCTGCCGAATTCAACTCCTGATTCAACAAACCAATAAGAAAATCCATTACCATTATCTGTTTTGCCAATCATTATTTTACTATCAACCGCATAGTTACCGGGATTTTTCATATTAAGTTTTATCTGAGACATAAAACCCTTACCATAAACAGGATCATTATCAAACCATTTAACGGTTGCATCAAATGCGGAGGAATTATTACCAAACTTTAGAGGAATATCATCTGAGCTGATTTCACCATTAGACATAGGCTCAAAAGATGCATCTTTTCCACCACTTGTGGTTTTGGGAATTTCTACAACCGCTCTGAATGGTGTGCCATTTGGATTTGATAAATCATCTGATAGAACAATTGTACCTGCAACTCCCGTTAAATAAGAAAATTTTCCTGAAACATTTATTCTATCTACAGTAATTGGAAAACCATTGAATTTACCTGTCTTTGCAACATCAAGAAATTTCCATCCTGTACTATTTGCTCCGTAAATGCTGACGGCTCCAATGCTATCTATTGTTAAATTTGAAACAGCTAATTGGTCTGTTATAACTCCTTTACCTGGAGTATCTTCAAACTTGAAATAGGCATTCATTTTAAATGTATTATCAAATGAATAATAACCAATTCCAACAACCTTCAAACTTATTTTACCGGAACCTGTTTTACTTGTAAAGACATTTATCCATTTATTATTTATGAAATCTGCGTTAATAGAACCTGAAGAAATTCCATTTTTGTTTATCTGAAGATTAAGATTTGCATACTGTTTCAGATAAGGAATAAATATCTCGCCATTTAAGTTGCTTGCGGATATTATATTATTGTTCAAAACTTCTAAATTGAAACTTTTTATTTTAAACTCATATCCTCGAAAATTTGAAAACTTCGGATTGGATTCTGATCTTGAAATTTTACAGTTCAATCCTTTATTATTCAGGAAAGTATTGTCGTTCTCTTCAAGACCAATAGATTCAAGACCACCTGATTTATATTGGTCAAATCCTATGAAACCTTCTTTCAACCTGAATATTCCGGTATAAAGGTCTAAATTCACAAAGTTAAACTTAATCCACATATCAGGATTTACCTTATAATAAACTAACTGATTATTAAGATCAACATCGAACTTAAATCCTCCCGCATCTTTGAATGCAACTGAAATATTTTTTCCATCTCTGTCTTTAACTGATGGTGGAAGGGTTACACCTCCCTGCAATTTTAATATCAGTCTATGCTTATCTACTCGAAATTCACTATTCTGTGAAAGCTCATAAGTAAAATTATTTGGAGAAAGTAGAACTGTCTTGATTGCATTTTTTGGTTTAGTCAGACCACTGTCTATTTTATTTATAGGACTGACTCTAAACCATGAATCAATTGTCTCAACCATTACATTTGGATTTGCAGAACCAGTTAGCAAAGGAGTCTTTAATTTTATATTTCCTGTTATCAGATTAGAATTTGCAGAGAATCTTATACCTTTGATTTCCAGAGTCGCAACTGATTTTACGTATGGACTTCCAGGCAATACTAATAAAGGAACAGCAGGGTCTCTGTAATCGAGAGTGATTGTTATTGGCGTAACTTGTCTCCAAATTTCTCCGTTTATTACTTTCCATTCAGTGTTATTACCAGTTCCAACACTTGAAAGTTGTAAACCACTAAATTCAAAAGAAATTTTTGGACCGCCAGTCCATAAAACAACTTCACCTACTCCTGAAAAATTATTGCTGCTTTTATTCGTTACTTGTTTAACCTCTACTTTATAAGTTCCAATTGTAAAAAGATTAACATTTTCTAAAATGGTAGGTGCAGTTTTGACTTCAAAAGTCCAGATATCACTTGCTGCAACGATCTGATTGTTATACCATTTTGAGATTGCAGTAATTTGCCAAACATATTTCTTATTTGATAATACCCCCTGATTCTTCCCAATCATATAATTTGAAGCCTGAGGAGTAATATCATTTTTATAAAAAACAGGGGTATTATTATTCAATGCCTGAGCTGGAGTTTGCCCATTTTCTATCGGTACTATTTTCAATATGAAATTTGAAATTGATTTTTTTACTTTGCTGGCATTCCACTTAAAATTATAGATGTTCTTGGAAGTATCAAGCTCTATAAATGTATTCTTTAACGGGGAAACCAAGTCAATTACTTCTACAAAATCATTCTTTACTGTAAATGTTCTGACCTCACTTTCATCTATAATTCCTCCCCACTGCTGACTTACAGTGAACATCTGCCACGCATATTTTTTACCATTTTGAAGGGCATTTAAATTCTGTTCTAAAGTAAAATTATTAACATTAGGATTTATATCATCTTTGTAAAACACGGGGTTGTTGGTTTTAATTGCATTTGCAGGGGTTTGCCCTTGATTCAACTCCACAATTTTAATTATAAATCCAGTTTTAGTTTTTTTCTGTAAAGTTGCATCCCAAATAAATTTGAACCCAGCACCATCGGGAGATAATTCGCTATTATCAGCCGGTGAAATCAATAAAAGATTTGATAAAGAAACCGATTGAGTGTAAAATCGCCATATTTCACTTTTACCTTCTTTACCAGCAACAGGCTGCTTTGAAATTGCATCTATAGCTTGCACCTGCCAGGCAAATCCGAAATTATCAGCATAATTATTTAAGCTCAAATCTGAAGGAAGATATTGATAAGAAGTTGTTTTAATATATTTATCTAAAATCGGAATATTATTTTCAATTGCTGATTTTGGTGTCTGTCCTTGTAAAATTTTTGCAATCTTTATGCGGTAGTCAATACTAACTGTCGGATCAGAACCGACAACAGGTGTCCATATGAATTGGGGTAAATAATTATTTATAGTAAAATCATTAGCAGGACTAATAAGAACCGGCGGCTCTGGTAAAAATATTGAAAAATACTCACATTTCTCTCCTCCTGTACCAACCTCATTTCCAAAAGAATCAAGTATTCTGACGCAAAGTGAATAACTGCCTTCAGGCAAAGTGTTAGTAGTAATTATTGTATTTCTTATTGACTCATCATAACTAATCGCATCATAATTCAATACATCAGGTCCATAAACAATTATTGTCTGCCCGGAACCAACATTAAATTTTTTCATTTTTGGATCTGTATCTTTCGTAAAAGCTAATCTTTTACCATTCTGATCTTTTAATACAACAGAGACAATTACATTCTGGTAATTATTCAATGTCGTATTTGTAAGAATTAGTTGAATGATACTTGGGTCACGCTGCCACGAAGAAAACTTTATTGGGACAGGTTTTTTAATTACTAACTGAAAATTTATCTGAGCTTGTAAAGAAAATGTTGCCAGAATTATAATCAGGGATTGAAATAAAAATTTTCTTCTCATATCATTCTCTTAGAAATTAATTAAATATTGTAAATTACCTTGTAATTCTTTGTAAGCCGGAGAAACAGGGTCATTAGAATTAAAACTATTATTAGTCAGGAAAATATTTATTGTTCCGTATTGGTTTAAATTATAGCTTGCTCTTAATCCTAAAACTAACATTCCATTTGTGTCTGATACCTTGATTGTGCTGTATCCCAAAGTAAGATAAGCTCCAAGCTTATTATCAAAAAACTGATAACCGATAGTTTCATTCAAAGATAAAATTGTTAAATCCATATTAGATAATGAGACCTTATTATATAAAACACTTGATGTAAGATTTAACGAAGAAGGATAAATAATAGTATGAATAATGTTGAGAGAATTCGTTTTGTTCTGGATTTTATTATTGTAGTAAGGATTAGAATCCTCTGAGTTTTGATAAGAATATGTAAGATTAATGAAGTTATTTCCGCCCAAACCAGGAAAAACATATCTCGGTGAAAGTGAAATCATATTTAATACATTGGAAATTTTTATAGAGTCAGCATATTGTGTTGATTTAATTTGATTGTTATTGTACTGGAAATTCAAACCGAAATCATCTGTAATCTGATAATCAGCAGATAACATACCCAGAAATCTATTAGTTTTGGAAACTTTATTATTCCTTAGGTTATTAGTTCTTATTCCAATCGAACTTCTTAGATTAAGCCTGCTATTGAATAATCTTAAATAGGGATCGATAGTAAATTCAAATAAATCATTATGTAATTGAGCAAAACCATTTGTAATAAAACCAGGTCCTATCCATTTTGTACCCATCTTCAAGGACCAAAAAGTTTGGGGCTCAATAAAAATATTAAACCTTACGGCTCCGTCAAATTGAGATGATGTTTTTGGAGTAAATAAAAACTTTGGAAAATTTATATCAGAAATATTTTCTGATCTGATATCATTTGAGTAAGCAGCAAGAGCGGCTTCCCCATTCAGCATAAGAACTTCTAAGATTCTTAATCCAAAAGAAACAGAGCCGACAAAATTTTCAGTTGGCGTCTGGGAAATACTAATAGGAGTAATCGACGAAGAATCATCTAAGGTATGAGTGAAATTTAAATCTAGATAAGCTATAGATTCATTTCCATATCCAACTTTTATGGCATACATTTTTTGCTTGTAAATTCCTCCAAAGGCTTGCAAAGAATCAGGCTGCCTTGATGCCCTGCTTCTGCCGTAAAAAGCCTTAAAGCGGAAATTTCCCGGCGTTAATTCTACTCCCCCACCTAAAATTTTTATGTCACCAAAAGTAAGGTCTGAAAGGTTCGAATAAAAATAACCGCCGTGGAGAGTTAACCAGTCAGTAATTTTTGGACTCAAACCAAATTGATTAAATGGCTGCAAAAGTCTTGAATCTGAATTTGATAAACTTACTTCTATAGGAATATCAATTTGTTCAATAAAATTAAGATTCGCTCTAAGAATTAATCTTTGTTGATTTGAGGGTTGCCTGGCTTGAATTCCATTTACAGAATAGAAATCTGAAGTTAAATTTAATGTTCCATTGAACTGAAAAAATTTGGTTTCATCGGACTGAGCGCGAATTTCACTTTTTACGAATAAAACAAGAATAAATAGACTAATCTTTAAGATTAGATGGATTTTAAGTTTCAAAATAATTTGCCCTTCAAACATTTAACAAAACTTAATTATTTTATTTTAGAAATTCAATAGTGCTCAAATAAATTTAACTTTAATTTTAATCGATATGTGATATAGATAACTAAGAAACGGTTAAAAGCGAAATATTTATTTGAATGAATTTAATGAAAATATTGGATTTGGGGTGGTGGGCTCTAAAGGATTCGAACCTTTGACCTTCTGCACGTCAAGCAGACGCTCTAACCAACTGAGCTAAGAGCCCTCAATAATGAAAAATTTAAAATTAAGAATGAATAATTAAAAACCTTTGAACTTTCCGACATGTCGCCACGCTCTAACCTCCGTCAGCTGACGGATGAGCTAAGAGCCCTCAATAATGAAAAATTTATAATTAAAAATGAATAATTAAAAACTTTTACTCAACAATTTATCAATTTCAAAGAAGTAAGTTTTTTCCCTGAAAATTCTTATTAACCTTTGAACTTTCCGACAAGTCGCCACGCTCTAACCTCCGTCAGCTGACGGATGAGCTAAGAGCCCCTAATAATGAAAAATTTATTATTAAAAATGAATAATTAAAAACTTTTACTCAACAATTTCTCAATTTCAAAGAACTAAGTTTTTTCCCAGAAAATTCTTAATAACATTTGAACTTCCCGACAAGTCGCCACGCTCTAACCTCCGTCAGTTGACGGATGTGCTAAGAGCCTCTAATAATGAAAAATTTATAATTAAAAATGAATAATTAAAAACTTTTACTCAACAATTTCTCAATTTCAAAGAACTAAGTTATTTCCCAGAAAATTCTTAATAACATTTGAACTTCCCGACAAGTCGCCACGCTCCAACCTCCGTCAGTTGACGGATGAGCTAAGAGCCCCTAATAATGAAAAATTTATAATTAAAAATGAATAATTAAAAACTTAAGGGTAGATTTATTGTACCGAGGGCCGGACTCGAACCGGCACGGGCTTATAAAGCCCACAGGATTTTAAGTCCTGTGCGTCTACCACTTCCGCCACCCCGGCAGACCATCAAATTTTAACTGCAAATATAGTTATTGGTTATTTTCTTTTCAAATTTCGTATTTCATCATTTTTATAATTCTTAATTCCAAATTAAAAACAACGCAAGGTCTGCTTAAAAAGCTAAAAGAAGTTTAAAACTTATATCACCTGATTAGTGAATTAAATTTTCAAACAAATATACACTGAATAATGAGACCACTAAAACGCTTTAAAGTTACCCGCAGTAAACAAAACCGTATTGGCTCGCCGTTAATCGAACAAATAATAATAAAACTTAAGCTAAGAGATAAAACAGACGAATTATTTCCTAAAGGTGGCAGCAACAGAGCAATCAAAGCCAGCGACTAAATAA
The DNA here is from genome assembly GCA_937942875.1 of uncultured Ignavibacterium sp. GTDB lineage: Bacteria > Bacteroidota > Ignavibacteria > Ignavibacteriales > Ignavibacteriaceae > Ignavibacterium. The sequence goes on along the minus strand of CALEBT010000002.1, from coordinate 178 downwards.
ATACATTGATGTATATGGATATCGATGGAGCGGTTCAATTAGAAGATGTAAATCATCTTCATAGCGATGAAGCATTTCAGGAAATGCTCAAAGAGATGAAACTACCGAGCAGCGATGCAATTGGTGATTGGCTAAGAAGAGTAGGCAGTAAAGAAACAGAAAAACAGCTTTGGTTGGT
>CALEBT010000001.1 GCA_937942875.1 uncultured Ignavibacterium sp. | reverse complement strand
GGTTTGTTTATGGGTTTGTTTAATCTTTCTGTAGTTCTGCCACAATTAGTTGCAAGCTTTGGAATCGGTCAGGCAATTAGTGCTGCACAGGATAAAAGTTTAATTTTTATTATCAGTGCAGTAACTCTCTCGATATCTGCATTATTGTGGACTTTAGTTAAAGAGCAAAAGTCAATAGGAAACGAATAAGAAACTTTTTCATCTACTCACTAAATTGAATCAGGACTTAAATGATATTTCTTTTATTAACTATTCTTAGCTCAAGCAGCATTGCACTGATATTAAAGTTTGGTAATGTTAAAAAATCGAATACGGCAATTTTGATTAATGCGAATTATCTGACTGCATCTGTGCTCTCACTCATTTTTGTATTCTACAAAGGAACATTATCTGTTTCACTCACTGCATTTTTGTTTGCACTGTTTCTGGGTTATCTGTTTGCCGCAACATTTTTCATTTATTCCAAAGCTGTTGGTTTAGCCGGAACTGCCCTTGCAACGGTAAGTGCAAGATTATCTGTTGTGATTCCTGTACTATTCTCTATTATACTTTATGGCGAGTCTCCGGACTTAAAAATGTTCATAGGATTTCTTATTGCTATAGTAACTTTATATTTATTCTATCTTTCATTGAAAAAGAATAATGTAAATGGTTTCGGCAAAAGGGGATATTTATATCTAATTCTTCTATTGTGTGGTATTGGAATAGTTGACTTATCTATGAAAATATTCGAGAGAAATTTTTTACCAGATGAAAAGGGTACCTTTGTTTTAGTGATTTTTTTTGCAGCTTTTATTTATACCCTGCTTAAGATTAAAATTCAAAAAATATCTTTTGAATCACATACATTCAAAACAGGTTTGTTGCTAGGAATTCCAAATTTTTTGTCGGTGCATTTCCTTTTAGCAGCATTAAGTCAATTACCTGCAATAGTGGTTTTTCCAATCTTAAACATTGGAGTAATTATATTTACAGCGGTTACGGCTTTTTTAATCTGGAAAGAAAAACTGAATAATTATGGTATTTTGGCATTGGTTACAGGTATATTATCAATACTTCTTCTTAAGCTATAGTGCAAACTAAATGAATTATTATTATTCACTTGAAAGTTTTATTTTTGCGTTGCAATTTTTTGAAAGAGCGTGTGCTTAATTAAATCCTATTTCAAAAATTTGGGATATTCCAAAAAGTTCTTCAAGGGATTGAAATATATACATCAATGAAAAAATTAGCCGTTAGTGATTGCAGATTGACAGGCGCGTTCGTCTAGTGGCTTAGGACGCCGCCCTCTCAAGGCGGAGATCACGGGTTCGAATCCCGTACGCGCTACTTACATTCATCAATGGCGGGGTAGCTCAGTAGGTTAGAGCAGTGGAATCATAATCCACGTGTCGGGGGTTCGAATCCCTCCCCCGCTACAATTAAACAGGAGAATATAAATATGTATACTTTGTTCGTAACTTTATCAACTATTATTGCAATTTTACTTATTATTATTGTCTTGCTTCAGGCAAGTAAAGGTGGAGGATTAGCCGGAACTTTTGGTGGGGCAGGTAATCTCGGAAGTATGTTTGGTACCAGAAGAACGGCAGATTTTCTTGCAAAAGCTACCTGGTGGCTTGCTGGAACATTAGCAGTCTTAGCACTTGTAATTAATCTTTTCTTTTTACCCGGACAAACTACAAAAGAACAAAGAAGTATAATTCAGGAAAGTGGAAGAACAACTATTCCACAGCAACCAACTTTACCACCTCAAAATTTACCAAATCAATAATTATTAAAATCATACTTCGCCTTCTGAGCGGAGTATGATTTATAATATTCATTTAAAGAAGTTATTATTTCGTCTTGTATATTTCTATAAAAATTGTAATTGCCTTTCTCATATTCAAACAATATTGTTATAATTAAATCGTCTTCATCTTCGGTTTTTAAATAACCTGCAAGCGAAATAACGCCATTTAAAGTTCCGGTTTTCCCTCTGAAGTTGATCAGACTGCTCATCCTGTTTCTTAGAGTCCCATCTACACCTGCAATACTTAAAGAATTGTAGAAGCTATCAAAATTTATTAAGTCAAAATACATCCTTTCTAATAAGGAATTAACAGAAGAAGCGGTGATTTTATCAAATCTGGAAATACCTGATCCATCGACTATTTCTGTGGCGAAAGAAGGAATGTCATTTTTCTTTAAGAAATCTTTAATAGCCTGCTGGGAAAAAAAATATGTCCCCTGAGATTTTGAAAATTCAGCACCAAGTATCTTGAATAAACATTCGGCATAAAAATTATCACTGAATTTATTAATGTAAGAAATTAACTCATCTAACTTTATGAAGGATTCATCAATATCATAAAATTTATCTGGAGTTATACCGGATTTAGCTGTTCCATCAATAATGATATTTTTTCTGGCTAGTATTTCACGGAACATTTGAGCTATTTCAAGCGGTGGATTGATTAAATTTTTTTGAACATATCTTTGTTTTTTCTTAATTCTTTGGATAGTAGTTTTTTTATTTCTATCGAGGACTAACGCAGATATTGGGGGCATTGGTACATTTGACCTTTCATCTTCTATCCAATCTTCTCTGCTGTAATTGTTATCGAAATAAGAATCATCACCGATAATATCACCAGTAATATTTTTTATTCCAAGATTGACTAACTTATCCGCAAAACTCTCTAAATCAGAAGTCGAAAATACCGGATTACCAAAACCTTTTATGTAAATATTTCCATCAATGATTCCATCTTTAATATTAAAATCATTGGTAAGAAGCTTAGTCTTTATCTTAAAATCTTTGCCAAGCAATTGAAGTGATACGGCAGTTGTGTAAAGTTTGGTAACGGAAGCAGGAATCATTTGAGACCAAATGTTTTGTTTTACTAAAGTGTCTTGATTAAGAGGATTATAAATTAATATGGCAGTTTTAGTAGTTGAAGGCACTTTTAAGAGAATATTTTTTATTCTGTTTTCGAAATCTTGTTTACTACCTGCAGTTAAAACATTTATACAAATCAGAAATAATAATAAGAAAGATTTAATCATAAAGTATTATCAATATTTTATTTTATTTTTGAATGCAATTATAAATTAGATGTTCATTTACTGAAAGGTAATTCAAATGGCCAAAATGAATAGTCCTGTTAAATCATATCAAAATCAGGAATTTCTTTCTTCTTCTGATGCGAGAGTTATTAGAATACTTGCTGAATATTTGGAACCACAGCTAAGATTTAAGAAACATAAAATTGTGGATACTATAGTATTTTTCGGCTCTGCCAGACTTAAATCAAGAAAGGCTGCTTTAACTGAATTAAATAAGTACAAATCAATGGACCCTAAAAAAGCAGGATTTGCAAAAGGTCTCAGAGATGCTCAAAATTCTGTGCAAATGTCAAAATATTATGAAGATGCGGTTGATTTGTCTAAAAAACTTACTTCCTGGTCAATGAATCTTGAAACCGAGGCAAATAGATTTATCATTTGCACTGGCGGAGGGCCAGGAATTATGGAAGCTGCAAATAAAGGTGCTAAATTAGCGGGGGGTTATTCTATTGGATTAAATATCAGTATTCCGTTTGAACAATTCGTTAATAAATACGTAACCAAAGATTTGCAATTTGAATTTCATTACTTCTTTATGAGAAAATTTTGGTTCGCATATTTATCAAAAGCTTTGATTGTTTTTCCCGGAGGGTTTGGTACGATGGATGAGCTTTTTGAGATTTTAACTTTAGTTCAGACAGAAAAAATAAGAAAAAAATTATGCCTGGTTATATATGATGAGAAATATTGGAGAAGAATAATCAACTTTGACGCTTTAATTGATTCTGGAGTAATTAGTAAAGAAGACTTAAACTTATTTCATTTTTGTGAGGATGTGGAATCTGCTTTCAAAATTGTTACCAGTCATCTTGAAAAGAATTTTATAAAAGGGAAGGATTTAACTACAATAGAACCAAAACTTGATATAAAATAAAAGGGCTGATAATCAGCCCTTTAACTTAATCTTGTGTGGGGATATGTGCTCTTCTAATAGCTTTTAATTTTTCCATTCGTTTCTGAACAGAAGGTTTTACAAAAGCAGTTCTCTTTTTGAATTCTTTAAGTATACCAGATCTTTCGTATTTCTTTTTAAATCTTCTGAGAGCTTTATCAATAGATTCGTTATCACCTATTTGAATTCCAACCAATTATATCACCTCACTTCCTGGTTGTGTTTTGATTGATTCAATTAACTTTTTATTACCTGATTTTTTAAACTCAACTGTTATTGAACTCTGACCATCTGACATAAACAACTTATTAACCACAATACCATAGTCGTCCCATGCTTTATGGTAAATAATATCTCCAACTAAATAAGTCTCAGATGGTGTATAATTTTTTGATTCTTTAGTTTCAATATCATCTAACACTGGCTTATTGGAAAGAACAATACTGCTTAAATCAATAACTTGAGTTTGTTTGCAAGTTTTACATTTTGCCCATCTTTTAGATTCATTTTCTTTATCAGAATATTCACCAGTAATTTCAAACTTTTTAATTGCTCCACAAATGCTACAAAAAGCTTCAACATTTTTTGTCCGTGACATATTATTCCTTTCAAAAGCAATAAATGAATGCAAATTTATCAAAAAAAAACGATTTTTGAAAATATTTCAGATTAGATAGACAATAAAAATTGAAATTTGCGTAATTTTATCCGCAAATGAGAGATTGAATCTAACTAATTTAAGTTGCAGAAGTTGTTTTTAACGTAGTTAAAATCGTCATTAGCAACGACAGCACAAATGTTCTGTTCAATTTTGGAAAATAAAACGAGATTGCCATTGTAAATTTTTGAATAGCAGTTACCTGAGTCTAAATAGTTTACCAGTTCGGTGTCAAGATCTATAAAATGATTAATATAAGATTCGTTCACCTGGAAAACATATATAATTTGATTATTATTGCCTACATAAACATGGTGGGCAAGTTTTGTGCCTTTATCTTCAGAAATGACTGCACCAAGAAGTTTCCATTCTTTGAATTCCGGAACAATAGTAGAATAATTAACCCCATTACTAGAAAAATAATTGCAAATTTCTTTTGAATTATCAGATATAAACTGAGGAGTTAATTGACCTTTAATTATCGCAGAATAATTGTTTATGGCCTGAAAAAACATATTATCAGGTTTTAGATTTGTGATATCTATTTCTGGAACACTATTAAAATTGTATCGATTAATGGTTATTAGCACGATGGCAATTACAATTACTATTGCTGTAGCAAAAGAAAAAGTAGGATGATAAAATATATCTAACAGAAAATTATTTTTTTTCTTTGAGGATATTTCTTTTGGAGTTATCTCAGAGAGAATTTTACTTTTGAGATATTCTGGAGCGGGGATTTTTTTTACTTTTTTAGAGACTATTCTTTTACAAAATGACTGAACATTGTAATCAAACTTTAAGGAGTTATCATTATTAAGTTGCTCTCTAATCCTGTTGAGCAAACTTTCATCTGAAATCTCATTATCAACGTAAGCAGTAATTAAATCGTTATTCATTTTTGTTCCTTAACTATATAACCTTTGTCTGAAGCGTATTTATGTAATCGTGTAAATAACATTTTTCTGGCTCTATGTAATCTTGATCTTACAGTTCCAACAGGAATATCTATGAAATCTGCAATTTCTTCATAAGTGTAACCTTCCAAATCGCAAAGAATAATAACTGTTCTGAAATCTTCAGGAAGAGAATTGACAGCCTCAGAGACTTCATCGTCAAGTAAGTTATCATAAATATCTTTTTCTAAATGAGCACTGTCAGCGTTTGAAGGTTTTATGTTTTCGTAATAATTATCAACTTCTTCATAATCAACTTTGTCAGGTTCTTTGGTATCCTTACGATATTTATTTATGAATGTATTTTTAAGAATTCTAAACAGCCAAGCTTTACAATTAGTTCCTTGCTCAAATTTATCGAAAAAACGAAATGCTCTTAGATAAGTTTCTTGTACTAAATCATCAGCTTCATCGCTATCGCCGGTCAACCTGAATGCGAAGTTATAAAGTGCATCCATATGAGGGATGGCTTCACGCTCAAAATCTTCATATAACTTTTTTTGTATTTCAGCTTCAGTCATAAAAATGAACTATCCAGTCAAAGTCTTTAATAAGTAATTTATTTATTACTAATATTATAAATGATATAATTAAAACAAAGATAGAATTTAATAGTTCAAATCGAAAGATAAATAATAATTAAGTTGATAAAATCTGTAGGGATTAAAATAAAAAAGCCTAAAATTTGGAATTTTAAGCTAAAAGAGTGGGCCCGGATGGGCTTGAACCACCGACCCTCTGATTATGAGTCAGATGCTCTAACCAACTGAGCTACGGGCCCTAATTGTGATTGCAAAAATAGTGCTTTTAGTTTTGTTAATCAATATTTAATATTTGAATTTCATAATTAGTAATTTAACTTTTTAGTTTTTTATTGATTATCTGAATACAACTCTTACAATACTTAATTCCTTTTATGTCAACTTCTTCAATTGATGAAGATGAATGCATAACACATTCCCAATCTTTGCAGTGAATTAGTCCAAAATTATGTCCAAGTTCGTGCAGAATTTCTTTTATAGTACGTTGTTTCAGCAAATTTTTATCGCTGTTACCAGAATAAAATTCCTCGTGAAGCCGAAATAAAGAAACCAGAGAACATTTTCCATCTAATTGTGCTTCTCCAAATACATAAGTCAAAACAGGTATGAATAAGTCATTTTTTACAATACCAACTACTTTTGAGTTTTCTTCATTAAGGTTTTCTAACATCAATTTTAAGATTATTGTTGAATGATATTGTCCTCTTTCTTCTGAGAAGGCTTTAGAAATGTCAATGTTTAATGGTTTTATAATAAATTTTATTTTTGAAATATATTCCAGTTCAGGAATTATCTCATCTAAAAGAAAATGATTATCAATATTAATTGGAGCCAGAATAACCGGAGTCATTAGTTATTCTTTCGTAAGCCATATTTTTTTATTTTATTGTAAAGTGTTACTCTATCAATCTGTAATTCTTCAGCAGATTTTGAGATGTTCCAATTATTTTCAGAGAGAATTTTTTCAATATGCTTTTTCTCAATTGCCTCTAAAGATCTTTCGGTTAATGGTTCTTCTTCTTTAACATTCTTTATGACTTTGAAAGGTAAATCATCCAATGTTATTTTATCTTTATGGCAAACAACTACTGCACGCTCTATTGCATTTTCCAGTTCTCTTACGTTTCCGGGCCAGTAATAATCCTGCATAAATTTAATAGCTTCTTCGTCAAATGAAGAAATTTTTTTATTCATTGCAGATGAAAATTTATTGAGGAAATAATCAGCTAAAAGAATTACATCATCTCCGCGTTCCCGAAGAGGAGGAAGCTGAATATTAAAAACATTTAATCTGTAATATAAATCTTCTCTGAATTGTCCCGAATTAACAAGATTCTGCAAGTTTTCATTTGTTGCTGCAATTACTCTGAAATCACTTTTAATAGTTTCAGAGCCTCCGACCCGCATAAATTCTTTGGTTTCAATTACTCTTAATAATTCAATCTGAACTTTGTGAGAAATTGTACCTATTTCATCAAGAAAAATTGTACCACCATTTGCCATTTCGAACTTACCTTTTCTTTTATAGTGAGCCCCAGTAAAAGCTCCTTTTTCGTGGCCAAAAAGTTCGCTTTCAAGTATTGATTCAGGTAATGCACCACAGTTAACTGTTACAAGAGGGAAGTATTTTCTTTTACTGTTTAAGTGAATAGCTTTTGCAACAAGTTCTTTCCCAGTTCCACTATCACCGAGTATTAATACAGTTGTATCAGTTTGTGAGACTGTATGAATTAACGAATAGACCTCTTTCATTTTGGGAGAATCCCCAATGAGATTTTCAGGTTTAATAATTTCATCTATACTTGTTTTTAATTGAATATTTTCATCTTTCAAATTCTTCTGATTCAAAGCATTTTTGACCACATGAGATAATTCATCGGGATCTATTGGTTTTGTTATATAATCATAAGCACCATTCTTTAACGCTTTCACCGCTGATGAAACAGAAGCATAAGCAGTTATTAAAATTATAATGGCATCAGGATCAAATTCTTTGAGTTTAATTAACAAGTCCATTCCACTCATACCAGGCATTTTGATATCTAGTAGTATTAAATCATATTTATTTTTTTCGTATAACCTTAAAGCTGCTTCTGCATCTTCGGCAATGTCAATTTCATAACCATCTTCCAGAAACCAAGCTTTTAAAGATTGTCTGACTATTTCTTCGTCATCAACGATTAGTAATTTATTTTTCTTTTCCATTTTGTTTTTCTTGTTTTATTGGTAATGAAATTTTGAATGTTGTCCCCTTAATAGATGTATCTTCAACAAATACTCTTCCGTGATGTTGTTGAATTATTCCATAAACAACCGAAAGTCCAAGTCCTGTATCCTTAACTTTATCTTTAGTAGTAAAAAATGGCTCAAATATCTGATGCAATATATTTGGATTAATACCGTGTCCCTGATCTGAAATACGAATAACAGCATTATCCATTTCCTGAGAAATAGTTATTTTAATCTCTCCTCCCTGATTCATTGCTTCCACAGCGTTAACTAAAATGGCTATAAGTGCTTGTTCTATTCTTTGAGGATCACATTCTAAGTAAAGTGAAGATACTTTATAATCTTTGATTAGTCTGATATTATTCATTTCAAAATGATGAGCCATTAGCATTGCAGCCTTATCCGCTATTTCATTAAGATTGGAGACAACAAAATCTGTTTCACCACGATGAGCAAATTGAAGTAAATCTTTAACAATTCGTCCACATCTGGAGGATTCGTCAGAAATTAGAAATAAAATATCTGTTATTTCTTTGAACTTCTCCGGCTCATTTAATTTCTCGAGTTTCCTTATTATAAGACGACTATATGTAAGAATTCCTTCCAATGGATTATTAAGTTCGTGCGCAACTGTGGCAGACAATTTCCCCAATGAGGCTAATTTCTCAACCTGAACAATCTGTTCATAAATATTCTTTAATTCTTTATTCTTTTGTTCAATTTTGGAGTTAAGATTTTCATTCCAATCTTTTATTTCATTATATGCTGCATTTAGTTTTTCAGACATTTCATTAAATTTCTTTGCCATCAGACCTAATTCATCAGATGATTCGTATTTTATTTTAAAGTCCAGATTACCGCTTGCAATCTCATTTATTCCATTAAATAACTTTTTTATCGGTTTGTTTATAAAAGTTCTTATCATTAAAAATGATGCAGATATCAGAGTAAGAAAAGTTAGAATTATAGAGATGATGGTGTTCCTTGTGGTTTTCATTGTTATAGAATCAACCAATTCAGTGCTCATCTGAAGAGAGATTATACCTAAAAGTTTGTCGCTTTCTTTGTGAGCGTGACAATCAGCTTCGTAGCAGCTTTTTTCATTAATTATTGGATTTATTAAAGTTAATATCCCTGGCGATTTGTTTATCAATTTATCAAATGGTAAGGTTTCCGGAGTGGGAGTTATTGAATGGCAGGAGTTGCAGGCATAATGTTGAAGATCGACTTTATCATTTATTTCTGTTGAATCGGATGAATATGAGATAATCCCTTCTTTATTAAAAATTTTTATTCCAATTACACCTTTCTCTGTTGCAATGGTACTTATTATTTGTCTGACGTGCTCTTTACTGTTTATCAACATACCATATCGAGTTGATTTTTTAATAATGTCGCTGATATTGTAGGCATTTTGCATACACGTAAAAGAGAGATTTGATTTCACTACAGCTATATTGAAATATCCATAAAAACCAATTATAATTAGAAATATCGTAGCTAATAGTAATGAAAGGCGGGTACCTAAACGATTATAAATTTTCATAAATAATTCCTGCTACATTCACTACAAAACTAACCATGAAATGAGGAATTTTCAATTCTTAATGTTAAATGCTCAATTTTCAATGTTCAAATAAGGAAAATGAATAGAACGCAGATGACGCAGATTGGACGGATTTTAACAGATAAAGATTAAATGCTATTAAGTTACTTAGGCTCTAAAAAACTTCGTGACTTTGTGTATTTGTGGCAAATATTTGCTGGCTAAGAATAAAGCGAAAAACAACGGGAGTATTTTAAGTAATAAATGTTTAATGTTCAATTATCAATAGGAATTGTTAATTCTACATTCTACATTCTACATTCTACATTATAAATTATACATTATACATTATAAATTTTACATTACATATGTTTATTTTGATTTTGGCAGTGTAAAACTAAATTCGGTTTCTTGATTGGGGATGCTTTTAATGTAAAGCTTGCCTTTGTTGATTTTTAGAAAATCTTTTACAATCTGAAGACCTAAACCAGTTGAAGATTCGCTTCTGGATGAGGTAGTAATTAGCTGCTCATTATTAAGAATATTTTTAATTTCTTCTTCAGAAAGTCCTTTACCATTATCAATTACTTTAACTTTAATAAAATTACCAATAGCCTCAGTTTCTAGTCTAATAATCCCATCATTAAAGCTGAATTTAATTGCGTTATTTAGTAAGTTCCTTAATATTGCGGATAACGTATTTTCATCCGCATTTACTATTGGATTATCAACATTGACTATTATCTTTATGTTTTTCTCTTTGATATTTGAATCATATAGTTCAATTGTTTTATCAATTATTGTTTTCAGATTAACTTCCGAGAAATTATAAATCAATTTACCCATTTTGTTCATAGACCATAACAAAAGATTATCAAGTAAGTTTAATGCATTTTTTACTGATTTATTAATAATCGTTAAGTAAGAATTTAATTCATCTTTATCTATTGAATTAAAATTATCTATTAAAAAATCTGATACTGAATACACCGAACTTAGTGGATTCTTTATATCGTGTCCAATAACAGAAAGTAATTTTTGCTTATGAATATTGTCTTCTTCAAGAATTTTATTCTGCTCTGAAATTTTAGCAATCAATTTTTTCTTTTCACTATTTGCTCGTTGAGTAAAGTAAACACTAACTCCCAATATCAAAAAGCCAATAAATAATGAGACAAGAATTATGTTCCTCTGCTTTAATTTTTCGGAAGTTAATAGTAGTTTGTTCTTTAATTCTTTGTTTCTAAACTCAGCTTCTATCAATGAAATTTTCTGAAATGACCTGACATTGTTAAGTGAATCCTGATATGTATTATTTTGAATGATACTCTCAAATGCTTCTTTATATTTACCTAAGCTAGAATACAAATCAGCTTTTAATTTATATACACGAATTATTCCTTCGAGATTATCTATGGATTTAAATAATTCCAATGACTCATCGAAAACACGAAGTGCTTCGTCATATCTTTTCTTTTCGCGTAATATTTCTGCTTCAGTACGTTTAATCCTTGCAAGTTGAAGATTATGCCTTGGATTATTACCAATAATTTCATAGAGTTTTTTTAAGGTTTTTTCAGCGTTCAAAAAATCTTTACTGTTAAAATAAATTATTAAAATTTCTCTAAGAGAAGTTATAACCCCACGTTTATCATTAAGTTTCTCTCTTATTTCTAAAGATTTTTTTGCATAATCCAACGCAACTTCATATTCTTTCTTTTCTCTGTGGTAATAACTGAAATTTCTAAAAATATATGCAAGAAGCTCTAAATCATTTATCTCCCGAGCCACTTTAAATCCTTTATTAAGATTTTCAAAAGCCAGCTCTAAATTTTTAATATGGATATAGTAATTAGCTATGTTGTTGTATGCAAAACCTTTATCGCGTAGTAAGTTTAGTGAATCTGAAACTTTTAGTCCTAAAAGGTAATATTTTAATGCTTCATTATACATTGATAAATTTTCATAAGCTACTCCCATAAAGCTATATGATTTTGCAACTCCGCTCCAGTAATTAATTGCTTTAGAAATTTCATTAGCTTTTGAGCTTATTATAATTGATTCAGAAGGATTTGACCAACGTAACTCGAAAGCTTTATTTAGCAACGAGTCAACTTTAACACTATCCTTTAAATTCTGAGAATATGTATTGAAGGTAAAAAATGCAATTAAAATTATAGCTGTTCTTGTTAACATAAAATTTTCATAATAATAAATTCATCTTTGATCTAGTCACATTTCAGCGAGCTAAATGTAACAGTTAATTTAAGATATTTTTGAATGCACTATAGGATGTTTTGAAAAATATCATAAAACTTTCCTTAAAATAATAATTTGAAATTAAAATTATGAGTGTTTTTTAAATACTTAATTAAATTTTGAAAGTTATGCAATAAAAATTCTAAAAAATAAAAGTCATACTGAAACAGTATGACTTTTTGAAAATGTTATGCTTAGGATTGAACTTAATTTGCTATTGTAGTCTCATTCAATTTAGCTTCGAACTCTTCGTGATGAATTTCTTCGGTGAAAACAGGGAAATTCTTTGCAATCAGTTTAAATGCCCACATTCCAAGAACAATTAGCATTAGAGTTACACTTATTTCATTTATGCTTGGGAAATAACTGACACCGGTTTCAGGCGAGATAGAAGAAATACTAACATTCAATCTATTTAATAAGAATCCGGAAATAATCATAACAGCGGAGGCATAAAGCCATCTTCTGTTTTCTCTGAAACTTTTTTGAATCAGTAATCCAAAAGGAATAAAGATACCAATCAGAACCTCAAGATAATACAAAAGAGAATAGTTGTTTATTGTAAGTAATAAATTGATATTTCCACTGACTATCAAATCAATAAGTTTAATAACAAAACCTATCATAAGAACAATAACACTTATTAGACCAACTCTGGATAATAGATCAGCTTCTATCCCTTTATTGAAAGCTCTTGCTGATAAATATGCTTCGAAGATTACCATTGAAAGTCCTGCTCCGATAGCGGAAATATAGAAATAAACCGGTAAAAGAGGAGAATACCAAATCTGTGACATCTTCTGAGGAATAATTAAAAATAATGATCCTAAAGATGATTGGTGTAATGTTGACAGAATAACTCCAACAATCATAATTGGTATTCCAACTTTTTTCATAAACTTGAGAAGTTTATGAAGTTTATATTTTTCCAAAACTACAGGAATAAATTCAAGAAATAATACACTTGTGTATAACATAACGCACCAGGCAACTTCGAACATTACAGAGCGAGGATTCCAATAAATTATAGCGTGCCATATATTATAAGGTTTACCCAAATCATACATCAGTCCGAATATCACTAAAAGATAACCAAGAAAAGCAGTTAAGATTGCAGGACGTGCCAATGGTTTATACTTCTCAATATTAAAAATGTGTACAATTGCGCAAATAGAAAATCCACCTGCAGCTAAACCTACACCGACAAGAATGTCAAAACCGATCCAAAGTCCCCAAGGGAAATCATCACTGAGATTAGTTGAAGCAGATAAGCCACCAAAAAGTCTTAGATAAGTGGAGTAGAGACCAGCAATTACTATAATTACTGCGACAACTCTCCAAAAAGTTATTTTCGGGATCATAAAATACCTCATTCCTTTGTAATGTTTGATTGTTTTTCTTCTTCTGCAATCTTGTTCTTTCTTTTGGTTAACCAATACATTGCAGCGAGAAATGCTCCACCACCAGCAACAACTCCGGGAATTTTTTCCAATGCTTTAGCTGTATAAGTTGGCAGCGGCTCTTTAGGCAAATTTGTAGCAAAACCAAGTTTATCAAAAGGAACAGGGGATAAGACAAGAACATTAGTTCCGCCGGCTTCTTCAAGTCCATAGATATGCTGATAATAATTATCAGGATTTTCGGCTAATCTTTGTTTTGCGATTTCAATCAATTCATCACGATCACCAAAGATTGTTGCCTCAGCAGGACAAGCCTCAGCACAAGCTGTCTGATCTCCATTTTTAATTCTGTCATAGCACATAATACACTTTCTGACTCTTGGGTTTACTTTACTCCATTCATATCTTGGAATATGATGAGGGCAAGCCTGCATACAATATCTGCATCCCAGACATTTATCCTCATCGTAAATAACTGCACCGAGTTCGGTCTTTGTGAAAGCGGCAACCGGGCAAACCGATACGCAGGTTGGATCGACACAGTGCATACACAATTTTCTGGAATAAACATCCTCATATTGTTCTACAACAGTGTAAGTATTTGCTCCCAGATGATCTTTCAGAAAATCTGAGTTGGTTTCAGGCAAGTGATTAGCTTCTTTACAAGCTGAATAACACTCGCCGCAACCAACACAGAGAGTAGCGTCAAATAATATTGCTTTTTGTTTTAACATAATTTACTCCAATGAAAATTTATTAAAGAAGAAACTGCTCTTCAAATTCTTTTATGGTATTATCGTCAAAAGATCGTAATACGCCTTCTACAATATTACCACCATCCTGAAGAGTTACCCCAGCGAGTTCAGGCTCATTGGATTTTGCTGCAATAAAATCCTTAAATCTGGTAAATTCTTCTTGCAACCATTTTATTGCGTCGGAGCTTTTCTTAAACTCATTGAGATTGTTGGATTTTGGTTCAATCATTATTGCCCAGTCGTCTCCATAACAATCTTCAACAACTTTGTTAGTTAAGTTTTTATTAACGAAATTTATTTTCCCCTCGATAGGAGATCTGAAAAGAACAGTTCTGTTTCCAAAAACAGCTTTCAAGAATGGTTCACCTTTATTAACAAATTCACCTTCATTTTTAATTGGGATGAGGTTCAGTTTTCCGAAGGCTTTTAAGATAAACTCGTCAATGCCAAGTTTCAGCATTCCATTCTGGACTTTTTGCAACCAAATATGGCTTGTTGATATTAAAGATTCCATTGGGAAGAAGAATTTTTTATTGAAAACTTTCACGGCAAATGCCGGATGCTCTTTTCCCTGAGCTTTTAATACTAATAAATCAAGTATTATGAAAAAAAGAAATGTTAAGACAACGAATAATGCTACCATTTTAATTACCTTTCTGTTTAGTTTATGTAATCTTTTGTTTGAAGAAAATAATGCAAGTTATCTGCCAGAAATTAAGTAGGTTATTTTTATAAGCTATAAGTTTTTGAAAATAAATGAGTTAAATGAAGAATTATGAAGCGTTGAAAAATTCTATTCAAAAATTTTATGTGATGAATAATTTAACAATAATTTTTATTCGTGTTTAAATAGTTGGATTATACTCAAAATTTTAAGGTTTTTGAGTGTTGAATATTAAAACACCCGATTGTTGAATAATTAAACGAAATTTTATGAATAATGATGTAATTTTTCAAATAAAGAGATTGGTTAAAAATTAAAAATTGTAAATCTGAGTTGATGTGCTATCAATGATGATATTAAGGACTTTGTTTTAAACTTCATTAATTTCAAAAAATCATTTAAAAAATAGCTTCGGATTTTAGTCCATCTTTTGCAGTGGCTGTCTAAAGAGTAATTATATAAATTAACAGACCGCAGATTTTGACAGATTTTAACGGATTAACACGAATAAATGATACTTTTTAGACAGCCCCTGAAAGTTTGATACTTTTTGGACAACCCCAGGTTTGGGAGAATTTCTTTAATTTAATCCGTCAGCTGAAGCATTCGTCAATGCGGCAATATTAAATCCAATAATTTCTTATTTAAAGTTGCAGTTTAATTCATTGAGCTTTAAAAACTTTCAGCGGAAAGAGAGGGATTCGAACCCTCGTACCGGCATACGCCGATAAACGGTTTTCGAGACCGTCCCGTTCAACCACTCCGGCATCTTTCCCAAAATATTTAATCTAAAAACGAATATAAAATAACACTAATTCGTAATTCAAAAATAAGATAAATTTTAAATTCAATAATGAAATCTTTTAGTTCAATTGATTCTTTATTTTCTTCAACTGAATAAGGAAAATACAAGAGATATTTAATAAAGATTATCTCAGATTACGCTATGCTGAAACAATATGAAAAATAATTTTAACTTGCTTTCAACTTCAAAGAATGGATCAGTTTGTAAATTAAAACTTAGTACTCGGATTTTTATTGAATGTTAAAAAATATTGTTTTAGATTTGTGTGTCAAATTATAAAAGGAGCTACAAAGTGAAAAAAATCTTTTCTTATCTTTTTCTTTCTTTTGTTCTTTTCTCAAATTCTTTCGCACAAGTTGAAGTCAGTACCAGATTGATTGAAGCTCTTCAAACAGCGAAAGAAAATGATTATGTTCGTTCACTTGTCTATCTGCGGGATCAAGTGGACTTACTTGCTATAGATCAAAGATTATATCACAAGAAAGCAAGCTTAGAAGAAAGAGCTTACACAGTGATTACAGCATTACAGAAAAAAGCCGCAGAGACACAAGGAAACTTAATTAATTACCTATCAAGCAAAGAAGCCAGCGGTGAGGTTTTTCAATATCAATCATTCTGGGTTGCTAATATGTTAATGGTTGAAGCAAAACCATCTGTCTATCAGGAATTAATGATGAGAATGGATATTGCTGAGATGGATTTGGATGCATTCCTTGAATTGGAAAAACCAGTCGAAGTTGGTGAATTCGATGAAGGTAATGGAACCGAAACAGTTGAGCCCGGCTTAAGAATAATTAAAGCTCCAGAATTATGGGCTATGGGAATTACTGGTCAGGGTAGATTATTAATGAATATTGATACAGGTGTTCATCCAAATCACCCTGCCTACTGGCATAAATGGAGAGGAAATTTTGTCCCTGCAAATCAGGCCTGGTTTGATCCTGCTGGAACAACAACTCCAAGTGATTGTGACGGACACGGCTCACACACAATCGGAACTATGGTCGGAAGGTCAACTACCACTGCCGACACAATAGGTGTTGCTATTGATGCTCAGTGGATAGCAGCAAAAACAATTTGTTCAAGTCCGCATACTTCAAACTCTGTAGCAGCTTTTCAATGGGCAATGAATCCAGACGGTAATCCAGCTACTATTTCAGATATGCCCGACGCTATATCCTGCAGTTGGTATGATCCTAATGTTACCAATGAATGCACAGGCATTTACAAAACTACTCTCGATGCTGTTGAAGCAGCAGGTATTGCAGTGGTTTTCTCAGCTGGCAATAACGGACCAAATGCTAGTACAATTACAAAACCTAAAAATATAAATACTAACGAAGTTAACGTTTTTTGTGTTGGAGCAATTGACGGAGCAAGTTATTTAGGTGGAAACAATAATCCGATTGCAAGCTTTTCAAGTCGTGGTCCGTCAGCTTGTGGTGGAACAGGTTCACTTTTAATTAAACCAGAAGTTTCTGCACCCGGAGTAAATGTTAGATCTTCTGGTACACCTTCAGGATATAATCAGTTAAGTGGTACCTCAATGGCTTCTCCTCACGTTGCGGGTGCAATTGGTTTGCTAAAACAGTTTGCTCCCACACTAACTGGTCATCAGATTAAAATGGCTCTTTATAACACAGCAAGAGATTTAGGAACTGTAGGTGAGGATAATACTTATGGTACCGGGTTAATTGACCTTGTTGCTGCATTTATGAGTCTTGGAAACCCAGATACAGTTCCTCCTACACAAATAACTAATTTACAAGTGGTTGATCCAACATCTAATTCATTAAGATTATTATGGACAGCACCTTTCGATACATCAATGGGTGGAGTAATTCAATATGATGTCAGATGGGCATTATCACCAATTTTAGACACAGTTGCTTTTTATAATGCAACTCCAATAACTTATCCCGGAGCACCTGGTGCAGGTGGTACACCTCAGGAGTTAACCGTAACAGGATTAAATTTCAGCACTACATATCACTTCGCAATTAGGTCAAGAGATGCGTGGGGTAACTGGTCACTTGTTTCTAACAGTGCATCAGGCACGACATTAGCAGCTCCATCAATCGGAGTAAATCCATTATCAATGACAAAGATATTGTTACCACAACAGACAATAATAGATTCGGTGACAATTACAAATACCAGTATAAATCCATCAAC